>CAZXKZ010000055.1:0-14057 GCA_964641825.1 uncultured Bauldia sp.
AGGTCAGCTCGGAGACGGACTTCGTCGCCCGCAACCCCGATTTCCAGAAGCTCGCGTCGGGCATCGCCGAGGCGGCGCTCACCACTGACGGCAAGGTCGAGTCGATCCTCAAGGCCACGCTCGCCGGCGGTGTCGCGGTCGAGGATGCGATCAAGTCGGCCATCGCGACCATCGGCGAGAACATCTCGCTCCGCCGCGCGGCGGCGATCACCGTCGATGACGGCACAGTCGCGACCTACGTCCACAGCGCAGTCGCGCCCGGCCTCGGCAAGATCGGCGTGATCGTCGGGCTGGAGTCGAAGGGCGATGCCGCCAAGCTCGGCCAGACGGGCCGCCAGGTCGCCATGCACATCGCGGCGGCGAGCCCGCTCGCCGTGCGCGCCGACGAGGTCGATCCGGCGGTCGTCCAGCGCGAGCGCGCGATCTTCACCGAGCAGGCGCGCGAGTCCGGCAAGCCGGAGGCGATCATCGAGAAGATGGTCGATGGCCGCGTGCGCAAGTTCTACGAGGAGGTCGTGCTTCTTTCGCAGGCCTTTGTCGTCGACACGGAGAAGACCGTCGAAGGCGCGCTGAAGGCGGCGGAGAGCGAGGTCGGTGCGCCGATCCGCGTCACCGAGTTCATCGCGTTCCGTCTCGGCGAGGGCGTCGAGAAGGTGGAAAGCGACTTCGCGGCGGAAGTGGCCGCGGCCGCGGCGCCGGCGAAGAAGGACTGAGCCCAGGCGGCGGCCTGAACGGCCGCCGCTTGCCAGCCGCGGGAAAACCGCTACGGACTCTGCCCGCATGGCAGACCCACGCGCCAACCGGAGGCTCGCTGCGATCCTCGCAGCCGACGTGGTCGGCTATTCCCGCCTGATGGCCGGGGATGAGGCCGGCACGCTCGACGCGTTGAAGCGCCACCGCGAGCAGGTGTTCGATCCGGCCGTGGCCGAATTTGGTGGCCGCGTCGTGAAGCTCATCGGCGATGGCACCCTTGTCGAGTTCGGCAGCGTCGTCGATGCCGTCAACTGCGCGCTCGCGGTGCAGCGGGCGGTCGCTGCCGCCGCCGCGTCCGGCATCCGCCTGCGGATCGGCATCAATCTCGGCGACGTGATCGTCGAGGGCGACGATCTCTACGGCGACGGCGTCAACATCGCGTCCAGGCTCGAGGCGCTGGCGGAGCCCGGGGGCGTCTGCATCTCGGCGATCGTGCAGGAGAGCGCCGGCACCCGGGTTGGTGCGGTGTTCGCCGATGCCGGCGAGGTCCGGGTCAAGAACATCGACCGGCCCATCCGCATCTGGAAATGGCGCCCGGAAGACAGCCCCGGCGAAGCGACGCGGGTTTCGGCCGCCCCTCCGCCGGAATCGCCCTCCATCGCCGTGCTGCCGTTCGCCAATATGTCCGGCGACCCTGAGCAGGAATATTTCTCGGACGGCATCACCGAGGACATCATCACCGACCTGTCGAAACTCGGCGGGTTGCTGGTGATCGCCTGCAACTCCAGCTTTGCTTACAAGGGCCGGAACGTCGACGTGCGCACCATCGGCGGCGAGCTCCGCGTCCGTTCCGTGTTGGAAGGGAGCATCCGCAGGGCGGGCAACCGGGTCAGGATCACGGCGCAGCTCATCGACGCGGATACCGGCGGCCACATATGGGCGGAACGCTACGACCGCGACCTGACCGACATCTTCGCGGTTCAGGACGAGGTAACGCGAGAGATCGTCACCGCGCTGAGGGTCAAGCTGACCCCGAGCGAGGCGGCGCGGCTGGTCAGCGCCGGCACCGCGGACGTCACCGCGCACGATCTCGTCCTGCGCGGCGGAGCGCTTCTGAAGGGGACGAACCAGACATCCGAAGTCTACGGAAAAGCGACCGCAATCTTTCGTGAAGCGATCGCACGCGATCCCAACTATGCGGAGGCTTATGCGCTCCTCGCCGTCGCCCACGTTCTCGACTACCAGAGCCACTGGACCGGCGATCCCGAAGGCTCGCTCAACGAAGCACGGCGCCTCGCCGAGATTGCGATCAGCAAGGGGCCGAACGAGCCGATCGCCCACCACGCGGCCGCTCTCGTCGCACGGTTCGACAAGAACTTTGCCCGCTGGTCTGCCGAGGTCGAGACGACGCTGTCTCTCAGCCCGAATTTCGCGCTGAGCAACAGCGCGCGCGGCGAGATCAAGATGTTCTCAGGGGATCCGCTGGGCGGCGTTCCGCACATCGAGCGCGCCATCAGGCTCGACCCCGCGTTCAGCCATATGTTCATGCATTTTCTGGCGCTCGCATACCTGATTGCCGGCAAGTACGAGACCGCGGCCGCCCTGTTCCGCGACCGGATCCTTCTGGCGCCGCGAAGCGACGTCTCGCGCGGCTTCCTGGCCGCTGCGCTCGGCCATCTCGGCGAGGTCGATCAGGCGCGTGCCGTCTGGCGCGATCTCAAGGCCATCAACCCGGCATATTCCTTCGATGAGCATGTCCGGCGGTTGCCGTTCCGGGATCAGGCCGCCGTGGAAAGGATCAGGGAGGGACTGACGAAGGCGGGGTTGCCGCTCTAAGCGCGGATTTCCGCCCTTTGGAGCGGTGACAGGGCCGCCTCGTTCGTGTATCGGGAGCCGTCAGTTATCCAGCAATCTCCCGAGTCGAGCCGATGGCCGCACCGCTTCGCTACAAAAGGGTCCTCCTCAAGGTCTCCGGCGAAGCGCTTCTCGGCGGGCAGGCGTTCGGCATCGACGATGCCGTCATCAGCCGCATCGCGGGCGACATTGCTGACGCGGTGAAGGCCGGCGCCAGGGTCGGCATCGTCACCGGTGGCGGCAACATCTTTCGCGGCATGCACATCCAGCGCGCCGGCGGCAACCGCGTCGCCGGCGACCAGATGGGCATGCTGGCCACCGTGATGAACGCCATAGCGCTCCGCCAGAAGCTCGGCGAGATCGGCGTTCCGGCGCGCATCTTCTCTGCCATTGCAATGCCGGAAATCTGCGAAACCTATAGCCAGCATGCCGCCGAGGCCGCGTTCGAGGCGGGCGAGGTCCTCCTGTTCGCCGCCGGGGCGGGGATCCCGTTCGTCACCACCGACTCCGGGGCGGCGCTGCGCGCGGCGGAACTCGGCTGTGACGCGCTCCTGAAGGCGACCCAGGTGGACGGCGTCTATTCGGCCGACCCCAAGCGGGACAAGGGGGCGGAGCGTTACGAAACGCTTACCTACGACGAGGTACTGTCGCGGGGATTGCAGGTGATGGACATCGGAGCGATCGCCCTTGCCCGCGACAACGGGATTCCGGTAATCGTGTTCTCGATCCAGGAACCCGGTGCCCTCGTTGAAATCCTCAAGGGAAAGGGCCGGGCGACCGTGGTCGCCGCCACACACTAGTGTGCCTGATCTGCCGCCAATGACGCTGGCGCGAACCGGCATCAGACCGAGCCAGGAGAGGCCATGGATACTGCAGACCTGAAACGCCGCATGAGCGGTGCCGTCGCCGCGCTGAGGACCGAACTGTCCGGCCTGCGCACGGGGCGGGCCTCCGCCGGCCTCTTGGAGCCGATCCAGGTCGAGGCCTACGGCTCCATGATGCCGTTGAACCAAGTCGGCTCTGTCAGCGTGCCCGAACCGCGGATGCTGTCGGTGCAGGTGTGGGACAAGGCGCTGGTGAGCGCCGTCGACCGCGCCATCCGCGAGGCGAACCTCGGCGTCAATCCGATTGTCGACGGAACGTTGCTTCGCATCCCGATCCCGGCGCTGACCGCCGAACGTCGCCAGGAGCTGGTGAAGATCGCGCACAAGTACGCCGAACAGGCGCGGGTGGCGGTCCGCCATGTGCGCCGCGACGGCCTCGACACGCTCAAGAAGACGGAGAAGGGCGAGGACCTGCAGAGGCAGGTGACCGACCAGATCCAGAAGCTCACCGACGAGACGATCGCGGAGATCGACTCCCTGCTGGCGACCAAGGAAGCCGAGATCACGCAGGTCTGACGATCAACCGACCGAAAGAAGTGGCCATGTCTGTGCTTGCCGGCCAGACCCAACACAGCCAGCCCGGAACCGCGGGCGGCACGCGGCCGCGCCATGTCGCGATCATCATGGACGGCAACGGACGCTGGGCGCTGTCGCGCGGCCTGCCGCGTGGCGAGGGCCATCGGCGTGGCGTCGAGGCGGTGCGCGGCGTTGTCAGGGCCGCCATCGAACTGGGCGTGCCGTATCTCACGCTGTTCAGCTTCTCGTCGGAAAACTGGACGCGGCCCCGCGACGAGATCGACTTCCTGTTCGGCCTCTTCCGCCGCTACATCCGCAGGGACGTGGCCGAGCTGCACGCCGCCGGCATCTGCATCCGCGTCATCGGTCGCCGCGACGGGCTTCCCGACGATGTCCGCGACATGATCCAGGATGCCGAACGGCTGACTGCCGGCAATACCAACCTGCAGCTCATCTTCGCGTTCAACTACGGGGCGCGCGACGAGATCGCGCGGGCCGCGAGGAGCATCGGCCTTGCGGTGAAGGAGGGCACAATCGACCCTGCGACCATCGACGAGGCCACGGTCGCGCGGCATCTCGATACTGCCACGCTGCCCGATCCCGACCTCATCATCCGAACGAGCGGCGAGCTTCGCCTCAGCAACTTCCTGCTCTGGCAGTCGGCCTATGCCGAACTGGTCTTCGTTCCGGTCTACTGGCCGGACTTCAACCACGCGACGCTGGCCGGCGCGATTGACGAATACGCCGGCCGCACGCGCCGCTACGGGGGAATCGGCGAGCGGAGCGCGGGGTGAGCGATCACGCCGCCCGGGAGTCGGGTCGGCCGCAGCCGCGGCGGCCGAGCGAACTGACCGTGCGGATCGTCTCCGGCGTCTCGATGCTGCTGATCGCGCTCGTCGGCATCGTCCTCGGCGGGTGGGCGGCGGCCATCGTGGTCGGGATCGTGACGGCGATCGTCCACCTGGAATGGGCGAACCTCATCGACAAGTCGCCGTGGCCGTCGGGCGTCTTCACGGCCGGGCTCGTGATCGCGCTCGCGATGTTCACGATCGGCTTCACGGAGGGCGGCTTTATCATCATCGGCCTGGCGATCGTGGGGTCGCTCCTCACCGGCAGTCTCTGGCGCGCCATCGGCACCGCCTACGCGGCAACCCTCGGTGCGAGCCTGCTCCTGCTGCGATTGGACCCAGAGGGCTTCGCGGCCGTGTTCCTATTGGTCGCAATAGTGGCCGCGAGCGATACCAGCGCGTATTTCACTGGCCGCGCGGTTGGGGGTCCGCGGCTCTGGCCTGCAGTCTCACCGGGGAAAACCTGGTCGGGGGCCGGGGGAGGGCTCGTGGCCGGAATCCTGGCGGGACTGCTGGTTTGCTGGTTCACAATGACCCCCGTCACCCCGATATTGGTGCTCGTGATCACCGCTCTCTCAGTCGCCTCACAGGCTGGCGACCTCTTCGAATCGTGGGTCAAGCGCCGCGCCAGAGTTAAGGATTCCGGCCGTCTTATCCCCGGTCACGGCGGCCTCATGGACCGCGTGGACGGCCTCGTTTTCGCGGCGGGGCTGGCGGCCGCCATCGGCTGGCTGCACGGGCCAAATCTGGCGCGGGGGCTCCTCTCATGGTGAGCCGCGCTGCCGCCGTGACCCAGGCCGGCGAGGCCGCTGCGCCACGCCGGATTACCATTCTCGGCGCGACCGGCTCGATCGGCACGAGCACACTCGCCGTCATCCGTGAGCAGCCTGGCGCATTTGCCGTCGAGGCGGTGACCGCCAATGCGAACGGCGCCCGTCTGGCCGAAATCGCCCGCAGCGTCGGTGCGCGCCTCGCGGTGGTGGCCGATCCGGCTGGATACTCCGAGCTCAAGGCTGCGCTTGCTGGCACCGGCCTCGCGTGCGCCGCAGGACCGGACGCTGTGGCCGAGGCCGCAGCCCGGCCGGTCGACCTAGTGGTTGCTGCGATCGTCGGTGCGGCCGGGCTGGCGCCGACGCTGGCGGCGGTCAGGTCAGGTGCCCGCGTTGCGCTGGCGAACAAGGAATGTCTGGTCAGCGCTGGCGATCTTTTCATGGCCGAGGCCAGACGCGCCGGTGTGGCTATCCTTCCCGTCGATTCCGAGCACAACGCGATCTTCCAGATTCTCGACGGGCGCACGGCGGACGCCGTGGAGCGCATCGTGCTGACCGCCTCCGGCGGGCCGTTCCGGACATGGTCGCTCGAACAGATGGTGCGGGCGACCCCAGCGGAAGCGCTGCGTCACCCCAACTGGTCGATGGGGCCGAAAATCTCGATCGATTCCGCGACTCTCATGAACAAGGGCCTGGAACTGATCGAGGCGCACCACCTGTTCGCTGCCCCGGCGGGCAAGCTCGATCTTCTCATCCACCCGCAGTCAGTCGTGCACGGGCTGGTGAGCTTCTCCGACGGATCGATGCTGGCGTGCCTGAGCCCGCCGGACATGCGCACGCCGATCGCGCATTGCCTCGCCTGGCCCGAGCGGAGCGGGACCGCGGCGCGCAAGCTGGATCTCGCGGAGATCGGTGTGTTGTCCTTCGATCCGGCCGACTATGTGCGGTTCCCGGCGCTCCGTGTAGCCCGCGAGGCTCTAGAGCACGGCGGCGGCAGCGAAAATATCCTGAACGCTGCCAATGAGATAGCTGTGGCGGCGTTCCTCGCCGGACGCATCGGCTTCCTTGAAATCGCCCGAATAGTCGAGGAAACGGTGGCGCACGCGATCAGGGTGACTCGCCGGTCGCCCGCATCGATCGAGGAGGCGTTTTCCCTCGATGCGGAAGGCCGGCGCATTGCCTCCGAACTGGTGGCCAAGAACGGGAGCAAAGCAGGAGCACCATGACTCTCTTCGCGTGGATCTGGGCCAACATCGTCCCGTTCCTGTTCGTCCTCACCATCGTCGTGTTTTTCCACGAGCTGGGGCACTTTCTTGTGGCGCGCTGGTGCGGCGTGGCGGTGAAGGTCTTCTCGGTCGGGTTCGGCCCGGAACTCGCCGGCTTCACCGATCGCTCAGGCACGCGCTGGCGTCTTTCGGCGATTCCGCTCGGCGGCTACGTGAAGTTTCTGGGCGACGACAGTGTGGCGAGCACGCCCGATCGTGAGGCGGCAGAGACCATGAGCCCCGAAGAACGGCGGCGGTCGTTCGCCGCGCAGAGTGTTGGTGCGCGTGCAGCAATTGTTGCCGCTGGCCCGATCGCAAACTTCCTGCTGGCCATCCTGATCTTCACGGCCATCTTCTCCGTCTTTGGTCGGGAAAGCCTGACTCCGCGCGTTGATGCGGTGGTGGAAGGAAGCGCCGCCGACATCGCGGGCTTCGAGCAGGGCGATCTCGTGCTTTCGATCGACGGCCGCGAAGTGGCGACGTTCACCGACCTGCAGCGTATCGTCACGGTCCGCGCCGGAGAGCCGTTGGATGTGGTGGTCCAGCGGGGCAACGAGGAGGTCCTCCTCAATGTCACGCCTGAACTCGTCGAGGACACCGACCGGTTCGGCAACACGCTGCGGATGGGTCGCCTCGGTATTCAGCGGAATGCCACGGGGCCTGAAGACGTCATCACGGAGACTTACTCAGTCCCGGCAGCGGCCTGGCTGGCGGTCCAGGAAACGTGGTTTGTCACGGAGCGGACGCTTTCCTACCTCGGCGCCGTCATCGTGGGCCGCGAATCGGCGGATCAGCTCGGTGGGCCGATCCGGGTGGCGGAGGTGTCAGCCCAGGTTGCAACCATAGGTATCGTGGCCCTCATTAATCTGGCCGCGATCCTGTCGATCAGCATCGGTCTCATCAACCTATTCCCGATTCCCATGCTCGATGGCGGCCATCTGCTGTATTTCGCGGCCGAGGCAATCCGCGGTAAACCCTTGAGCGATAAGGTGCAGGACATCGGTTTCCGGATAGGACTGGCCGCCGTGCTCGGGTTGATGATTTTTGCAACCTGGAACGACATTATTCATTTGAGTTCCTTGTGAAATCAGGTTTCCATGGCGTGGCGCTGGGGCAACGCCGGGGTAGATTCGGGGGACGTTGGAAGGGGCGCGGCTTGCAGGCACTGCAAAAGGCTGTAATCCTTCGCTTCGAGGGCCTCGAGGGGGCGAATCTGTTCGCGTAAAGAACGAACGGACTGGGGACACGATAGGGCATCCGAACCCAATGACTTCATTCGCATTTTTCGCCCGGCGGCTGGCGGTTGCACTTATCCTGGCTATGGCTGTCCCGGTGGCGGCCGGGGTAGCCTCTATCCTCGGCGCCGGTCAGGCTGCCGCAGCGGTCGTCTCTAGCGTCTCGGTCAGCGGTAATCAGCGCATCGAAGCCGCGACGATCCGGACCTACATCACGATCAAGCCCGGCCAGAGCTTCTCGGCCTTCGACATCGACGAGTCGATCAAGGTTCTCTACGACACGGGCCTCTTCGAGGACGTCAGCATCAGCCAGAACGGTTCCACGCTTGTGGTGGTCGTTGTCGAGAATCCGGTGATCAACTCGGTCACCTTCGAAGGTAACCGGAAGGTCGACACCAACATTCTCGAACAGGTGATCGAATCGAAGCCGCGCGCCGTGATGACAGCGGCGCGGCTCGAGACGGACGTGCGCCGAATCGAAGACTACTATTCGCGCAGCGGGCGGAGCAGCGCCCGCGTGCAGCCGCAGGTGACGCGGCTCGACAACAACCGCGTCGACATCGTGTTCTTCGTGGTGGAGGGCGACCGTACCGGTGTCGCCAGCATCACGTTCGTTGGCAACAGTGCGTTTTCATCCGCCCGCCTGTCCCGCGTGATCGACACGCGTACGACCAACTGGCTGAGCTGGCTCAACAAGCGCGACGTCTACAGCGACGAGAAGCTGCTTGCCGACCAGGAGGCGCTCCGCCGCTTCTACCTGCAGCACGGCTACGCCGACTTCCAGGTGCTTGGAGCGGAAGCCGTTTTCGACGACGCTCGCGGCGAGTACTACGTCACGTTCACCGTCGAGGAAGGGCCGAAGTACACGTTCGGTGCGATCAACATCGATTCGTCCGTTGCCGGCGTCGATCCCGCGCAGTTGATGCAGTATGTGACCACCAGGAGCGGCCGGACCTTCAATGCGCTCCACGTGGAGAAATCGGTCGAGAGCCTGACCATAGAACTGTCCCGAATGGGCTACGTGTTCGCTCAGGTGCGCCCGCGCGGCGACCGCGACTATGCCAACAACATCATCGCCATCACCTACGTGATCGACGAAGGGCCGCGGGCCTACGTCGAACGCATCGAGATTCGGGGCAATACGAAGACGCGTGACTATGTCATCCGCCGCGAGTTCGAGATTTCCGAAGGCGATGCGTACAACCGCGTTCTTGTTTCGAAGGCCGAGCGGCGGCTACGCGATCTTGGCTACTTCAGCAGCGTCATGATCTCGACCGAACCGGGCTCCGCACCTGACCGGGTCGTGATCGTCGTGCAGGTCCAGGACCAGGCAACCGGCTCGTTCTCGATCGCGGGCGGCGTGTCGACGAGCGATGGGTTTATCGCTGAGGTTTCGCTGGAGGAAACCAACTTCCTCGGCCGCGGCCAGATTCTCCGTATCTCGGTTGCCGGCGGCGCCAACGACCGGCAGTACAACCTGTCGTTCACCGACCCCTATTTCCTCGGCACCAAGATTTCGGCCGGCTTCGATCTGTACCGGACCGAATCCTCGGCCAGGGGACGGACCTTCGACACGATCACCGATGGCGGTGCGCTTCGTCTGGGCTTCCAGCTCACCGACGACTGGAGCGCGCAGCTCAACTACAAGCTGGTCAACACCAACACGAAGTACAAAGAGCCGGGGGATGCGATCTGCGACACGGTCGGTCCCTTCCAGCAACTCGACCCCTGCTACTTCCCCGGTGGCGACAGGCTGACGTCCTCGGCGGGCTATACGCTTACCTACTCTACGCTCGACAGCCGGATCGACCCGCACGAAGGCGCCTACTTCAGGTTGGCGCAGGACTTTGCGGGGATCGGTGGCGACGCCCGGTACGTTCGCACCACCGCCGACGCGCGCTACTACATGCCTGTCCTGCCCGACAGCGACATCATCGGCATGTTCCGCGTCCACGGCGGCAACATTACTGGCCTCGGCCAGTCGGTGGCGATCTCGGACAACTTCTTTAAGGGCGGCGAAACCGTCCGCGGCTTCGCGCCGCTCGGCTTCGGACCGCGTGACAACACCGTCGGTGCGACTGACGGGCTTGCGCTCGGCGGCAAGAACTATGTCGCCGGCACGGTCGAGGCGACGTTCCCGCTGCCGCTCATCCCGCCGGACTTCGGCCTGCGTGGTGCGGTGTTCGCGGACGCCGGCATGCTGTTCGGTGTCGATACGCCGTCGTGCGCACCGGCATGCACCTACTATGACGACACGGCGATCCGGTCTTCGGTCGGCGGCTCGATCATCTGGGCTTCGCCGTTTGGCTCGATCCGCGTCGACATGGCGCATGCCTTGACCAAGCAGAGCTACGACGAGACGCAGATCTTCCGCCTGGGCGCCGGCACGTCGTTCTAGCCGTGCTGTCCTGACGGAGAGCCTGCCGAGGGACCGGCGGATGGACGCTGCCGCCAAGGCTCTTGAAACGATCGATATCCAGCGGCTTCTCGAGCTGCTTCCGCATCGTTATCCCTTCCTGATGGTCGACCGCATCGTCGACATCGACGGTGCGGAGTCGGCTGTGGGGATGAAGGCGGTCACGGTGAACGAGCCGCATTTCCAGGGCCATTTCCCCGGGCGCCCGATCATGCCGGGAGTGCTGCTCGTCGAGGGCCTGGCCCAGACCGCGGGCGCCATCTGCATCCACGCCATGGCGGGCAGCAAGCCGTCGGTTGTCTACTTCCTCACGATCGACGAATGTAAGTTCCGGCATCCGGTCGTTCCGGGCGACATGGTTGAGTATCGCGTGAAGAAGCTGCGCAATCGGGGCAACCTCTGGAAGTTCAGCGGCGAGGTCCATGTGGGCGCCAGAAAGGTCGCGGAGGCCGTGATCAGCGCGATGATCGCGGACGAGTGACCGTGGCATGGGGCTGATTCACCCGACTGCAATCGTCGAGGACGGAGCGCGACTGGGAGCCGACGTCACGGTCGGTGCCTTTTCCGTGGTGAGCAGCGACGCCGTACTGGAAGACGGCGTCACACTCGACGCGCACGTTATGATCCGCGGCCGTACTACCATCGGCGCCCGCACCCGTATCGCGGCGTTCGCTGTGATCGGTGGCGAGGCGCAGGATCTGAGCTATCGCGGCGAGCCGACGACCGTCACCATCGGCCCGGATTGCGTGATCCGCGAGCACGTCACCATCCATCGCGGAACGGCGCGCGGTCGCGGTACTACCAGCATCGGAGCGCACTGCTTCCTGATGATCGGCTCCCATATCGCGCATGATTGCGCCGTCGGCGACCGTGTGATCCTGACCAATCAGGCGGTGCTCGGGGGCCACGCCGAAATCGGCGACTACGCAATCCTCGGCGGCGTTGCGGCCGTGCAGCAGCGGTGCCGGATCGGTGCGCACGCCTTCGTCGGCGGGTTGACGGGCGTTACGCGCGATATCGTGCCTTACGCCATGGCGACCGGGCGCATCGCGCGGATTGCGGGCGTGAACGTCGTCGGCCTTTCCAGGCGCGGCTTCGACCGGAAAACCATCCATCAACTCCGCGCGGCATATCGCTTCTTTTTCGGCAGCAGCGGGGCGCGCGCCGACCGGCTCGCGGCGCTGGCCGAGGCATTCGCGGACGTGCCGGCAGTCGATGCGCTGGTCGCATTCATCCGCGCGTCCGGCGACCGGCCGTTGGCCCTCCCGCGCGAGACGAGCGTCCAGCGCTTTGGCGATGTCTCCGAAGACGACAATGGCTCCTGAATCGCGGGTCGACGCTGCCACCGGTGAGCCGCTTGTAATCCTCGCCGCCGGTGGGAGCGTGCCGATCGAAGTGGCGGCGGCAGCCCGCCTGGCCGGGCGCGATGTGATGATCGTGGGGCTCGAAGGCGAAGTAGACGAAGGGATTACCGACTTCCCGCACGCCGTCGCCAAATGGGGTCAGATCGGCCGGATCGAAGACCTTATCCGCGCGCACGGCGCCCGCGATCTTCTCATGATCGGGACCGTGAGCCGTCGGCCGGATTTCGGCGCGATGTCGATCGATCTCGGGACGCTGCGCTATCTGCCCAAGCTGATGAAGGCGATGGTTGGCGGCGACGATCGGGTGCTCGGTAACTTCGCGCGTCATATCGAGGAACGGGGGTTCCGGATCGTGGGGGTCGGCGATGTCGCGCCCGGCATGGTCGCCAAACCGGGAGCGGTTGCGGGTTTGCCGCCGGAAGGCTCGAGGTTCGATGACACGGTCCGGGCCTTCGAAGCCGCCGCTGTGATCGGTGGCATCGACGCGGGACAGTCGGCGGTGGCGGTCAATGGCCGTGTCATTGCCCTGGAGGCGGCCGAGGGCACAGACGCGATGCTCGAACGCGTGGCCTCGCTGAGGGCCGCGGGGCGGGCCAAGTGGTCGGGACGGGCCGGCGTATTGGCCAAGCGCGCCAAGCCGGGACAGGACCTTCGTCTCGATATGCCTGTGATCGGGCCGCGAACGGTCGAGGCGGCCGCTAGCGCTGGGCTCGCTGGCATCGTGATCGAGGCAGGCGCCGTGATGATCGCCGGTCGGGCCGAAGCCATTGCCTTGGCGGAACGAGCTGGAATCTTCATTTTCGCTCGCGCGCGGGACGGCTCATGACCGGGGCGGGGCGGCCGGCGGACGGAGCCGCACCCCACGTATTTCTCATCGCGGGCGAGGAGTCGGGCGACGTGCTGGGTGCCGGGCTGATGGTCGCGCTGACGGCAAGACTCGGGCCGGTGCGCTTTTCCGGCGTCGGAGGCCGACGAATGGCCGCGCGCGGCCTTGAATCGATCTTCCCGATAGAGCGCATCCAGTTGCATGGGCTGGCGGAGGTGCTCGTGCGCCTGCCGGACCTCTGGCAGCGGATCCGGACGACCGCCGCGGCCGTAGTCGCCGCTGATCCCGACGTGCTCGTGCTCGTCGATGCGCCGGCTTTTGGCCTGCGGATCGCCAAGCGGGTGCGATTGGCAGCCCCTGATATCCCGATCGTGGACTACGTTTCGCCGACTGTCTGGGCATGGGCACCCTGGCGCGCGCGCAAGATACGCCCATTTGTCGATCGCCTCATGGCGATCCTGCCATTTGAGCCGGACGTCCATCGCCGCCTTGGTGGTCCGCCGACAACCTTCGTCGGGCATCCCCTCAGCGAGAAGGTGGGAGAACTGCAGCCACGCCAGGGCGAACGCATGTCGCTCGGCGGTGGCGCTCGGCCGGCGCTGTTGGTCCTTCCGGGGAGCCGTCGAAGCGAGGTGGCACGGCTCATGGACCGCTTCGGGGAGACGGTCGCGTTGATCGCGGACGCCGAACCTGGCGTCGAGATTATCCTGCCGGCCGTGCCGGCGCTCGCTGACGAAATCCGCGAACGCGCAGCTGGCTGGAAGTACCCGCCGGCGATCGTGGTCGGCGAGGAGGCGAAGCTGGCGGCATTCCGACGCGCCAACGCGGCGCTGGCGGCTTCGGGCACGGTCACGCTTGAACTGGCGCTGGCGCACATCCCCATGGTCGTCGCCTACCGCGTCGATGTGTTCCTGCGGGTGCTGAAGCCGCTTCTGCAGGCGAAGTCGATCGTGCTGGCGAACCTGATCGCTGGCGAGAACGCGGTTCCCGAGTTCCTTGACGACGACGCTACGCCGGCCAATCTGGCGCGGGCTCTGCTGCCGCTTCTCTCGGAGACGGCGGAACGGCAGCGCCAGCTCGAAGCGTTCGACGAGATCGCGCGGCGGATGACCCTGGAGGGCGAAACGCCATCCGAGCGCGCCGCAGCGATCGTCGCGGAAACGATGCGAAAGCCCGATCGCGCCTAGCGGCGCTTCGAGATCGGCACGTAGTCGCGCCGTGGCGCCCCGGTGTAGAGCTGGCGCGGCCGCCCGATCTTCTGCGACGGGTCTTCGACCATCTCCTTCCACTGGGCGATCCAGCCGACCGTGCGGGCGAGCGCGAACAGGACGGTGAACATCGTCGTCGGGAAGCCAAGCGCCTTCAGCGTGATGCCCGAATAGAAGT
>CAZXKZ010000056.1:0-13844 GCA_964641825.1 uncultured Bauldia sp.
GTCGCATCACAACGTCGGCGGCCTGCCGGAACGCATGCGCATGAAAGTGGTCGAGCCGCTGCGCGAGCTGTTCAAGGACGAGGTGCGGGCGCTCGGCCGCGAGCTGGGATTGCCGGAAGCTTTCGTCGGACGTCATCCGTTCCCCGGACCTGGCCTCGCCATCCGTGTGCCGGGCGCGGTGACGCGCGAAAAGCTCGCGATCCTCAGGAAGGCCGACGCGATCTATCTCGACGAGATCCGGAAGGCCGGGCTCTACGACGCGATCTGGCAGGCCTTCGCGGTGCTGCTGCCGGTGCGCACGGTCGGTGTCATGGGTGACGGGCGCACCTATGACTATGTGCTCGCACTCCGCGCCGTCACCTCGAACGACGGCATGACCGCCGATTTTTACCCGTTCGACATGGGCTTCCTCGGCGCCGCTGCCACCCGCATCATCAACGAGGTCAAGGGCATCAATCGCGTCGTCTACGACGTGACCTCGAAGCCGCCGGGCACGATCGAGTGGGAATAGGGTAATCGGGCAACAGAGTCCGTGGTGCACCCAAGCTCGCAGCCCGCGGGCCGACGCTGTTCGCGGGCCTGTTGAAGCTCGTGAGCCGGATGGAGTTCAGCTCAGGGTGGTGGCGAGCCGGTACGAGCCCATAGCGTCGGGCCACTCTCCTCCCTTTCGGTACAAGCGGAAGCGGTTGGGCTATATCAACTGTGGAGCGTCAGCCGCGCCGGGCCGCTTCGATCGCGGCGACGTCGATCTTCCGCATCTCCATCATCGCGTCGAACGCGCGCTTGGCTTCGGCGCCGCCCACCGCCATTGCCTCGCTCAGCACACGCGGCGTGATCTGCCACGAGACGCCCCATTTGTCCTTGCACCAGCCGCACGCGCTTTCCTGGCCGCCGTTGCCGACGATGGCGTTCCAGTAGCGGTCCGTCTCTTCCTGATCGTCGGTGGCGATCTGGAAGGAGAAGGCTTCGTTGTGCTTGAACGCGGGGCCGCCATTGAGGCCAAGGCACGGGATACCGAAGAAGGTGAAATCCACTGTTAGCACAGCGCCCGCCTTGGTGGACGGGTTGTCGCTGGGAGCAAGGTGGACGGCGGTCACCGCGCTGTCGGGGAACGTCTCGGCGTAGAAGCGCGCCGCCGCCTCGGCGTCCTTGTCATACCAAAGGCAGATCGTGTTCTTGGCGATGGCCATGGCCTGTCCTTTCGCTTCTGGAGGCACTTCCGTTTTTTCAATGTGTCACGCACCCCCGCGGCGCTCATAAGCGGCCTCGGGGGGCGCATCCAGATTATAGAATGCGCGGGGCTATCTCGCGTTCCGCCGGGAACACTGGCAAGGTTGTGACAATATCGTGGCGACCGCTTTTTTCCGGCCGGCGCGGCGCTCAGCGGACGATCGTGATGAGGGTGTTGCTGAGGCCGATTTCCTTGACGAGCGAGTAGAACGTCTTGGCGTTGTCGGGATGGAGGCGCACGCAGCCATGCGACGCCGGCCGGCCGAGCGCCGCTATGTCGGTGGTGCCGTGCACCGCGTAGCCGCTGTAGAAGAAGACCGACCACGGCATCGGGGCGTTGTTGTATTTGCGCGAGCGGTGCTTGGGCGACAGCCACTGCGCGGTCCAGCGTCCGGTCGGCGTGCCGTAGCTTCCGCGGCCGGTGGAGACCGGGAAGACATGGGTGAGGATGTCGTCCACGTAGACCGACATGCGCTGCGTGGAAAGATCAACCCGCGCGACGATGGTGGAGGGCTCAGGCGGCGCGGCGATAGTCGCCGCCGACTCGGCCATGGCGAGCTGGGTGGTGTCGCCCGCGGCAAACCCGGCGGCGGGAAGGGCCAGCATGGCGCCGGCAAGCACGAACGCGTGAAACGCGGGTCTCATCAACGCGGGCCCCGTACACAACTGGTTACCGGGTGTAGGCACACCGGCCACCGAACGAGTGGCTGGTCAAATCCTACGATAGGCGGGCTTCGGTGAACAACGCGTAACCGGGGCCGGACGGCGGTATTCCAAGCAAAAGAACGTGAGGAGGGCCGGTTTTTACCGCAGCGCGGAAAAAGTGCTAGAACGGCGCCGCATTTCTGGCCTGGAAGCCTTCATCTTGAGCAAGGAAACCGAAACGCGCCGGCTGACGGCGAACGATCTCCGCGCCCGCAAGGGCGGCACGCCGATCGTGTCGCTGACGTCTTACCACGCGCATACAGCCGCGCTGATCGACCCCTACGTCGACTTCATCCTCGTCGGCGACTCCCTCGGCATGGTCATGCACGGTTTCGAGACGACCGTTCCGGTTACGCTCGACATGATGATCCTGCAAGCGAATGCGGTGATGCGCGGCTCGAAGCGGGCGCTCGTCGTGGTCGACCTGCCCTTCGGCAGCTACGAGGAGGGACCGGCCGCCGCGTTCCGGAGTGCCGCGCGGATCATGAAGGAGACCGGCGCCGGGGCCGTGAAGATGGAAGGCGGGACGGCGCTCGCCGAGTCGGTCGCGTTCCTGGTCGAGCGGGGCATCCCGGTCATGGCGCATGTCGGCCTGACGCCGCAGCGCGTCAACACCATCGGCGGCTTCAAGGTGCAGGGCCGCGACCCGACGGGCGCCGAAGCCATCAAGGCCGACGCGAAGGCGGTGGCCGACGCCGGTGCGTTCGCCGTCGTCATCGAGGCGATCGTGGAGCCGCTCGCCCGCGAGATCACTACCGCGATCGCGCCACCGACCATCGGCATTGGCGCATCGCCCCATTGCGACGGCCAGATCCTCGTACTCGAGGACATGCTCGGCCTCAGCCCGCGAGTGCCCAAGTTCGTCAAGGCCTACGGCGCGCTCGCCGGCCATATCGAGGCGGCAGTGGCCGACTATGCGCGCGATGTCCGCGCGCGGGCCTTTCCGGGCGAGGACAACGTCTACAAGCCCAAGGCATGACCGCCTTTTCGCCCGGTTTGCCAGCGAAGGGCAGCGCCGATATGGTGCGCGCCGCTCCGGCCGCCGATAGCCGGTGAACGCCCTGCCGAGGTGAAATGTCCGATATTTTCCGCGAGGTTGACGAGGATATCCGCCGGGACCAGGTCCGCAAGGTCTGGGACCGGATCGCGCCTTATGTCATCGGCGCGGCGATCCTCATCGTGGCCGCCACGGCGGGGTATCGCGGCTGGGAATACTGGCAGGCGCGCCAGGCCGAATCGAGCGGCGACCGCTTCATCGCCGCCGTCCAGCTTTCCGACGAAGGCCGGTACGACGAAGCCATGGCGGCGCTGGAAGCACTCGTCGCAGACGGGAGCGGCGGCTACCCAATGCTCGCCCGCTTCCGCGTAGCGACCGAGAAGGCGCGCTCCGGCGACACCGAAGGCGCGATCGCCGAGTTCGACGTGATCGCCGGCAGCAACGCGCCGCAAGAGATGCGCGCCATGGCGCGCCTCCGCGCCGCACTCCTGCTGCTCGATACCGCCACGCCGGAGGACCTCGAAGTCCGCCTTCGCGATCTTGCCGCGGTGGGCAGCCCCTGGCGCCACACCGCTCGCGAGATCCTCGGGCTGGCCGAGTTCAGGAGCGGCGACTACGTCGCCGCCAAGGCCTACTTCGATGAGATCGCGGCTGACCAGGAAGCATCGCAGGGGCTTCGCCAGCGCGTGGCGCTGATGCTGACGCTGGTGAACGAGCGGCTCCGCGAGACGCCCGCGCCCGCAGACGACGCATCCGCGCCGGAGCCTGCGCCGACGGCAGACGCCGCTCCCGAGCCGGCAACCACCGGCGATGCGGCGCCGGCTGATGGCGCTGAAACACCGGCGCCCGCTGTAGACTAACGCGCCGCCGCCCTTTAGGGCTCCGGAAGCGCGTTCCGCTCCGGATTCCCCATGCCGACGAAGGACAGACTGCTCCGCGTTGCAATCGTCGGCCGGCCGAACGTCGGCAAGTCGACGCTGTTCAACCGGCTGGTGGGCCGCCGGCTGGCGCTGGTGGACGACCGCCCAGGCGTCACCCGCGACCGGCGGGAGGGCGAAGGCCGGCTGGGGCGCCTGCGGTTCACCGTCATCGATACGGCCGGGCTGGACGACGCTCCGCCCGAAAGCCTCGCCGGCCGCATGCGGTCGCAGACGGAGGCCGCCGTCCGCTCCGCCGACGTAGTCCTGTTCATGGTCGATGCGCGCGTGGGCGTCACGCCGCTGGACCGGCATTTCGCAGGACTGCTGCGCGCCCTCGACAAGCCCATTGTCCTCGTCGCCAACAAGGCGGAAAGCGCCGCCGCCACGGTCGGGCTGACCGAGGCGTTCGAGCTCGGGCTCGGCGATCCGGTGGCGATCTCGGCCGAGCACGGCGAGGGGCTTGGCGACCTGCAGGACGCGCTGGCGGGCTTGGAGGCAGGCGAGGAAGAAGACGCCGTTTCGGCGGAAGGCGGTGGCGCAATCAAGGTCGCCGTCGTCGGCCGACCGAACGCCGGCAAGTCGACGCTGATCAACCGGATCATCGGCGAGGAAAGGCTGCTGACCGGCCCGGAGGCGGGCATCACCCGCGACGCCATCACGGTGACGTGGTCGTGGCGTGGCAAGACGTTCGAGCTCGTCGACACGGCCGGCCTCCGCCGGAAGGCGCGCGTGCAGGAGAAACTGGAAAAGCTCGCGGTCGCCGATGCGCTGCGCGCGATCCGCTTCGCCGAGGTCGTGATCCTGGTGCTCGACGCCGAGGCGCCGTTCGAGAAGCAGGATCTGCAGATCGCCGATCTTGTCGAGCAGGAGGGCCGTGCGCTGGTCATCGCGCTGGACAAGTGGGACCTTGTGGTCGACCGCCAGAAGGTTCGCAACGAGCTCAACAAGCGCGCCGCACGGCTGCTGCCGCAGCTTTCGGGCGTCGGCATCGTACCTGTGTCAGGGCTGACCGGCGAGGGCGTCGACAAGCTGCTGGATGCGGTGGTCAACGCCTATGCGATGTGGAACCGGCGTGTGCCCACCTCGCGGCTCAACCGCTGGCTCCTCGACATGGTGGAGCGCCATCCGCCGCCGGCGGTATCGGGCCGCCGCATCAAGCTCCGCTACCTGACGCAGACCAAAGCGCGGCCGCCGACCTTCGTCGTGTTCTGCTCGCGCCCGGAGGCGCTGCCGGCCGCCTACACGCGCTACCTGGTCAATGCAATCCGCGCGGATTTCGAGCTACCCGGCACGCCGATCCGCCTCGTCCTGCGCAAGGGCGACAACCCGTTCTCGGGGAAGGCGGAGAAGCGGCGCTAGCGCCGCAGGAGCTGTTCGGTCCGCGCCGTCGGAAAATCGAACAGCACGCCGTTCGGCGCATAGTCGGGAGCGAGCATCCTAACGATGTCGGGCACCGCGGCTTCCGGTGGCTGTTGCGAGTTGGGGTCCTCGCCGGGTGCGGCCTGTGCCCTGAATCGCGTGCGCAGCGGGCCGGGATTGAATAGATTCGCGGTCGCCCTGGTGTGCGCGAGTTCCGCCGCGTAGGTGCGCACGAGCGCTTCCAGCGCCGCCTTGGACGCGGCATACGCGCCCCAGTACGGGAGATAGACCTTGGTGATACCCGAGGTGACGAACAGTGCGCGGCCGGCGTCGGACTGGCGCAGCAATGGATCGAGCGAGCGGATGAGGCGCCAGTTGGCGGTGGCGTTCACCGCCATCACGCTGTCCCAGACCTTCACGTCGAGATGGGAGAGCGGCGTGATGGCGCCAAGCAGACCGGCGTTGCCAAGCAGGATGTCGAGCCGCCCCCAGCGCTCGTGAATCGCGGCGCCGAGGCGGTCGATGGCCGGATAATCGGCGAGGTCGAAGGGCACCAGCGTCGCCGCGCCGCCCTTGACCCTGATCTCGTCGTCGAGTTCTTCGAGGCCTCCGACAGTGCGTGCGACGGCGATCACATGCGCGCCGGCCTCGGCCAGCCCGAGCGCAGCCGCGCGACCAATGCCGCGCGAGGCGCCGGTTACGAGCGCGACGCGGTCCTGCAGACGTACCATTTGCGTCAGCCGGCCTCGGCGAGCTTGGGGAACGGCCGGACGTTGTCGCCGCTCGACCGGTCGGTAAGCAGCGTGGGATAGGCGCCGGTGAAGCAGGCGTCGCAGAACTGCGGTGCCTCGTCGTTGCGGCGCGCCTCGCCGACAGCGCGGTAGAGGCCGTCGATCGACAGGAAGCCGAGGCTGTCCACCTTGATGAACTCCGCGATGTCCTCGACTGAACGGCGCGCAGCAATCAGTTGGGATTCCTCCGGCGTGTCGACGCCGTAGAAGCAGGAGTGCATCGTCGGCGGGCTCGCGATCCGCATGTGGACCTCGGTGGCTCCGGCGTCGCGGATCATCTTGACGATCTTCTGCGAGGTCGTGCCGCGCACGATCGAATCGTCGACCAGGATGACGCGCTTGCCCTCCAGCACACGGCGGTTGGCGTTGTGCTTCAGCCGGACGCCCATGTGGCGGATGGCGTCCGACGGCTCGATGAAGGTGCGTCCGACGTAGTGATTGCGGATGATGCCGAGGTCGAAGGGCAGGCCCGCGGCTTCCGCGAAGCCGATGGCGGCGGGCGTGCCGGAATCGGGAACGGGCACGACCAGATCGGCGTTGGCCGGATGCTCGCGGGCGAGTTCGGCGCCGATGCGCTTCCGCGTGTCGTAGACACCGCGACCCTCCACGACCGAGTCGGGCCGGGCGAAGTAGACATACTCGAAGACGCAGAAGCGCGACTTCTCGCGGGCGAAGGGGAACACGCTTTCAATGCCCTCCGGCGTGACGATGACCATCTCGCCGGGCTCGATGTCGCGCACGTAGCGCGCGCCGATAATGTCGAGGGCGCAGGTCTCGGACGCGAGGATAGCGGCTCCGTCGAGATCGCCGAGGACGAGCGGGCGCACGCCGAGCGGATCGCGGCATCCGATCATCTTCTTGGTGGACAGGCAGACCAGCGACCAGGCGCCTTCCACCCGCTTCAGTGCATCGATGATGCGGTCGATGAGGTTGCTGCGCGCGCTGGTGGCGATGAGGTGCAGGATCACCTCGGTGTCGGAGGTCGACTGGAAGATCGAACCGCGCCGCTGCAGCTCCGCCTGCAGCGTCAGGGCGTTGGTGAGGTTGCCGTTGTGCGCGACGGCGAATCCACCGCCGGAGAACTCGGCGAACAGCGGCTGGATGTTCCGTTCGCCGGCGCCGCCATGGGTGGAGTAGCGGACATGGCCGATCGCGCGGTCGCCGTGCAGGCGGCCGACGACGGCGTGGTCGGTGAAGGTGTCGCCGATCAGCCCGGTGCGCCGCTCAGCATGGAAGGTTTCGCCGTCGAAGGAGACGATGCCGCCGGCTTCCTGGCCACGATGCTGGAGGGCGTGCAGTCCGAGCACGGTAAGCGGCGCCGCATCCGGATGGCCGAAGACCCCGAACACGCCACATTCCTCGCGGAGCTTGTCCGCCTCGAACGGCAGCATCGTCAGGTCGTTCATCCGCATCCTCTGGAGTGGCGACAGGACCGCGGGGAGGGGCGAATCTTGCCGCGACTAATTATCACTGTTCTGAATGAGTTGTTCGAGATTCTGCCGCGTATCGTTGCCGTATGATGGATCGGACGGCGACGGCTCCTGCGGCAGCGTCTCCTCGCTCGCGCCGCTCACCTCGCTGCTGCCCTGCGTATGGCTCTGGATCCAGGCCTCGATGTCCTCCGGCAGCGCCAGAACCAGTTGCTCGCCGAGGTCCTTCAACATGGGGCCGGTCTGCGCCTTTGCAACCCAGTCGGGCGGCTCGGCGACCAGGAAGTTGAAGAACCACAGCGCGATGACCACGAGAAGCACGCCGCGCGCCGCGCCGAAGACGAAACCGAGCCCGCGGTCGATCGCGCCCACCCGACTGTCGATCACGAAGTCCGAAACCTTGGTGGTGATGTAGCTGGCGATGATGAGCGCGACGAAGAAGATGAGAGCCGCGGACGCGATCGTGGCGATCGTGTTGCTCTCGATGTAGGGCCGGATCACGGGAATGAGCGGCTTGTAGAAAAAATAGGCAGCGGCGACGGCGGCCAGCCACGACGCCACCGACAGCACCTCCCGGACGAAACCGCGGACCATGGCGAGCGTGGCGGATATGAGCACGACCACGATCACGATGATGTCGAGGACCGTCAGTGGCATTGGGGGACAGTGGCTCCCAGGGCGGGGACGCGGTGCGGCGCGCGTTTTCCTAGCACGATTCAGGCTTGTACTAGCGTTACGGCCGGATTGCGTCCACCTCGGGCTTTTCCCCCGCGGAGAAGGGCGGCTCTGCCGTTAACGGTTCTGCGCCGCGGCCGCGATCCGCGCCACAAGCTCCGACAACTGGCCTATGGCGCCGTCGGAGCCTGCCGTCTCCTCGCCCTTGGATTTCGGCCCGACCGCGCGCTGGAACCCGAGCTTCTGCGCCTCCCGGACCCGCGCCGGGGCGTGGCTCACCGGGCGCACGGCACCCGACAGGCTCACCTCACCGAAATAGACCGTGTCGGAGGGCAGGGCGACATTGAGCCGCGAGGCGACCAGCGCGGCTGCGACCGCGAGATCAGCGGCGGGCTCGGCGATGCGTAGGCCGCCGGCGACGTTGAGATACACCTCGCAGTCGCCCAGCCGGACGCCGCAGTGCGCCTCGAGCACGGCCAGCACCATCGCCAGCCGCGACGAATCCCAACCGATGACGGCGCGGCGGGGCGTCCCGAGCGCCGAGGGGGCGACGAGGGCCTGGATTTCGACCAGGAGCGGCCGGGTGCCTTCCATGCCGGCAAACACCGCCGCGCCCGGCGTGTCGCCACGCCGCTCGCCGAGGAAAAGCTCGGACGGATTGGCTACCTCGCGCAGCCCCGAGCCGGTCATCTCGAACACGCCGATCTCGTCGGTGGCGCCGAATCGGTTCTTCACCGCCCGCAGGATGCGGAAATGATGCCCGCCCTCGCCCTCGAAGTAGAGGACGGCGTCGACCATGTGCTCGACCACGCGCGGGCCTGCGATCTGGCCATCCTTTGTGACGTGCCCGACGAAGACGACGGCGGTGCCGGTCTGCTTGGCGTAGCGGATGAGCGCCTGCGCCGAGGCGCGGACCTGGGTGACGGTGCCGGGGGCCGAATCGGCCTGGGCCGTCCACAGCGTCTGAATCGAATCTACGACGAGAAGGGCGGGGGGGTCGTCGGCGGCAAGGGTGGCCAGAATGTCCTCGACGCTGGTTTCCGCGGCGAGGCGGACCGGCGCCTGCGACAACCCCAGCCGGTCGGCGCGCATCCTGATCTGCCCGACCGCTTCCTCCCCCGACACGTAGACGACGGGCCGGCCGCTGGTCGCAAGAGCGCCAGCCACCTGCAGCAGCAGCGTCGACTTGCCGATGCCCGGATCGCCGCCCACCAGCAGCGTCGACCCGCGCACAAGCCCGCCCCCGGCGACGCGATCGAACTCCGCGATGCCCGACCGGGAGCGCGGGGCCTCGTCTTTTCCGCCGGAGAGCGCGGTGAGCTCGATGATGCGGCCTTTCCCAAGCCGCGCCGCGAGCGGGCTGCCGGCAACGCCGGCGGACGTGCCCTCCTCGACGATCGAGTTCCACTCGCTGCAATCCGCACAGCGCCCCTGCCAGCGGTTCGATACCGCCCCGCAGTTCTGGCAAACGAACCGGGTAATCTGTCGTGCCGCGAGTTTGGCCATGTCTGCCCCTATGTTCGCTTTTTGTTCTACACCCGAACCGCAGCGATTTCAACCGCTGCGGAGCGCCGCGTAGCCGGGGAACGTTTCCGGCCGCGTCTCAAAGGGCGACGGCTTGGGGAAGAGCCGGTAGAGCTGCTGGCCGACGTAACGGCGATCCTTCTCGTCGGCCTCGTCGCCGAGGTCGTCGTTGATGTTGAAGAATCGCGGCGGCTTGCGCGACACGCGGTTGAGCGCCGCGCGCCAGTCGCTTTTGTCGCCGACCTGAATCTGCATGTAGACCTCGGCAAGATTCGGGAGCCGATTGACGTCGATCATACCCGGCGCCTGCCTGTTCATGGCAATTGCGGCGAGGTCGCTCCGCCGCTTCTGGAACAGCGAAAAGTAGGGGTAGAGGAACAGGAGGTTCATGTCGCTCACGTTCCGGAACCGGTTGCTGCGAGTCTCGGCAAGCCACTCCGGGAACACCTTCGCCAGCTCGGCCATGGTCGAGCGGTGGCGGAGCTGCGGAACGTGGAGGAAGTTGCTGAGCGGCATGTAGCCGAGCGCCCGCCAGAAGCTGACGGCGTTGTTCTGAAGCGTCGACACGTACTGCCCGGAGCCGATATTGAAGACGCTCGCGCCGACCAGATTCTGGCCGAGGCCGTCGAGGCCGAGGAACTCGCGCTTCGACACCGGCCGCCCCACGAGAAAATCGTCGCTGAAGCGGACATAGGTCTCGCTCAGCCCGTCGATGCGCGAAGTGCAACTGTCGATGGCGTAGGTGTTGAACGACGGCGTCCCTACGCCGGGCGGAAAGATATCGGCGTGGGTGACGAGCCGGATCCTGTCGGATGAGAAATCGATGTAGCCGGGACGCTGGCCGTTGGTGACGAGGACGATCCGCCGGTACCATGGCATGAACGCCTCGATCGAGCGCAGCAGGAAGACCAGCTCGCCGTTGTCGCGATGGCGGTTCGGCGTATCCTTGAGCGGGATGCTGGCGGCGCGGCACTCGGCGACCGCTTCTTCGCGCGCCCGGATGGTTTCGGGGTCACTGCCGTCGACCCACATAATGACGAAATCGACCGGCGATCCCGATGATGCGGCCTCGCTCATGGCGCCGGGTCAGTCCGGACGAGAGATTTCAGACAGGGGACACCAACGGCCGCAGGCTCGTCGACGAAACACCGCGCGTGTAGGGCAGGTAGACGACGCGCACGCCGTGTTCGCCGAGCTGCTGCTCGTAGGCCTGCCAGCTCGACTCGCCGAACCAGTCGTCGCCAACGAACAGCACATCGTAACGGATACGCTTCCAGGCTTCATATTTGTCGAGGTCGGTCTGCGGCACGGTCGCGTCGACGTACCGGCACGCCTGGACGATCGCGAAGCGATCAGCGAACGGGATAACGCATTGCTTCGCCTTGCGGGCGAGGATCAGGTCGTCCGTCGAAACGCCGACGATGAGCCTGTCGCAGAGCGAGCGCGCCGCGCGCAGCACATTGAGATGGCCGACGTGAAAAAGATCAAACGCGCCTGTGGTGTAGCCGAGCTGCATTGATGGTTGCCGTGACGGCTTCGGTGGCCCCGAATCTATTTCGATCTGCTCTTATGCCGGGAAATGGCGGGTCAGGGCAAGGAATGCGGGAGCAGCCGGTCGTCTGGCCGCCTGCCGGATGGGCTAGGCGCGTTTGCCTGTCGCCTGTAGCAGCGAGAGCAGGCCTTTCAGAATCGCCGTGGGCGTAGGCGGGCAGCCGGGGATGCGGATATCGACGGGCACCACTTCGGCCGCGCCTCCGAGCACCGCGTAGCTGCCGGCGAAACAGCCCTTGCCGAGCGCGCAGTTGCCAACCGCGACCACCCATTTGGGGTCCGGCGTTGCGGCGTAAGTACGCTCCAGCGCCTCGCGCATGTTCTTGGTGACAGGCCCGGTGACCATCAGCACGTCGGCATGGCGGGGCGATGCCACGAAGCGGAAGCCAAAGCGCTCGAGGTCGTAGAAGGCGTTGTTGAGGGCGTGGATCTCGAGCTCGCAGGCATTGCACGAACCGGCATCGACCTCGCGGATGGACAGGCTGCGCCCAAGGCGGCGGCGTGCCGCAACGTCGACCGATGCCGCAAGCGCGGCGAGCTCGGCGTCGTCAGTGTCGGGCGCCGGCTCGGTGAGCGGCGGACGCACGAGACCCTGGAACAGAAGCTTGCGCATGGTCGTGCCTAGAGGTCGTGTCCGGCGTAGGAGCAGTTGAACGACTTGTTGCAGATCGGGAAGTCGGCAACGATGTTGCCCTCGATGATGGCTTCGAGCAGCGGCCACTGGAACCACGACGGATCGCGGAGGTGGCAACGCTCGACGCGCCCGTCCTCGCCGAGCCGTACAGACGCGAGAATATCGCCGCGGAAGCCTTCGACGAGCGCGATACCTTCGGCGGCTCGAGCAGGTATCTCGACGCGGATCGGCCCCGGCGGCAGGTTCGCAAGCGCGGCGACCATGCCGAGGCTTTGCTCGACCTCGCGAATCCTGATCCAGACGCGGGCGTTGACGTCGCCCTCGAACAAGACAGGCATCTCGAACTCAAGCCTGTCGTAGGGCGCGTAGGGCAGAGCCTTGCGCGCGTCGAAGGCGCGTCCGGATGCGCGCCCGACATAGCCGCCGGCGCCGAAGCGCCGGCTAAGCTCCGGCTTGAGGATGCCGGTGCCGACGGTGCGGTCCTGAAGCGAGGTGGTGTTGTCGTAAAGCGCGACCAGATTCGGGAACGTCTCGCGAATCTCGGCGAGGAGGGCGCGCAGCGCCACCGTACCGCGGTCGCTGAGGTCGGCCGCGACGCCACCCGGAACGACCATATCCATCATCAGGCGATGGCCGAAGGCAGCGCCGGCGAAGCGCAGGACACGCTCACGCAGAACGGCGCAGTGGGCGTGCATCAGCGTGAACGAGGCATCGTTGCAGATAGCGCCGATGTCGCCGAGATGGTTGGCGATGCGTTCTAGTTCAGCCATCAGCGCGCGCAGCCAGACTGCGCGGTGCGGCACCTCGACCCCGGTTGCCGCCTCGACAGCGCGGGCGAACGCGATCGCGTAGGCCACGGTGCTGTCGCCGGAGGTTCGGCCCGCACGCCGCGCCGCAGTCTTGAGGTCGGCGCCCTGCATCATGCCCTCGATGCCCTTGTGGACGTAGCCGAGGCGCTCTTCCAGGCGCACGATGGTCTCGCCGTTGGCGGTGAAGCGGAAATGGCCCGGCTCGATGATGCCGGCGTGGACGGGGCCGACCGCTATCTGGTGCAGCCCTTCGCCTTCCGCGGGGAGGAACGGGTAGGGCGGAGGTGGCTCAGTGGAGGGCGTTGCCGCGCCGAGCGGATGGCGCACGCCCCAGCGGCCGTGGTCCAGCCACGGACGCGTATCGGCAAGGCCGTCCGCTTCCAGCCCGTAAAGGTCGCGGATGGTACGTTCGAGGCCGATCGCCGGCGCGTGCGTCATGCCGACGGAGGGATAGTGGCCGTCGGGGCATTCGAGGCTGAGGGCGGCGACGGTCCGCGCCTTCTCGTCGAGCACCGCCATGTTGACCGCATGCCGTTCGCCCCACAGGCCGAGGAGCGTGCGCTCGCCGGCTGCGAGCATCTCAATGGCGTCGCGCCAGCCCTCGGCGGTGACGATGGCGCGCGGCCACGGCCGGTGGGCTTGGACGAGAGTGCCCCTGCCGATCAGCGGGTCGGACACGATCTCGCTCATCCGAGCAGCGCCGCGATGTGCTGGAACCAGACGACGAGCGTCGGCGGCAGGTAGATGCCCGCCACGAAGACCAGCGCGAAGTGGAGGTACATGGGAACGTAGGAGGCCTTCACAGGCGCAGTGCTGCCGGTGGGCTCACCAAAGGCGATGCCGTTGAGGCGCAGGAACAGCGCGCCGAAGCCGACGAGCAGCCCTGCGACGAGGGCAACCGCCAGAAGCGGCTCGCGCGCGAAAGTGGAGGTGACGACGAGGAACTCGCTCATGAAGATGCCGAGCGGCGGCAGGCCGGCGATGGCGACCACGCCGAGCACCAGTCCCCAGCCGAGGAGCGGATGGGTGACCGTGAGGCCGCGGAGGTCGGCGATCTTCTGCGTGCCTTTGACCTGTGCGATGTGGCCGACGGCGAAGAAGATGCCCGACTTGGTGAGGCTGTGCATCACCATGTGGAGCAGCCCGGCGAAATTGGCGAGCGGCCCGCCCATGCCGAAGGCGAAGGTGATGATGCCCATGTGCTCGATCGAGGAATAGG
>CAZXKZ010000057.1:0-13752 GCA_964641825.1 uncultured Bauldia sp.
CTCGTAGATCATGGCGATGCGCGCGTCGCGCACGAACTGCTCGACACCGGTCTCAGTGATGTAGCCGGCGCCGCCGAATACCTGCTGCGCGACGACCGCGTTGGCGAACCCGAGATCGGTGAGCACGCCTTTCACCACCGGCGTCAAAAGCCCGATGCGGTCTTCGGCCGCCTCGCGCACCTTGGCGTCGGGCGAGCGCGCCGCGATGTCGGCGTCGAGTGCGGTCTGGAGCGCGAGCGCCCGCGCCGCGATGTTGAAGCCGCGCATCGCGGCGAGCGTCCGGCGGATGTCGGGATGCACGACGATACGGTCGGCCGGCGCGTCCTTCTCCTTCGCGCCGCTCAGCGCCCGGCCCTGTCTGCGGTCGCGCGCATAGGCGGCGGCGTTCTGTGCGGCGACCTCCGACAGCGCCAGCCCCTGGATGCCGACGCCGAGCCGCGCCTCGTTCATCATCGTGAACATCGCGCGGAGGCCCTTGTCGCGCTCGCCGATGAGCCAGCCCGTCGCACCCTCGTAGTTCATGACGCAGGTGGCGTTGCCGTGGATGCCCATCTTCGTCTCGATCGAGCCGCAGCTCACGCCGTTGCGCGCGCCCGGTTTGCCCTCCGCGTCAGGGATGAGCTTCGGCACCACGAACATCGAGATGCCTTTCGTCCCCTCCGGCGCGCCGTCGATCCGCGCCAGCACGAGGTGCACGATGTTCTCCGCCAGATCGTGCTCGCCGCCCGAGATGAAGATTTTCGTGCCGGTGATGGCATAGCTTCCGTCGGGATTGGCCGAAGCCCGTGTCCTGAGCAGCCCGAGGTCGGTCCCCGCCTGAGGTTCGGTCAGGTTCATGGTGCCGGTCCACGTCCCGGCCATGAGCTTCGGGAGATAGAGCCGCTTCTGCTCCGCCGTCCCGTGCGCCGTCAGCGCGGCGATCGCCCCCTGCGTCAGCCCGGCGTACATGCCGAACGCCATGTTGGCCGAAGTCACGAATTCGTTGATCGCCGCCGCCAGCACATAAGGCAGCCCCTGCCCGCCATGTTCCGGATCGCCGGCAAGCCCGATCCAGCCGCCTGCGGCGAAATCGCGAAAAGCCTCCCGGAAGCCCGGCGGCGTTGCCACGCTCCCGTCATCGTTCCGCCTGCAGCCCTCGACATCGCCGACGCGGTTCAGCGGCTGCAGCATGTCCTCCGCGAATTTCGCGCCCTCCTCCAGCACCGCGGCGACCACATCGGGCGTCGCCTCGGCAAAGCCCGGCAGGTTGGACTGGCGGGCGAGCCCCAGCACGTCGTTCAGCAGGAACAGCGTCTCTGCCACGGGGGCTTTGTAGGTCGGCATTTGCTGTCAGGCCCCTTCCGCCGGCGCCGCCGGCATGTCGGTCAGTCTAAAGAGTGCGGCCCAGCGCGTTACCAAAGCACTCCAGGGCCCAAAGGTTAACGGCTTGTTTACCATGTTGACGGAACTCTCGGTCCAGCCGTCAGCGGGCCGCCGATTCCCGTCGGAAGCGCTTGCCAGCGACGCCAGGGACAGGCGCACGGCGCGGGGGTCGAGGGCCAATGAAGCCGGGAATACCGTGGAACCTGAAGCGCGTTGACGAGGATACCCGGCTGGCGGTCATCGAAGCGGCGCGCCGCTCCGGGATGACGGTCGGCGAATGGCTGAACCGGGCACTCGCCCCGGATGGGCCGGGGTACGCCGAGCCTGAGCCGCCGGCCGCCGAGGATCTCGCCGCGGCCATGGCCGAGATCAAGGACAGGCTCGACGAGATCGAGCGCGGCATGCGGCGGCCGGAGCCGCCCCGCCAGAAGAGTGTGGCCGAGATGGTCGCCGAGATCGCGCGTGAGATCGAAAGCCCCGACGAACGCGCCCGGTCCTCGGTAGAGGGCCTCCGCGGCCAATCGAACCGAGCGCCGGCCGTGCCGCCCCATCCCGACGACAACCGTTTTGCCGATGCCTTGCGGGCGCTCGACCGCCAGATCGCGGAGATGGGTCCACGCATCGCCCCCGCAGCCACGCCCGAAAGCAGGCACGCGCCGCTCGACGACATCCGCTCGCGGCTGGACTCGCTTCTGGCGCAGGCGCCCAAGGCCGAGGCGCCCGGTCCCCCACCGCCACGCCGTCCCGAGCCCGCCGCTGCCGTCGAGGCCGCGCTGATGGCGCTGGAGAACCGGATCGAGGCCGCGCGGGCCGAGCTTGTCCGTCGCGACACCCCGGCGCCCGCCGCCGCCACTGAGCCCTTCGCACGGCTGGAGGCGCAGCTCGCCGACATCAGGGAGCATCTCGCTAAACCGGACGACCGCCCGGCGCGGACGAAGGATGCCGACATCGCCTCGGCAGTCCGTGAGATCGCGGCGCACCAGAAATCGCTCGACGATCGCGCCGAGACGTTCGCGCTCCGCCGCGACCAGCAGGCGCTGTCGGCGGCGATGGCCGCGATCAGGGCCGATATCGCCGCCCTCACCGAGCAGGTCGCCGCCATCGGCCGTCCCGGCGCGGACGAGCATGAAGCCTACCTCGACCTGTCGCACCGCATCGACGCGCTGCTGGCGGAAGCCCCGTCCGACCGGCGCCTGCTCACCATCATCCACAACGAGCTCGGCGACCTCCGCGACCTCATCGAGACCACCGCGCGCGAGACCACACTCGATACCATCGCCGCCCACAGCGACGTGCTCGCCGAGCAGATGAACGCCCTCCTCGCGGGCTCGCCCAACCGGAAGCAGGTCGAGGCGCTCGGCGAGGAAGTCGTCATGCTGCGCAGCCTGCTCGAGGCCGACGACAGCCCGCGCGCCATCAAGCGGCTGGAAACCCGCATCGCCGAGATGGGGCAGACGCTAGACGCCATCCTCGCCGCCCAGCAGGCGCAGACCGAGCCGGGACCGGTGCTGGAGCAGCTCGAGGAGCGGCTGAAGGAGATTTCGGGCAAGCTGGAGACGTTGCGCGAGCCGGTCATGCCGGTCGCCGTCGCGGCCGCGATCGCCTCCGCCCAGCATCAGGCCGAGGCGCGCTTCGACGATCTCGCATCGCGTCTGGGCGGTCTTTCCACCGCGCTCCCGCGGCAGGCAGCCACCCTGCAATCGCTGGAAGAGCGGCTGCAGATGGTGGTGGAGCGCATCGACGACCTCACGCTCGCGCAGCAGGAGCCATCCCGCGCCCTCGACCTCATCCAGTCTGAGATCAGGACGCTCCGCGCCGAACTGCAGACGCAGCAGGCGGCGCCTGACACCGGGCATCTGGAGGCGCAGATACGCGACCTCGCCCACCACCTCGACACCGTGGTGCAGTCGGCGCCGGACGCTGGCGCGCTCGCCGCGCTCGAACGCCAGGTCGACACGCTCGCCGGCGAGCTTGCCGCCGCGCGTCCGCAGGTGGCGGCGGTCGGGCATCTGGAGGAGAATCTCTCCCGCCTGCAGACGCTGCTCGCCAACGCCACCCGGGATTCGATCGCCGGCGCCCGCGCCGAAGCGCAGCAGGCCGTCACCCAGCTCTCCGAGCTCATCGCCGAGTACGAGATCGACTCCGACCTCGTGCGCAGTCTGATGCGCGACCTCGACGCGCTGAAGAAGGCCGCCGGAACGAGCGACGAGAGCGCCTACGCGCAGATGAAGATCGTGGAGCAGACGCTGGCCGAGGTCACCGACCGGCTCGCGCGCCTGGAGCAGCGGTCGTCGGCACCAACCGAGGATCACGGGGCCGGCACACCGGCGCCTGCCGCCGTGCGGAACGCCGAGGCCAGGGTGGACGGCGCCGCGGACGTTGCCGCGCTTGCCGGCCGCCGTGTCGATTTCATCGCAGCGGCCCGCCGCGCCGCGCAATCGGCGAGCACACCGCCTGCCGCTGCCCCGGCGCCAGTCGCCCGCCCGGAGCCTGTCGTCGTCATCAAGACGCTGGCCGGCGAACCGTCCGAGGAGCGCAAGCCCGGAGCCTTCGCCAAGATCAGCCAGGCCATCCGCAACCGGAAGCGGCCCCTGCTGTTCGCCGCCGCCGCGATCGTGATCGCCATCGGCGCCCTGCAGATTTTCGGCCGGGTCGCGCTGACGCCGGGTGCCGCCCCCGAAACCGCCGCGGCGGAAGTCGCGGCAGTGGCGCCTGCCGAGGAATCTGAAACTGCCGCGCCCGAGGCCCTCGATACCGCCGCCGCCCCGGCCGTCGTCGTGCCCGAGGTCGCCGAGGCAGAAGACCCGCCGCTGGCGCCCCCGCCCGCGCGGCCGACAGCCGCCATCGCGTTCGCACAGCCGGAAGCGCTGGACAGCCGCTTCGCTGAAGCGCCCGATGCGCCCTTGCCCGGCAGCTTCGCCGCGCGCACGCCGACCGCTGCGGCTGCTGAACCCGATGCCGGCAGCGGGAGCTACTACCGCAGCGGCCTCGATCCGCGCGTCGGCGATGACCGCCTCCTCCGCGCCGCCGACGACGGTGACCCTGCGGCGGCCTTCGAGGTCGCCCGGCGCTATGCGGAAGGCTCCCGCGTGCCCAAGGATCTGGCGGAAGCCGCCGAGTGGTATCGCCGCGCCGCCGAGGGCGGCATCGCCGTTGCCCAGTACCGCCTCGCCAGCCTCTACGAGCGCGGCCAGGGCGTCACGCAGGACCGGCTGGAAGCGGTCAACTGGTACCAGCGCGCTGCGGACCAGGGCAACGTCAACGCGATGCACAACCTCGCCGTGATGATGAGCGAAGGCGTGGAAGGCGCGCCCGACCACGACAAGGCGCTGCAGTGGTTCCTGGCAGCAGGCAACTACGGCGTCCGCGACAGCCAGTACAATCTCGGCGTCATTTTCGCCCGCGGCCTCGGGCCGGAGCAGGATCTGGTCGAATCATACAAATGGTTCGCCATCGCCGCCGCGCAGGGCGACACGGATGCCTCCGCGCGGCGCGATGAGGTCGCCAAGGCCATGAGCCGCGCCGAGCACGATGCCGCCGTGGCGGTGGTTGCGGCCTGGCACGTCCAGCCCACCATCGCCGACGCCAATGGCGTGAGCGCGCCGGAGGGCGGCTGGGACGGGCCCGGCGACGGCTTCGCGGTCGCAGAGCGCGAGGCGCTGGTGCGGAAGATCCAGATTCTCCTTGCCGAGCAGGGCTACGACCCCGGCCCGGCGGATGGCGTCGCCGGCCCCAAGACCGTCGAGGCGGTCAGGGCCTACCAGCGGCAGATCGGTCAGCCGGAGACCGGCGAGATCGACAGTGTGCTGATTGCGTCGCTCGACGGCGGCGCGATGTAACCCAACGGTAACGCCGCGGCGGCGAAGCACCGCCGCCGTGCGGAAGTTGCGTTGACAGGACCTCGCCGCAAGCGCTTTATCCGGCGCGAATCCTGCGCGCGCCGTCCTCGATTGTCGCGTGCGCTTCCCGCTCCCGCTCGACCGAAATCGCCGGCGTCCCCGTGCTGATCCACCTGCCCATAGCCGAAATCTCGGTGAACATGTTCATCATCTTCGGCATGGGCGGAGCCGTGGGGTTCCTGTCCGGGCTGCTCGGCGTTGGCGGCGGCTTCCTGCTCACGCCGCTGCTCATATTCTCGGGCATCCCGCCCGTGGTCGCGGTCGCCACCGTGTCCACGCAGATCGTCGCTTCGTCGACCTCGGGCGCCCTCTCCTACTGGCGCCGCGACATGATCGACATGAAGCTGGCGATGGTCCTGCTGCTTGCCGGCATCGTCGGGACCATCTTCGGGGTCGCGATATTCGATGCGCTGCGCCGCCTCGGCCAGCTCGATCTGATCGTCGCCCTCGTCTACGTCGTGTTCCTCGGCACCATCGGCGGGCTGATGCTGTGGGAGTCGGTCGGGGCCATCATCAATGCGCGCGCCGGCCGCCCGGCGCCGCTCCGCAGGCCCGGCCAGCACAACTGGGTGCATGGCCTGCCGCTCAAGATACGCTTCAAGCGGTCGCGCCTCTATGTCAGCGCCATCCCGATCGTGGCGCTCGGCATCGGCATCGGCATCCTGGGCGCGCTGCTCGGCATCGGCGGTGGCTTCCTGATCGTGCCGGCCCTCATCTACATCCTGCGGGTTCCGACCAACGTGGTGATCGGCACGTCGCTCGTGCAGATCATCGGCACCATGTCGGTCGCCGCCGTCCTGCACGCCGTCACCAGCCAGTCGGTCGATGCCACGCTGGCGCTCATCCTGATGATCGGCGGCGTCATCGGCGCGCAGTTCGGTGCCCGCATCGGCGCCAATATCCGCGGCGACACCCTGCGGGCACTGCTCGCCATCCTGGTCATTGCGGTCGCCATTCGCTTCCTGGCCGGCCTCGTCGTCACCCCGGACGAACGCTTCAGCCTGACGCCGCTGTTCGGGGTCGGCGCATGATCCCTCGCCTGCTCCTGTTTCTCCTGGCGGTGGTGGCGGCCGATCCCGTGCGCGCCGAGAAGCTCACCATGGCGCTGTCGACGTCCTCGATCGACATCACTGCCAGCTTCACCGGCACGCAGGTCACCGTGTTCGGCGTTATTGAGCGGGACGATCCGACAGCCGAGCTGCCGGTCGACGCCAGCTACAAGGTCGCGGTGTTGCTGCTTGGGCCGCGCTACAGCGTGGTCGCGCGGGAAAAAGACCGCGTCCTCGGCATCTGGGTCAACCGCAACGCCCGCACCATCATCAACCCGCCGTCGGTATACCTGCTTTCCACCTCGGTCGATCTCCCCCAGCTCGCCTCGCCCTCGGTCCTCGACCGGCTGCAGGTGGGCTTCGAGAACATCGACTTCGTCTATCAGGGGCTCGCCACCATGAACGACCCCGCCGGTGCCCCGTTCCGCGACGCTTTCCTGCGTCTCAAGGAGGAAGACCGGCTCTACGGCGAAGAGATCGGCGTCGGCTTCATCGGCAACCTCGTCTTCCGCTCGACGCTGCGCCTGCCGGCCAGCATCCCGGTCGGCGAATACACCGTGGTTTCGTACCTGTTCTCGGGCAGCGAGCTGGTTGCCCGCGCCGAAGAACGGCTCAGAGTCTCCAAGACGGGATTCGAGGCGACGATGGCGACCTTCGCCCGCACCCAGTCACTCCCCTACGGCATCCTCATTGTCGCGCTGGCGCTCGCCATCGGCTGGCTCGGCGGCGTCATCTTCCGCCGCGACTAGGATTTGCCACCCTCCTGGCCGATGTTTTTCGCCAGGAGGTGCCTGAGCCATGACCATTGTCATTACTGCCTTTGAACGTTCGCCCGATGGCGGCAAGGGGCTGGCGCGGGATACGCGCGTGCGCTGGGCGCTTGAGGAAGTGGGCCAGCCGTACGAGGTGCGCCTCGTTTCATTCAAGGCGCTGAAGGAACCCGCTCATCTGACGCGCAACCCCTTCGGCCAGATCCCGACCTATGAGGAAGGCGATCTCGTGTTGTTCGAGACAGGATCGATCGTCTTCCATATCGCCGAGCGCCACAAGAGCCTGCTGCCGGACGATGCCAGCGCGCGGGCGCGGGCGATCACCTGGATGTTTGCCGCGCTGAGCACGATAGAGCCACCGATCCTTGAGTTCGAGAATGCCAAACTTCTGGAACGCGACAAGCCCTGGTCCGCGGAGCGCTTGCCTCTTGTCGCGGATCGTGTCCGCAGCCGGCTGAAGCAACTTTCCGCTCGCCTGGGCGATGCCGACTGGCTCGACGGTACGTTCAGCGCCGGCGACCTGACGATGGTGTCGGTGCTGCTCCGGCTGAGATCGTCGGGCATTCTGGACGAATTTCCGACGCTCGCCGCCTATGTCGCCCGTGGCGAAGCGCGGCCCGCCTACAAGCGGGCGTTCGACGCTCAGTTGGCCGTCAACACCGGCAAGCGGTCGGCCGGCTGACCGGGGGCCGGTCCCCGGCTCAAAGGTTGATACAGAATATTCACTTGCCCGCCGGCTCCGGCGGTCGTTTGCTCACTTCCGTACCAACCGAGCACAAGGGAGCGTGTCCGATGAATCCCGTCGTCCACTTCGAAATGCCCGCCGAAGACCGGAATCGCATGGCAGCCTTCTACACAGAGGCCTTTGGCTGGCAGACGCAGATGTTTGGCGAGGAAATGGGAAACTACGTCCTGGTTCTCACGACGGAGACCGACGAAAAAAGCGGCATGCCCAAGGCGCCCGGCGCGATCAACGGCGGCTTCTTCCCCAAGACGAGCGACAACGCCGCTCCCTCGATCGTGGTGAGCGTCGACGACATCAAGGCCCATGTCGACAAGGTGACGCGCGCGGGCGGCAAGGTGCTGGGCGAGCCGATGGAGATTCCCGGTGTCGGCTGGTACGTGTCGTTCATCGACACCGAAGGCAACCGCTGCAGCATGCTGCAGCCGCCCCGCTGACGAGCTGCCCCTCCCTCGCAGGTTTTCAGCCCGGGCGCAGCGCGCGGCGGCCGACCGCATACACCCGGTCGTCGCCCAGCATGAAGGCGCGGAACGTCTCCGCCGCGAACAGCCCGTCGAAGGCCGGATCGAGGATGTCGAGCCCGCCGGCGTAGGCCCCGAAGGCCGGCAGGATCAGGCGGTAGCCGTCGCCGGCGAAGCAGCGGCGGCGGACCGACTTGCCGACGCCGTATACCCTGGCGCAGGGATGCAGGTGCCCGGCGACCTCGCCCTCCGAGGCGCCGGCCATCGGCTCGTGGCGGAACACCAGCTTGCCGATGGCGAGCTGGTCGACAGCCATGCCGTCAAGGCCCGATGGGCGGTCGGGGTCGTGGTTGCCGGCGATCCAGATCCACTCGCGGCCGGCCTGCAGCCCGCGCAGGATGGCGCGGTCGCTTGCCGACAGGTTGGCCGCGCCTTCGCTGTCGTGAAAGGAGTCGCCGAGCGCGATCACGGCCTGCGGATTGAGGCGGGCGATGAGCCGCGCCAGGCGCGACAGCGTCTCCACCGTGTCGTAGGGCGGCACGAGCTGGCCGCGGCGGGCGAACGACGAGCCCTTCTCCAGGTGCAGGTCGGCGACCACCAGGAGTCGCAGCTCGTCCCACCAGAGCGCCCCTTCCGGGAAAGCCTCCAGCACCACGCCGAACACGCCGACGAGCGTGGGCTCGCTCGCGCCGGCCAACGCCGGCTCGGACAGGCGCAGGCGCAGCGGTTCAGCCATCCCGTTTCCCGCCGACCGCCGCTTCGCCCATGGCTTCCCTGATCAGGTCTTCCGCCGCCTCGCGCAGAACGTGCTCCTCCGCATCGCCGCCGCCCACCGACTCGCGGCCGATCTGCAGCATCGACGGCAGCGCCAGCGGCGAGATCCGGTCGAGACGCCTGTGCACGATTCGGCCCCGGATTCGCGCCAGCATATCGCCGACGCGCCCTATCTCAAGCAGCCCGGTTGCCGCATCGGCCCACGTCGCCCTGAGCAGGATATGGTCGGGCTCGTGGCGGCGGAGCACGTCGTAGACGAGGTCCGACGAGATCGTCACCTGCCGGCCCGTCTTTTCCTTGCCCGGATGGCGTTTCTCGATGAGGCCGGCGATCAGCGCGCAGTTCCGGAACATGCGCTTCAGCAGATAGCTGTCCGCCATCCACGCCTCGAGGTCGTCGCCTAGCATGTCCTCGTCGAACAGCGCCGCCAGTCCCGGCCGTCCCTTGGCGAAGGCCTGCCCGAGGTCGCCGAGCGCCCAGATCGCCAGCGAATAGTCGGTGGCGACGAAGCCCACCGGCCGCAGCCGCGCCCGCTCCAGCCGCCGGGTCAGCAGCATGCCGAGCGTCTGGTGCGCGAGCCGGCCCTCGAACGGGTAGCACACCATGTAGAAACGGCTGCCGCGCGCGAAGGTCTCCACCAGCAGGTCGCCGCGCTTCGGGATGAGCGAGCGGTCACGCTGCAGTCTCAGCCAGTCCGCGACCTGGTCGGGCAGCTTTTGCCACCTGCTGTCGTCGGCGAGCAGGCTGCGCACGCCGTCGGCGAGGAACGACGTGATCGGGAACTTGCCGCCGGCGTAGATCGGGATCTTGGGCGTATCGTCCGCGGTCCGCGTCGCGATCACCTCGTTCTCGTGGATGCCCTCGAATCTGAGAATCAGCCCGGCGAACAGGAAGGTGTCGCCCGGCGCTAGCGCCTCGATGAAGCCTTCCTCGATCTTGCCGAGCGCCCGCCCCGCCTTGCCGGCGAAGCCGGCGCCGCGGTTCCGCGCCACGCGCACGTTGAGAAGCGGCGCTTCGATGATCGTGCCCACATTCAGCCGGTACTGCTGGGCGACGCGCGGGTGCGTGATGCGCCACAGCCCGTCGGCGCCCTGCCTGATCTTGGCGTAGCGCTCGTAGGTGCGGAGCGCATAGCCGCCGGTCGCCACGAAATCGACCACCTGGTCGAAGGTGGCGCGGTCTAGGCCGCGATACGGAAACGCCGAGGTCACCTCGGCGAACAGCGCATCGGCCGAGAACGGCGCCGCGCACGCCGTGCCGAGGACGTGCTGCGCGAGCACGTCGAGCGCGCCCGGCTGGATCGGCGGGGTGTCCTGCGCGCCGAGATAGTTCGCGTCGAGCGCCACCCGGCATTCCATCACCTCGAACAGGTTGGCCGGCACCAGCACCGCCTTGGAAGGCTCGTCGAGGCGATGGTTGGCGCGGCCGATGCGCTGCGCAAGCCGGCTCGCGCCCTTGGGTGCCCCGATGTTGACGACGAGATCGACGTCGCCCCAGTCGATGCCGAGGTCGAGCGTCGAGGTGCAGACCACCGCCCGCAGCTTGCCCGCCGCCATCGCCGTCTCGACCCTCCGCCGCTGCGTCGCGTCGAGCGAGCCGTGATGGAGCGCGATGGCGTAGCCTTCCGTGTTCATCCGCCACAACATCTGGAAGATGAGCTCGGCCTGGCTGCGCACGTTGACGAACAGGAGCGCCATTCTGTGGCGGCCGATCAGGTCGTAGATATCGGGGATCGCGTAGAGGCTGGTGTGCCCGGCCCACGGTATCTCGCCCTCCGTGTCGAGGATCGCGATGTCGGGCTTCGCCCCGCCCGCCACGGTCACGAGATCGGCGAGGTGGAGTTTGCTCGGTCCCTTTCCCTCCCCCTGAAAGGGGGAGGCCGCCATCGCCGGACGCCGTCCGGGGATGGCGGGCGGGGGTCGGCTCCGGGCCGTCCCTTGCCCCACCAGCCAGCCGCGCAGCGCATCGGGATCGGCCACCGTCGCCGACAGCCCGATCGCCTTCAGGTTTGGTGCGAGCGTCCGCAGCCGCGCCAGTCCGAGCGAAAGCAGGTCGCCGCGCTTGTTGGTGACCAGTGCATGCAGCTCGTCGAGGATGACCGTGTCGAGATCCGCGAAGAAGCGGTCCGCGTCCGGCGCCGAGATCAGCAGCGCCGCCTGCTCAGGCGTGGTCAGCAGGATGTCCGGCGGCTTCAGCTTCTGGCGCTGGCGCTTGGCCGCGGACGTATCGCCGGTCCGCGTCTCCAGCCGTACCTTCAGGCCGATCTCCGCCACCGGCGCTTCCAGGTTTCGCGCGATGTCGACGGCGAGCGCCTTCAGCGGCGAGATGTAGAGCGTGTGCACGCCGCGTCCGGCGGACGCATTCCCCGGAGGCCGCTCGTGGAGCGCCACGAGGCTCGGCAGGAAGCCGGCGAGCGTCTTGCCCGCGCCGGTCGGCGCGATCAGCAGCGTCGAGCGTCCCGCCTTCGCCTTGGCCAGCAGCTCGATCTGGTGTGCGCGCGGCGTCCAGCCTTTCGCCGCAAACCATGCGGCAAAGGGCGCCGGCAGGAGCGCGGAGCTGTCACCGATCTTCGGGCGGGCGGTCACCGGCAATGGTTATCGTCTCGATCCGGCCGCGTCCATTCGGCGCGGCGCGCGGCAAACGCTACGAAACCCTCGCCCAATTCGGGCGGATCGATGGCAGGCGCGAAATGGTGCCGCATGCCGGGGAACCCGGCGTGCCTCCACCGCGTTTTGCTGGGCGCTTACGCGCTCCGGCACCGACAAGCGGACCGGAGAAAGAGGAGGTTTCAACGATGTGCACCGCCAAGGAGTACGATCGCGCCCTGCTCGATCCGGCAGAGGTGTTCAAGCTCCCGAAAGACGTCGTGAACTCTGACGATCTCACTGCGGAGCAGAAGCTGGAAATCCTGAAGCGCTGGGAAACCGACGCACAATTGCTGTCGGTGGCCACCGAGGAGAACATGGGCGGCGGCGAGCCCTCGCGGATCGAGGAGGTTCGCCACGCCATCGATGTCCTCACCCGTCTCGAGGACATCAAGGAACCGGCATAGGGTCGATATCCGTTTGGAGTAACTTACTCCGTGCCGTTCCGGGCGCGCCGCATCACGACAAGTGGTGCGGCGCTGACCCCGAACCTCGTCAGGGACATCGCCGCATCGTGGCTTGTCTCCCCGCGGCTCGCGGGTGCATAAGGTCGCGCACTCCGGCCGGCATCTCCCCTTGTCTCCACGCCACATCGTCCTTGCCCTCGTCCTGGCGGTCTGCTGGGGGCTGAACTTCGTCGTCATCGCCGTCGCGCTGACCGATTTTCCGCCGCTGCTTCTGGCCGGCCTGCGGTTCACGCTTGCCGCGGTGCCCGTGCTCTTCCTGCCGCGGCCGGACCTGCCGTGGCTGTCGCTGGTCCTGATCGCGGGCACGCTGTTCATCGGCCAGTTCGCCCTCCTCTTCCCGGCGATGGCCGTCGGCATGCCGCCGGGGCTCGCCTCGATCGCGCTTCAGGTGCAGGCGTTCATCACCATCGCGATTGCCGCGGCCGTCCTCGGCGAGAAGCCGTCGCGCCGGCAGGTCGCAGGTTCCGTCGTCGCGCTCGCCGGCCTCGTCCTCGTCGGCACCACCGTCGGCACCGCCGGCGTCACGCTCGCGGGCTTCGCGCTCCTCCTCGGCTCGGCCGTCCTGTGGTCCACCGGCAACGTGCTCCTGCGCCGCGCCGGCAAGATCGACATGCTGCCGCTCATGTCGTGGCTGAGCCTGATCGCAGCTCCGCCGCTGCTCGCGCTGTCGCTCGTCTTCGAGGGGCCGGCGCAGATCGGCGCCGGCTTCGCCGGCGCGAGCTGGCTGACGATCGCCGCCATCCTCTACATCGCCTACGTGTCGACGACCTTCGGCTACGCCGTCTGGGGTCACCTCCTGAAGCTCTACCCGACCGCGACGGTCGCGCCGCTCTCCCTTCTCGTCCCGGTTTCGGGAACGCTGTCGGCAGCGCTCCTCCTCGGCGAGCAGTTCGGCGTCGTCCGCCTCGCCGGTATGCTCCTCATCATGGCCGGGCTCGCCGTGCTGCTGCTCGGCCCGCGCCCGCCCCGCCTTTCCGTCGACGCGGCGTAACCCCCCGTTGTCACCCCCGCGCAAGCGGGGCATCCCCTCGCTGTCACCCCCGCGAAAGCGGGGGCCTAGTAACCACCGGCGGAGCAGTCAACGCACCGGCGTCGTTGCTGGTCTTCCTCGCACGACTGCCGTCATGCTCGCCGGGGATGACACTTAGGGGTGTGCCATCGCCCCCTCTCCCCTCCGCTGTCACCCGCGCAGGCCGGGCATCCCCCCGCTGTCATCCCCGCGCAAGCGGGGCATCCTCTCGCTGTCACCCCCGCGAAAGCGGGGGCCTAGTAACCACCGGCGGAGCAGTCAACGCACCGGCGTCGTTTACTGGGTCCTCGCTTGCGCGAGGATGACATCGCGGGTTTGGCTGCCAACCGAGCATTCGTCCCCCACCCCCACCAACTTGCACATCTTCGCCACGGCCTTATCTCTATCGCCGCATGCGCCCGGAAACCGTCCTCTGCCCGACGCCCTCCGGGCTCTATTCCGCCGCCGGCGGGTTCCACATTGACCCGACCGAGCCGGTCGACCGCGCGCTCATCACCCACGGCCATTCCGACCACGCCCGCGCCGGCCACGGCGCGGTGCTGGCGACCGCCGA
>CAZXKZ010000058.1:0-10979 GCA_964641825.1 uncultured Bauldia sp.
CGCCGAGCAGGCGATCAGGAAGTATCGCACGATGGTCTCGAAGGCATTCCGGGCGCGGTAGCGCGGGGAAAGCCGGCCGTAAGCCCAGGCGAACCCCGCCGCACCCGCAACGATGCCACCTATCACGAGCGCCCAGGCGAGCGTTGTCTGCCAGAATGCATAGGCGGCACCGGCCGCCTGCATGGCCGGGTCGGTGCCTTCCGTCGCGCCGCTGCTCGCGACACGCGCGATCTCGCGCATGGTCGTATCATGCGTCAGCGAGTCGACCGGCTGCATGTCCGCCGGTAGTGCCGCCAGCGCCATGCCTTCTGCGATGCGTGAAGCCGCGATCTCCCACCCGATCAGGACGACCAGCATGGGGATGATGACGGCGGTAGCCGCAAACAGGCCGTGGTACGTGGGCAGCGAATGGACAGGGTGCCCGCTGGCGCGGAAGGCAGCGCCGCGATGGCGGCCGATGAGGAATGCGCCGAGAGCCAGGACCAGGAGGGCAACGAAGAAGAGGAAGACCATGTCTGCTCAAGCTGCCCTTCTGCAGGCACGCCGTAGCGGCGCCCTGCGGGAGTTCGGGACGACGGGTGAGCCGCCGTCCCGGGAAGCGTGCGCCGGCTAGGAGGTCGGCGCCTGGATCACGTCGAGGTTCGTAGCGGTGCTCTGCGACGCCTCGAGCTGGTCAGCCGGGAGCGGCACGAGACCCTTGGCCGAGAGGTAGCCGTCCTCGCCGATCGCCTTGTCGGAAGCGTACTCGTCGAGGAACTCCTCGAGCCCGGGGACGACCCCGATGTGCTGCTTCTTGAAGTAGACGAACAGCGGACGCGAACCCTGGTACGAATTGTCGGCGATCGCTTCGAAGGTCGGGACCACGCCCTCGATCTCGGCGCCCTTGATGGCCGACAGGTTCTCTTCGAGGAACGAGTAGCCGAAGATGCCGACGGCGCGCGGGTTGGCGACGAGCTTCTGGACGATCAGGTTGTCGTTCTCGCCGGCGTCGATGTAGGCGCCGTCCTCGCGGATCGACTTCCACACCACGTCGTAGGCGGCAACGTCATCCTTGCGGAGCTGGGCGAGCGAGTCGATCTTGCGGGCGCCCTGGTCCATGAACAGCTCGAGGAAGGCGTCGCGCGTGCCGGAGGTCGGCGGTGGGCCGAGAACCTCGATCGGCTCGTTGGGAAGCGACGGGTCGATCTCGGCCCAGGTCTTGTAAGGGTTGGGGACGAGCGCGCCATCGGGGCCGGGCACGTCCTTGGCCAGCGCCAGGAAGAGCTGCGTGCGGGTCAGCTTGAAGTCCGGGCCGGTCTTGGCGTCGGCGATCACGATGCCGTCGAAGCCGATCTTCAACTCGATGATCTCGGTCACACCCACGGAAGCGCAGGACTCGAACTCGCCCTTGGTGATGGCGCGCGAGGCGTTCGAGACGTCGGGATGATCGGCGCCGACGCCGCCGCAGAACAGCTTGAAGCCGCCGCCAGTGCCGGTCGACTCGACCACCGGAGTGGGGAACTGGCCCGTCTTGCCGAACTGCTCAGCGACGGCCGTGGTGAAGGGGTAGACGGTCGACGAGCCGACCACGCGAATCTGGTCGCGCGCGTACGCCGCGCCCGACGCAGTGGCGACGACGAGCCCGAAGGCCGCGACGCCAGTGAGAATCCTGTTTGTCACCTGGTTTGTCTCCCTGATTGGGACCGCTGGAAGATGGCGCTTGAAGCGCCGGACAGCCCGCAACCTAGTGTCCGCGGACAATGGTTCTATGACCGACAGATGACAGTTATGCGACATCGCAGGCCGCTGATTTTACATCTCTTTTCTATGGCATCCCAGCGTCAGCCCTGTGGAAAGGTCACACGGAAGGAAGTGCCCTCGCCCACCCTGCTTTCCACGCTCATGCGGGCGTGGTGACGGGCAAGGATGTGCTTGACGATGGCGAGCCCGAGCCCGGTGCCGCGGTGTTTCCGGCTGGCGTCGAGATCGACCCGGTAGAAGCGCTCCGTCAGGCGCGGAATGTGCTCGGCAGGAATCCCGGCACCGAAATCGCGCACGGTCACGGTCGGGCCATTATCGGCCGCGGCGATCCGAACGAGCACGCGGCCGCCCGACTGGCCATACTTGCAGGCGTTCTCGATCAGGTTCTCGAAGACCTGGATCAATTCATCCCGGTCGCCACGGACGACGGTCGGCCCTTCCGGCATCTCGGTTTCGATGGTGACACCGAGATCGGCCGCCAGCGGTTCGAGCGCGGCGGCGACTTCGCCGACCACCGTTCTGAGGTCGATCGGATCGGAGGGACGGACGTGCTGCTTCATCTCGATCCGCGACAACGACAGGAGGTCATTGACCAAGCGGCTCATCCGTTCGGCCTGCTCCTGCATGATCTTCAAAAAGCGGTCGCGGGCGGCCGGATCCTCGCGCGCGGGGCCTTGCAGCGTCTCGATGAAACCGGCCAGCGAGGCCAATGGGGTGCGAAGCTCGTGGCTGGCGTTGGCGACGAAGTCGACGCGGATGCGGTCGGCGTTGCGACGCTCGCTGAGGTCCTCGACGACCAGCACGATCTCGTCGGAGCCCTCGATGCGGGAGAACCAGGCAGCGAACCAGCGCTCGTTGGGCACCCGTTCGCCGAACTCCACCTGGACTGGCGGGCCGCCCTTGGCGACGCTTTCGAAAGCGGCGACGAGGTCCGGCACGCGCAGGCGGAACGTGAGCGCCTCCCCAATCCGGATCGGAAACATGGCGACGGCGCGCGCGTTGGCGTGGCGGACCGTGCCGCGCCTATCGAGGATGAAGCATGGATTCGGCAGCGCGTCGGCGAAATGGCGGACCCTGTTGTCCTGGCTGCCCGGAGCGACCGCCGCCACGACGGGGGATAGCGCCGCAGGCGTTGCGGCCGGCGCGCCATCGGGCAGAAACGCCATCAGCGCGGACACCGCCAGGAACACCACCACGGCCGGCAGCCAGGCAAGCGCGCCGGTAAGCAGCAACAGGAGCAGGATGCCCGCGGTCCCCGCGAGCACCCAGCGGCCGGCGATCAGGCGCTGGAAAAGGCGCGCGACCGCGGAATCCCGCAAGGCTGTGTCCTGGCTGGCCGTGGCCATATTGCCGGCTCCGTCATCTTCGGCGGCCGCTCAGGCCCTGCTACGCCCATGCCACCGATTCGCCGCCATGCTGTCGGATCAGGAGGCAGCATATAGTGACAGGCATACGACGGCGGCAAGGCGACGGGGGATATGGCCAAGCGCGACAAATCCGGGAAGAAGGCGGGCAAGAACAAGCGCAAGAAGGATGCCGACCCGGCCCTGCCCAAGGTCCTGTCGCCCGAAGCCGATGCCCCGAGGATCAAGACCGCGCAGGGATCGTTCGATCTCGATGAGCCGGTGCTCCCCGGCTGGATCGAGGCGGCGGCGCTTTCGTCGGGCGGCTATCCGTACCGGGACGAGATCGGCAACAAGGACTACGAGAAAGAGCTCCGCCGATTGCAGGTCGAGCTGGTGAAGCTCCAGAGCCACGTCGGCAAACAGGGACTCCGCGTCGTGGCCCTGTTCGAGGGGCGCGACGCCGCGGGCAAGGGCGGCTGCGTCTTCGCCATCCGCGAATACATGAATCCCCGCGCCGCGCGCATGGTGGCGCTGCCCAAGCCGACGGAGCGCGAGCGGGGGCAATGGTACTTCCAGCGCTACGTTGAGCACCTTCCGACGACGGGTGAAATCGTGCTGTTCGACCGCTCCTGGTACAACCGCGGCGGCGTCGAGCCGGTGATGGGGTTTTGCACAGCCGGCGAATGCCGGCAGTTCCTGCTACAGGCGCCGGTATTCGAGAGTATGCTCATCGACTCGGGTATCCTGCTCTTCAAGTTCTGGCTCGAGATCGGGCGCGAGATGCAGCTCAAGCAATTCCATCAGCGGCGACATGATCCGCTGAAGATCTGGAAGCTGTCGCCGATCGACTACGTGGCGATGGAGAAGTGGGACGCATATACCGAAGCCCGCGACCGCATGATGTCCGACACCCACACCAAGAAGACGCCGTGGACGGTGGTGCTGTCCAACGACAAGCGGCGGGCGCGGCTCGCGGTGATCCGCGAAATCCTGTCGTCCATCGCCTATGAAGGGAAAGACGCCGCAGTCGTCGGGAAGCCCGACCCGGCCGTGCTTAACGGACCGAAGCTGCTCGACCGCCGGCGCAAACACGCCTGATCCATGACCGATTTCTACGCCCTCCTCAAACAGTCCATCATCGACCGCGACATCAGGGAAGCGAGCGACCGCGAAGCGGTGTACGCACAGGCGCGCCAGGCGATCGTCAAGCAGCTCTGGGCGTTCCGCCCTCCCCTTGCCGCCGACGAGATCGATACGCGGGTCGGCGCCTACGACGAGGCGGTGGAGCGGATCGAGCGCGACCTCAGGGCGGCATTCGCCGCTGAGGTGAATCCGGTGGAGGACGAGCCGGCGGATGAACCCTTGCCGCCCGAACCGGACGAGGAGCCCGCCTTCGAGCTCCCGCCGTTACCGGAATACGACGCGGACGAGGAGATCGACGCGCCACCGCTTGCCGAATGGCGGCATGCGGAGTCCGAAGACGACTATCCCATCGAGGAAGCCGAAGAACTTCCCGACCCCGGCGCATCGCGGGCGGTTGTGGACCCACGGCGGAGCGGCCGGGCGCGCGAAACCGACGATACGCATACGCGTTCCCGCTGGCAGGCGCTCCGCGGCCGTGTCACGCACCACAACGCGGCGGACGATGACGAGGACGCGGCGGCACCCGGCGAACCCCCGCCGCGCTACCACAGCCGGTGGAGCGACCAGGGCGAGATCGAAACGATCCGGCCGTGGTGGCGCCCCGCCCTCGGCGAACGGCAGACGATCCAGATCCTGGCCGGCGCCATCTCCGCGATGGCGATCGTGCTCGCAGTCCTCGGCGGGTATTTCTTCTTCTCCCGCGGCGCGGACGGCAGTGGCTCCGTCACGGTCGATGTCGGCGTGCGCCGCGAGGTGAGCGATGCCGCGACAGCCGCGCGCATCGCCAGCGACCCGATGGAGGTCGTGCAAAGCTATTCGCTGTTCGACGGGCGCGACCCGACCATCTTCGCGACCACGCCGGACAATCCCGTGCGCTACGTCAGCGACGGCGGGGGATACGCGCGCGCCTCCTCGTCCGTGAGCTCGCCAGGTGTGAAGGCAATCATCGGCCCGGGGCTTGCCAACCGCCTTGCCGGCCAGCGCGTCCGCGTCACGCTGGTGGCGCGGTCCTCGACCGATTTCGGGGCTGGCTCGATGCGTTTCGCCTACCAGAGCGGGCTGGCGATCAGCCACTGGCAGACGGCGAACCTCGGCGCCGACTATCAAGCCGTCGGGATGATCTGGCGCGTGCCGACCATGCGCACCAACCCGGGCGACTATCTGGTCATCGAGCCGGGCATCCCCGGCGATGGTACCGGCGTCGACATCCAGTCGATCAAGATAGACGTGCTGCCCGCGGAAGCGTCGTAGCGCCCCTAGAGCTTGCCGAGATAGCCGCCCACCCGCAGCCGATCGATGATGCGGTCAGCGAGTTCCTCTGCGCCGGCGGAAGTGGTGTCGAGGCGGATATCGGCATTCAGCGGCGGCTCGTAAGGCGAATCGATGCCAGTGAAGTTCCTGATCTCGCCGGCGCGCGCCTTCTTGTAGAGTCCCTTCGGGTCACGCGCCTCGGCGACGTTGAGCGGCGCATCGACGAACACCTCCAGGAACTCGCCCGGCGCCACCAGCTCGCGCGCCATGTCGCGCTCGGAGCGGAACGGGGAGATGAACGACACCAGCACGATCAGCCCGGCATCGACGAACAGCTTTGCCGCCTCGCCCACCCGCCTGATGTTCTCCACCCGGTCGGCGTCGGTGAAGCCGAGATCGCGGTTGAGCCCGTGGCGGACGTTGTCACCGTCGAGCAGATAAGTGTGGCGGCCGAGGAGATGGAGCTTCTTCTCAACCAGGTTGGCGATGGTCGATTTGCCGGCACCGGACAGGCCCGTGAACCAGAGGATGACGGGACGCTGACCGAGCGCCTCCGCGCGTACCTGCTTGTCGACGTCGAGCGCCTGCCAGTGAATGTTGGTAGCGCGACGGAGGCCAAAGCGAACGAGGCCGGCGGCCACGGTCGCATTGGTGAAGCGGTCGATGAGAATGAACGAACCTGTCGTGCGGTCCTCGTCGTAGGGATCGAACGCGATCGGCTCGGAGAGCGACAGGTTGCAGAAGCCGATGTCGTTGAGCGCGAGGGTCTTCGCGGCGAGCGGCTTGAAGGTGTCGTCGATGTCCACCTGGTGCTTGAGCTCGCTCACGGTGGCGCCAACGATGCGCGCGCCTGTCTTCAGCAGGTAGGAGCGACCCGGCAACAGCGCCTCGTCCGTCATCCAGATGAGATGAGCGGCGATCTGGTCGGACACCTCCGGCCGCTTGTCCGGCGGCGATAGGACATCGCCACGGCTGACGTCGATCTCGCGGTCGAGCGTGAGTGTCACGGCGCTGCCCGATGGCGCCACCGGGAGGTCGCCGTCCATGGTGACGATCCGCGCGACCTTGGCAGCCTGTCCGGTCCTCGCGACGACGACCCGGTCGCCCGGTGCGACTGATCCGGCGGCGACTGTGCCTGCATAGCCGCGGAAATTGGCATCCGGGCGGTTCACCCATTGCACCGGCATGCGGAACGGCGCGGCCCTGCGATCGTCGTCGACGTTGACCGTTTCCAGATGATCGAGCAGCGCCGGGCCGCGGTACCAGGGCGTGCGCGCGCTCGGCGCTATGACGTTGTCGCCATGGCGGGCCGATATCGGGATGGCGGCAATGCCGGCGAAGCCGAGCGGCTCGGCGAAGGCGGCAAAGGCGTCGCGTATCTCGGTGAACCGCTGCGCGTCAAAATCGACCGCGTCGATCTTGTTCACCGCCAGCACGACATGGCGGATGCCGAGCAGCGCTGCGATGTAGGCGTGCCGCCGCGTCTGGGTGAGGAGGCCGTTGCGGGCATCGACCAGGAGCACAGCAAGATCGGAGTTGGAGGCGCCGGTCGCCATGTTGCGGGTGTACTGAACGTGGCCGGGCGTGTCGGCGACGATGAAGCGGCGCTTCTCGGTCGCGAAATAGCGGTACGCGACGTCGATCGTGATGCCCTGCTCGCGCTCCGCCTCAAGCCCGTCGACGCGGAGCGCGAAATCGATGTCGGCACCGGTCGTGCCGTAGCGCCCGGAATCGGTCTTCAGCGCCGCGAGCTGGTCCTCGAACAGGCGCTTCGAGTCGTAGAGCAGCCGGCCGATCAGCGTGGACTTGCCGTCGTCGACGCTGCCGCAGGTGAGGAAACGGAGAAGCCCCTTGCTTTCGTTCTGGGCGAGAAACGCCGAGAAGGCGGTGCTGTCGTCCGGGCGATGGGCCATCAGAAATAGCCCTCGCGCTTCTTCATCTCCATCGAGCCGATCTCGTCATGGTCGATCAGCCTGCCCTGCCGTTCCGACGAGCGGGCGACGAACATCTCGGCGACGATCTCCTCCAGCGTGGCGGCATCGGACTCGATCGCGGCAGTCAGCGGATAGCAGCCGAGTGTGCGGAAGCGGACGCGCTTGAGGTCAGGGACTTCCCCCTCCATGAGCGGCATGCGGCCATCGTCCAGCATGATCAACTGACCGGAACGCTGCACAACCGGGCGGATGGCGGCGAAGTAGAGCGGCACGATCTCGATCTGCTCGGCGAGGATGTATTGCCAGATATCGAGCTCGGTCCAGTTGGACAGCGGAAAGACGCGGATCGACTCGCCGGGGCGGACGCGCGTGTTGTAGAGCGACCAGAGTTCGGGCCGCTGGTTCTTCGGGTCCCAGCCGTGGCTGCCGAGCGGAAGGAAAAGACGCGCTCCTTGGCGCGGCTCTTCTCCTCGTCGCGGCGCGCGCCGCCGAACGCAACGTCGTATCGCCCCTCGCTCAGCGCCTGCTTCAGCGCTTCGGTCTTCATCACCTGCGTGTAGAGCGCCGAGCCGTGCTCGAACGGATTGATGCCGCGCGAAAGACCGTCCTTGTTGGTGTGCACGCGCAGGTCGAGACGATGCTTGCGCGCCGCTTCGTCGCGAAAGCGGATCATCTCGCGGAATTTCCACGTCGTGTCGATGTGCAGGAACGGAAAGGGCGGCGGCGCCGGGTAGAAGGCTTTCAGCGCCAGATGCAGCATGACCGACGAGTCCTTGCCGATCGAATAGAGCATCACCGGCCGCTCAGCGGTGGCGGCGACCTCGCGCATGATGAAGATCGATTCCGCCTCTAGGCGGCGGAGGTGGGATGGCAGTTCGGCTGGCATCGGCGGCTTGTCAGGAGGCGGAATGGCGGATTTGCGGCGGACATAGCCACAAGCGGCGGTGCGCCACAAGCACAGCGTACCACCCACTTGCCCCATGCCCGGCGGCTGATTTGGCGGGAAACGGCGGAATGTTGGAATGCGATTGCGCCCCCTCCCTCAGGCGGGCACGAGATCGACGTCTCCGGCGGCGATGAACCACGGGCTGACGAAGGCATCAGAGCCTGCCTTGCCGGTGGGGCCGTAGGTCAGGGGCGTTCCGTCGAGGTTCACCACCCTGCCGCCGGCCGCCCTCAGGATGGCGTCGCCCGCGGCGGTGTCCCACTGCATCGTCGTGCCCATGCGCGGGTAGAGGTCCGCCTTGCCCTCGGCGACGGCGCAGAACTTCAGCGACGAGCCACGGTTGACGAGGTTGCCCACATCGTACCTGCGGATATAGGCGTCGGTCTCCGGCGTGCGGTGCGAGCGGCTGGCGACGACATCAATGGGGCCGTCGGGCGCCGGCCGCACATGCATCGCACGGCGCTCACCCGGGATTCCGTCGGCCACCTCCGTCCGCCAGGCGCCCTCTCCGACGATGCCGCCGAAGAGCTTGCCGAGCGCCGGCACATAGATGACGCCGAGCACCGGCGAGCCGTTGCGGATCAGCCCGATGTTGACGGTGAAGTCGCGGCCGCCCTTCACGAACTCGCGCGTTCCGTCGAGCGGATCGACGAGGAAGAACGCATCGCCGGTTTCCGGGATCCGTCCTTCGTACACCGCCTCCTCACCGACCACCGGCACTCCGGGTACGATCGCGGACAGTCGCGCCTCGATGATCGCCTCGGCGGCACGGTCGGCTTCCGTCACCGGCGACTTGTCGGCCTTCGATTCGACCGACACGCCTGCCGCACGCACCTTCAGGATGGCCGCGCCAGCTTCCAGCGCAGCGGCAACCAGTGCGTCGAGGAGTGTCTTGTCGTCGGGGGAAGGCATCGGCTTGCCCTTGTGTTTAGCGGATCAGGCGCGGAGGGCAAGCCGGGAAAGAAAAGGCCCGCCACAAGGGCGGGCCAGTGCATGCTCCGGGAGGCGGTTCTACGCCGCCATCAGGAGACCGGGATCGGCGAATTCGAGATTGAGGCTTTCGGCGACCGCCTTGTGGGTGATGCGGCCGGCATAGACATTGAGGCCGTTGCGAAGATGGGGATTGGCCGCGATCGCCGCAAGGCCATGGTCGGCGAGCGCGAGGCCGAAGGGAAGCGTCGCGTGGTTCAGCGCGGCGCTGGAGGTGAGCGGCACGGCGCCCGGCATGTTGGCGACGCAGTAGTGGACGATGCCATCGACCACGAAGGTTGGATCGGCATGGGTGGTGGGGTGGGATGTCTCGAAACAGCCACCCTGGTCGATCGCCACGTCGACGAGCACGGCGCCGGGCTTCATCGTCTGCAGCATCGGGCGCGTGACCAGCTTGGGCGCGGTCGCACCCGGAACCAGCACGGCGCCGATCACCACGTCGGCTGACGCCACCTCCTCTGCCAGCGCGCCGCGCGTCGCATAGCGGGTGCCGACGCGGCCCGCGAACTGGTCATCGAGCTCCCGGAGCCGCGGCAGCGACATGTCCAGCACCGTGACCGTCGCGCCAAGTCCGATCGCCACGCGCGCCGCCTGCGTGCCAACGACTCCGCCGCCGATCACCACGACCTTGCCGGGCTGAACGCTGGGAACACCGCCGAGAAGGATGCCGCGCCCGCCGTTGGCCTTCTGCAAGGCCGTCGCGCCGGCCTGCACCGAAAGGCGGCCGGCGACCTCGCTCATGGGAGCCAGAAGCGGAAGGGTTCCGCGCGCGTCCGTCACCGTCTCGTAGGCGATCGCCGTTGCGCCCGATTCCATCAGCCCGCGCGTCTGTTCGGGGTCGGCGGCAAGGTGGAGATAGGTGAACAGAAGCTGGTTCGGCCGAAGCTGGGCCCATTCGACAGGCTGCGGCTCCTTCACCTTGACGATCATATCGGCGGTGGCGAAGATTTCCGCCGCGGTCTTTGCGATGGCGGCACCGGCCGTCTGGTAGACTGCATCACTCATGCCAATGCCGTCACCGGCGCCGGTTTCCACCAGCACCCGATGACCGTGAGCCACATATTCGCCGGCCGCAGCGGGCGTGAGCCCGATCCGATATTCGCCCGGCTTGATCTCTTTCGGAACGCCGACAAGCATGGTTGCCTCCCTGCCCTTCCTCAACCTGTGCACAATAAAGCCAGTTTACAGACATTTCCCTGCATTGTGATGTGGCAACCAGCCGAGTTGCGCAGTAAGTATGTTCATATGGCGCCCAAATCGGTGATTTCATGCATCTGGATGACTTCGACCGGAAAATCGTCACAGCCCTTGCAGGCGACGGCCGCCTGACGGCGGTCGAACTTGCCGCTCGCGTCGGCCTTTCGCCATCGGCCTGCACCCGCCGCCTGCAGGCGCTGGAGGCAGGTGGCGTCATTCGCGGCTACCGCGCCATCGTCGATGCGCGTGCGGTCGGCCTCGGCATCGATATCTTCGTCGAGATTTCGCTGGAGCGGCAGAACGACGACGCGCTCCGCGCCTTCGAGACCTGCCCGCATCCGAGCGATCGGACGTCCCATTCGCTATCATTCGGATTGAATCAAAGCAGGAAGTCGCCCGCGCCGAGCCCGCCGCCGATGACGAAGATTTCGA
>CAZXKZ010000058.1:10989-13705 GCA_964641825.1 uncultured Bauldia sp.
AACGACGCCGCGCTCCGCGCCTTCGAGACGGCGCTCGAGGAATGCCCCAACGTCCTGTCCTGCCACCTGATGTCGGGATCGAGCGACTACCTCATCCATATGGCCGCGCGCGATCTGCCCGATTTCGAGCGCCTCCATGCGAACGTCCTCGGACACCTCCCTGGCGTGGCGCGGATCGAATCCAAGTTCGCGCTGCGCGAGGTGATCGACCGGCCGCTCACTCCGATCGGGTGAGGCTTGCCGGGCAGAAGCTGTGACGTGGTGATCGTCGGCGGTGCGGCCCATGGCGCGTCGCTCGCCTATCATCTCGCCGCATCCGACTTCGGCGGCAGCGTGCTGCTGATCGAAAAGGACCCGACGTTCGCGCGGGCCGCGATCGCGCTGTCGGCGGGCGGCATCCGCCAGCAGTTCTCGACGCCGGTGAACATCGAGATATCGCTCTACGGGATCGCCTTCCTGCGGAGCGCCGGCGAGCGGCTCGCCGTCGATGGCCTGCGCCCGGATATCGGCCTCCGCGAAGGCGGCTACCTGTTCCTCGCTTCGCCGGCCGGCGTGGCAACGCTGCGCGCCAACCATGCCCTGCAGGTTTCGCTTGGCGCCGACATCGCCTACCTCGACGAGGCGGCGCTTGCACGCCGCTTCCCGTATCTCAATCGCGACGGCATCGCTGCCGGCTGTCTGGGCCTCACTGGCGAAGGCTGGTTCGACGGCTACGGATTGGCGCAGGCGCTGCGGCGAAAGGCGGCTGCGCTCGGCGTTTCGCTCATGGCGGCAGAGGTCGCCTCCGTGGAGGTCCGTGGCGGCAGGGCGACCGGCGTGCGCCTCCGCGACGGCACGGTCGTCGCGGCCGACGCCATAGCCATCGCCGCTGGAACCGCGACGCCCGATCTTGCGGCGCCGCTCTTCCGCCTGCCCGTCGAGGCGCGCAAGCGCTTCGTCTTCTCGTTCGCGTGCCGGGACGAACTCCCCGGCCTGCCGCTGCTCATCGATCCCAGCGGCGTCTACGTGCGGCCGGAGGGCGTACTCTACATCTGCGGGACATCGCCTCCTGCCGAGCAGGATGGCAAGGCCACGGATTTCGAGGTCGATCACAGCGTCTTCGAGGAGACGATCTGGCCCGTACTTGCGGCGCGCGTGCCGGCGTTCGAACGGATCAAGCCGGGCCGCGCATGGGCAGGCCACTACGACTTCAACTGGCTCGACCAGAACGCCATTGTCGGCCCCCTGCCCGACCACGACAACGTGGTCGTGGCAACCGGCTTCTCAGGCCACGGGCTCCAGCAGGCGCCCGGTGTCGGCCGAGGTCTCGCCGAATTTATCGTCCATGGACGCTACACGACGATCGATCTTGCGCCGCTCGGCTGCGACCGGATCGTGACCGGGACACCGCTGGTCGAGATGAACATCGTCTAAGAGGCGTGGCCCGCCTGCCCGATACCCTCCAGCGTAGAAGAAGCTGCCGACTGTCGGTGCCGAGGTCTATTCGTTCACTATCTGCTCGAACCCGCCAAAGAACATGCGTTTGCCGTCGAACGGCATTTCCATATTCGCCGGGTCGAAATCCTCAGTCATCTTCTTGTTTGCGGCGTCGCGGGTCGCCCTGTCCGGCCACTCGATCCAACTGAAGATCGGGACCTCATCGCCCTTCGCCTGGGTTGCTTTGTAGAAATCGGTAACGTCACCCTTGGGAACATCGTCGCCCCAGCACTCGACCAGGCGCACCGCGCCGAGCTTTTTGAAGTAGGCGACCGATTCTCGAGCGTGCTTGATGTAGGCGTCCTTGTTGGCCTTGGGCACGGCTGCAACAAAACCTTCGATATAGGGCATCTCTTTCTCCGCCGTTGCATTGATTCCCGGATATCAGAAGGAATTCGATCCCGGTTGGGAACAACGCATGGCGAAAGGTGCTAGTTCCACATCTTTTTGCGTGGGCCATCCCTTGGAGCCAACAGGTGCGCCCCAAAAAGCATCGGCGACCCGCACTGCGTGCGGGACGACAAGAGGGGTCAATGCCAGACCCTATTTCGTACGACCTTAACCGAGCAGCTCGGCACCGAAGCGCTTGACCGTTGCCGGCAACGCATCCATGTCCGGCATGCCCTCGCCGTCGCGCGGGATGCGCCGCTCCCGCGCCGGCTCGCTTGTCGCGCGAATGCAGTCCTCGAAGCCGCCGGGCGTAAATAGAAAAAGCATCCGCGCCGGGCCTCGCTTTACCGTGTAGCGGTGGGGCACGTCCCGTGGCCCGAAGACAACGGAACCGGGCCCGGCTTCAAACTTCTCGCCGGCAACCTCGAACTCCACTTCGCCCTCCAGAACCCAGAACGTTTCATCCTCCCGATGGTGGACGTGCAGAGGCGCCTCGCCCTCTCCTTCCAGTACTTCGACGAGCGTGAACTGTCCCGCCGTGTCCGCCGCAGTCGCCTTGATCGTGGTCAGCGAGCCGAGCCACCAGCGCGCCTCTCCCTCGCCGCCGTGCAGCGCAAATGCTTGAGGCTGACGATTCTTGGACATCTTACGACCTCCCGCCGGGTTCTCTTGTGGACGAGAGACGGACGCTTTCGCGCCCGTCCCCCGATCGCAGGCGTAGAACTACAACCCGGCCGCCTTGGTGACGACGTCGGTCCAAGCGCCCTCCGGCGCTTTGGTGATGACGGGCTCCTCGCCGGCCGTGAGCAACGTCTCGACCGTGCGCTCATAGTCGGCCGGATCGAGCGAG
>CAZXKZ010000059.1:0-12417 GCA_964641825.1 uncultured Bauldia sp.
AGGTCATGCAGCTTTCGGCCGCCAAGAACACGGCCACCACCGAAGACGAGTATCTCGCAGTCATCAAGGCGAAGACTGCCGCGCTCTTCTCCGCCGCCGCGGAGGTTGGGCCGATCCTGGCCGGGCGCGGGCGCGCGGAGCGCGCCGCCTTCCGTTCCTATGGCACCAATCTCGGCCTCGCCTTCCAGCTCGTCGACGATGCGCTCGACTACGGCGGGACTTCCGCCGATCTCGGCAAGCGCGTCGGCGACGACTTCCGCGAGGGCAAGATCACGCTCCCGGTTGTCCTGTCGTATCGCCGCGGCACCGATGATGACCGCGCCTTCTGGAAGCGGGTTTTGGAGCACGGCGCAATCGAGAAGGGTGACCTAGAGCGCGCAATAGGCCTCATGCGCACCCACAAGGCGCTGGAGGACACGGTCGAGCGGGCGCGGCATTTCGGTGCCGTTGCCCGTGATGCCCTCGCGCCGTTCCCGGATTCCGAGCACAAGGCCGCCCTGCTGGAGGCCGTCGATTTCTGCATCGCCCGTGTCAGCTAGGGCGGCCGCCTTGGCAATTTCCGCCCTTGCGGGGGCGGCCCAAAATAGCCATGCTTTTGGCTGATCCGTCGCGCTTCGGATTTCCCCGCGAGTCGAGGCCCATGCGCAGCTTACGCCGCTTCCATTTCGCCCTCGTAGTTTCAGCCGCCGTCTTTCTGACAGCCGGTGGCGCGTCGGCCGAAACGAACCCCACCCTGGACCTATCGGGCGATTTCCCGCCGACCCTGTCCGGCAGCTATCTCGCCGGCCGGAGCGCCGACCGCGCCAAGGACATCGAGGCAGCGGCGGCCTACTACCGCGACGCACTCACCGCCGACCCCGATAATGCCGGATTGATGGAGCGCGTGCTGCTGCTCGGCCTCGCCTCCGGCGACCTCGATGGATCGTTCGGGCTCGCCAGAGAACTCATCGAGTTCGACAACGGCAACCCCACCGCGCGCCTGGCGCTGGCGGTGGAAGCGGTCCACGACCGCAAATCCGACGAGGCGCTCGATCACCTTTCGGCGATCGGACGCGCCGACCTCGCCACCCTCACCACTGGCCTTCTCACCGCCTGGATCCAGTTCGGGCGCGCCCAGGTGGACGAGGCCGTCAAGACGATCTCCAGGCTGCGCGGTCCGGAGTGGTACACGATCTTCAAGGACTACCACACAGCGATTCTTCTCGACGCCGCCGGCAGGACCGATGATGCGGTCGAGGCGATCGAGCGCGCCTATACGGGCGACACTACCGCGCTCCGCGTCGTTGAGGCGTATGCGCGCATCATGGCGACCGCTGGCGAAAAGGATAAAGCCATCGACGCGCTCGTGGCCTTTGCCCTCCAGATGCCGCTCCATCCGGTGATCAACGGGCTACTTGCCGAAATCCGGGAAGGCAAGACGCCGGCGCCCCTGGCTGCGACAGCTCAGGCGGGAATCGCCGAAGCGCTGTTCGGCCTCGGATCGGCCATTGGCCTCGATGACGGCGCCGAGCTGTCTGCCGCTTACCTGCGCCTCGCCCACTACCTGGCGCCCGACGACTACCTGATGGTGGTCGCCATCGGCGATTCCTTCCAGGGCGTGGACCAGTGCGAGTACGCCATCAAGGTCTACGAAAGCGTGCCGGTATCGTCGCCCGCGCGCCGCAACGCCGATATCCAGATCGGCACCTGCCTGCAGACGCTGGAACGCTTCGGCGATGCCGCGGAGCATCTCATCCGCGTGGTCAGCGCCAACCACAACGATATCGAGGCCGCCGTCCAGCTCGGCAACGCCTATCGCGCCGATAGCCGCTTCGTAGAGGCAGCGGACACCTACACCCAGGCCCTCCGTGTCGATGTCGGCGCCGAGAAGGAGGACTGGCGTATCTACTACTTCCGCGGCGTCTCGCTGGAGCGGAGCAAGCGCTGGGAGGAGGCGGAAAGCGATCTCAGGAAGGCGCTCTCGCTGAACCCCAACCAGCCGCAGGTACTGAACTATCTCGGCTACTCCCTCGTCGATCAGGGATTGAAGCTCGAGGAAGCACTGGAAATGATCCAGAAGGCGGTCGATGCCCGTCCCAATGACGGCTACATTGTCGACAGCCTCGGCTGGGCCTACTATCGCCTCGGGCGCTACGACGAAGCCGTCGAGGCGCTGGAAACGGCCGTGCAGCTCAAGGCCGAGGACCCGGTCATCAACGACCATCTCGGCGATGCCTACTGGCAGGTCGGGCGGAAGCGTGAGGCCCTTTTCCAGTGGGCGCATGCCCGCGATCTAGAGCCGGATCCCGAGGAGTTGCCGAAGATTCTCGCCAAGCTCGCAGGGGGGCTCGATGCCGTCCCCGCCGAGGATGTCGCAAAAGATGACACCATCTCGGTTACCGTCGGACCCGGCGAGAGCCTTTCGGATCTTGCCCTGCGGCTCTACGGCGATGCCGACGAGTATCAGAAAATCCTCGACGCCAATCCGAACACCATCACCGATCCCAACAAGATATTCCCCGGGATGATGTTGAAGGCACCGGCGCCGCACCTGAACTGAGCGTAGTCCGAGTTAGCGCTGCGAGAGTATGGACGACATTGCTGCAGCGCTGGAAACAGCGATCGTCGCTGACGCGAGCCGCACCGAGCTCGCCCCGGCCAAGATCAATCTCGCGCTCGACGTGACCGGGCGCCGCCCTGACGGCTACCACGCCATAGAAACGCTCGCCGTTTTCGCCGATTTCGGAGACGTGGTGACCGCAACTCTGGGCGCCGAGGGCCGGATGGGCCTGTCGGTGAAGGGCCATTTCGCGCCGGCGCTCGCCGACGCTACGCAGCCCGCCGACAATCTCGTCGTCCGCGCAGCCACCGAACTCACCCGCATCACTGGCGCTCGCAAGTTACCGGCGGCAAGGCTCACCCTCACCAAGCGTATCCCCGTTGCCGCCGGACTCGGCGGAGGATCGGCCGATGCCGCTGCCACGCTAAGGCTGCTCAATCGCCAGTGGGGGCTCAGCCTCGCTCCCGACAAGCTCGCCGAGATCGGCCTCCGCCTCGGCGCCGATGTCCCGATGTGCCTTGCCTCCCGCCCGCTCATCGCCATCGGCGTCGGCGAACGGATAACGCCGGTTCACGGCGTTCCGGCGATGCCGGTGGTGCTTGCGCATCCCGGCGGCCCGGTATCGACCGCCGAGGTGTTCGGGCGGCTGGCGCAGGCCGAGCGGACTCCGCTCCCCGCCGCCCCTGCCCGCTTCCGCTCCCTCCTCGACGTAATCTTCTGGCTGCGGAAGGCGCGGAACGACCTCGAGGAGCCGGCTGCCGCCGTATCGAAGACCGCGGTCGCGGCCGCCAAGGCGTTGCGATCCGACCCGGAGTGCCTGTTCGCGCGCATGTCTGGCTCGGGCGCTGCTGCATTTGGTATCTTCACCACCATGGACGCAGCCGAGCGCGCGGCGGCGCGTCTCCAGGAAGCAAAGCCGCGCTGGTGGGTGGTGCCGGCCATGACTGGCGCCTCGCCGGAGGAATCCCGATGACCGCAGCCGATCGCCGGTTCGTTCCGGTTCGCTTCGCCGTGCTCGCGGTATCGGACTCCCGCACGCTCGCCGACGACCGCTCCGGCGCCACGCTGCAGCAGCGCATCGAGGATGCCGGCCATCTTCTCGCTGCGCGCACCATCACCACCGACGACAAGCGCAAGATTCGCGCGGTGGTGAAGAAGTGGCTCGCCGACAAGAAGATCGACGTCATCATCACCACCGGCGGCACCGGCTTCACCGGGCGCGACGTGACGCCGGACGCGATCGAGCCACTGTTCGACAAGCGCATGGACGGCTTTTCGGCCGTCTTCCACCGCATCAGCTATGACAAGATCGGCACCTCGACCGTCCAGTCGCGGGCGACCGCGGGGCTGGCTGGCGGCAAATTCGTCTTCGTGCTGCCAGGCTCTCCCGGCGCCTGCAAGGACGCTTGGGATGGAATCCTCGTCAAGCAGTTCGACTACCGGCAGGATCCGTGCAATTTCGTCGAGATCATGCCGCGCCTCGATGAACACCTGAAGCGGCCGAAACTGAAGAAGCCTGCGAAGCGGTAAGGGCGAGCCAGGAGTCCTTCGACACCAGCAGCCCGTCGCCGCCGGCGATGCCGAGCAGGCGGCGTATCCCGCTCGCAATTCTCGCGCGCCAGCCGGCGTCGAACCGCCCCTTGCGCAGATGCGCCACGGCAGTCATCGCGCGTCCGCCCACCAGCGTTCGGTCAATGTAGGCCATGGCGTCTGACTGCCAGCCCGGCTCGACTACCGTCGTCGGCCGCAGGAACAGGATCCAGCTTCCACGCGCGCCTTCCACCGCCGCGCGCCGCATGCCGTCGTCGGCCCCCGTCCGCAGGATCGTGCAGCCGGCGGCGTCCGCCACCACCAGCGTCCCGTCCTCGGAGTCGTGGTCGAGCACGATCACCTCCCGCACCACGCCCTCGGTCGCCGCCGGCACCAGCGCGGCCAGCGCCTGCGCGAGCGCCACTTCGTCGTTCCTGGTTTCGATGAGCACCGAGATCATCGTGCCGTCTTAGCGCCAAGCGGCGGCAGGGGCGAACGAAAATCCCCATATGTCCATGCGTCTGCGTGGATCGAAGCATATGTTCTTGCTTTGTTCCTATCCGGGTGATAGGAATTTTTTCATGGAACCCCGTCAGCGAATCACCCTCAGCAAAGCAGGCGCCGAACACATCGGCGTCCGCATCGACCCTGACCGCCGTCGCGGGCGGGGCGCGGAGAGCAACCGTACCGGCCGCTTCGAGCCGCTCACCCGTCACGCGTCGGACGATGGCTGGGGGTCGCTCGATCTGCTGCCGCCGTTCAAGACAGAGGTACAGGAGGAGCAGGCCCGGCGGATCATCACGCGGAACGAGTCGCCGGACATTTCGTTCGACCGCTCGATCAACCCGTATCGCGGCTGCGAGCATGGCTGCGCCTATTGCTTCGCGCGCCCCACCCACGCGTATATGGGCCTGTCGCCGGGGCTCGACTTCGAAAGCAAGCTGTTCGCCAAGCCGAACGCGGCGAAACTTCTGGAGAAGGAGCTGGCGAAGCCCGGCTACGCATGCCGCACCATCGCCATCGGCACCAACACCGATCCCTACCAGCCGATCGAGCGGCGCTACCGCATCATGCGCGAGGTCCTCGAGGTGCTCGACGCCACCAGCCACCCTGTCGGCATCGTCACCAAGTCCGCCCTCGTCGTCCGCGACATCGATATTCTGTCGCGCATGGCCGCGCGCAAGCTCGCCAAGGTCGCGCTGTCGGTGACGACGCTCGACCGCAAGCTGGCGCGCGCCATGGAGCCACGGGCGTCGACGCCGGAGCGCAGGCTCGACGCGCTCCGCCTCCTGTCGGAGGCCGGCGTGCCGACGACAGTGATGGTGGCGCCGGTGATCCCCGCGCTCAACGAAAGCGAGATCGAGCGCATTCTGGAGGCCGCCGCCGCGGCCGGCGTGCGCGAGGCCGGCTACGTCCTCCTGCGCCTGCCGCTGGAGGTCCGGGACGTGTTCGTCGAGTTCCTCGAGCGCGAGTATCCCGACAAAGCCAAGCACGTCATGTCGGTCATCCGCTCGATGCGGAACGGCAAGGACTACGATTCGAAGTGGGGCGAGCGCATGCGCGGCAACGGCCCCTACGCCTGGCAGATCGGGCGGCGCTTCGAGATCGCCGCCAAGCGTCTCGGCCTCAACAGCGAGAAGGTGCGCCTGCGGACAGACCTGTTCGTCCCGCCGAAGCAGCCGGGCGACCAACTCGATCTCTTCGACGGACGCGCCGCGGCCTGACGGCGGCATGGCGGCTCGCCGGGGCTTGCTCCGGCGCGTGGGTGGTGATGAATCTTGCCCGATCCAAGCCCCAGCCGCGACGCTCGCCCATGACGCCCTTCATCCTGTTCTCGGCCGCCCTCGCCGCTGCCACCTACACACTGATCCCCGGCCCCGCATTCCTGGCGCTCCTCGGGATCGGCGCCAGCCGCGGCAGACGTCCGGCAGCGGGCTTCATCGTTGGCCACTTCGCCGGCGATATCCTGTGGTCGTCGTTGTCGCTGGTCGCCATTATCGGCGCGCACTCGATCGGACGCGGCTTCTTCGATGCCCTTGGCGTGGTCTGCGGCCTCTATCTCTGCTGGCTCGGCATCACCGCGCTCCGCGCCAGGCGCGATGCCTCGGGGCGCCTTGCCGCCGAGCCGAAGCGGCCGCTCCTGCGCGGCCTCGCGTTCGGGCTGACCAACCCCAAGGGCTACCCGGTGGCGATCGCCATGTTCACGGCCCTCCTGTCCGGGTCCGCCGATCAGCTTTCGTGGTCCGCGTTCCCCGTCCTTCTCGCCGCTGCCTGCGCCGGCTTCATCGTGGCCGACATCATCCTCATCACCTTCGTCGGCGCCGGGTGGGTCCGGCGGTTCTACCAGCGCCACGACATCTGGATCGCACGCGGCTCCGGGCTCATCTTCATCGGCTTCGGCCTCCACGCGCTCTACGAATCCATCCCAGGGTTGTTGGGACGGCGGGCATAACGTCAGCCTCGCGCCTTGCGCTTGCCGGTATCTCCGGCCACGCTCTCCGGCATGGATATGCCGGTTCCCGATTCGGCCTCCGTCGCCGAAGAACTCTCGCAGCCGACCGACCGGTATGAACGCCGGGCCAGGCGCCGCGGCGCACGGATCGTCGCTGGCGTCGACGAAGCAGGCCGCGGACCGCTCGCAGGCCCGGTGGTCGTGGCGGCGGTGGTGTTCGAGCGCGGTCGCTATCCGGACGGCCTCGACGATTCGAAGCGGCTGTCGCTTTCCGACCGCGAGCGTCTCTACGAGCTGATTCTCGCGCGGGCGTCGGTCTCCATCGCCGTCGCCAGCCGCGCCCGCATCGACCGCATGAACATCCTGCGCGCGTCGCTGTGGGCGATGAGCCGCGCGGTCGCCGGTCTGCCCCTGAGGCCCGATGCAGTGCTGGTCGATGGCAACATGAAGCCGCCGAACCTGCCTTGTCCCTGCGAGGCAATCATCGGCGGCGACGGTCTGTCCGTCTCCATCGCCGCGGCGTCCGTCATCGCCAAGGTCACCCGCGACCGCCTCATGGCGAACGTCGGCCGCGCCTATCCGGGGTATGGCTTCGAGGGCCACAAGGGCTATTCCACCCCGGATCATTTCGCGGCGCTTCGCGAGCTCGGCCCCTGCCCGCAGCACAGGCAGAGCTTCGCGCCGGTGCGCGAGCAGCAACTGATCCTGGAAATCTAGCCGCGACGAGTGCTGCCGCGGTGCCGGCTAGTTCAGCTTCGACCTGACGTCGCTTATCGCCTGCTCCACAAGCGCGGCCGCCGCCTCGCCCTTGACCTTGGCTGCGAGGATCTTCTCCGCCGCAGCCACCGCCACATCGGCTGACAGGGCGCGCACTTCCTGAACGGCCTGTTGCTCGGCCTGTGCGATCTTCTGCTCGGCGAGGCGCGTGCGGCTGGCGACGTATTCCTCCATCCGCTGCTTTGCCTCGGCGGTCAGTGCCTCCGCTTCCCGCCGGGCCTGATCGACGATGGCCGAAGCCTCGTTGGTCGCTTCGACGGCGCGGCGCTTGTAGTCGGCGAGCAGCGTCTCGGCTTCCTCGCGGAGCTTGCGGGTCTGGTCAAGTTCGCCGCGGATTGCCTCGGCGCGCCGATCGAGCGCCCCGCCGAGCTGGCGCGGAACCTTGAGGTAGATGATGAGCGCAAAGAACAGGACCAGGCCGACGAGGGCCCAGAAGGTGGCGTCAGACAGCATCGGGGCGCCTCCCGGCCAGAGACTCGGAAACCGCGCTTTCGATCTCCTGCCGCGCCACGTCGGCACCGCCCAGCGTCTTGACGATTGCCTCGGCAGCCTCGCCGGCGATCGTGCCGACTTCGGCAAGGGCGCGCGACTTGATGCCGGCGATGCGCGTCTCGGCGTCGACGAGCTTTGTGGCGAGCGCCGCCTCGATGCCCTTGCGGTCGCTGTCGGCAGCCGCCTTGGCGGCGCTGCGCGCCTCCTCGGCTATGGCAAAGCCCTTGCCACGTGCCTCGGCCAGCGCCTTTTCGTAGCTCTCGCGCGCGGCTTCAGAGTCGGCTTTCGCCTTCTCGGCCGCGCCGAGGTCGTCGGCTATGCGGCCCGCGCGCGCATTGATGATGCCGGAGATGCGCGGGATCGCGATCTTGGCGATCAGCCAGTAGAGCAGCAGGAACGTGATCGCGAGCCAGAAGAGCTGCGAGGCGAACGTGGTCGAATCGAACGGAGGGAACACGGCGTGTTCCTCCGCGGTCTCGACGACTGCGCCCGTGCCGCCCGGCACTACGTCATGTTCTTCGACCGGGGCTGTTGCCATCTGGCGGTCCCTGGATCAGCGCGCCGCGTCTAGCCGAACAGAAGAATGAGGGCGACGAGGAACGAGAAGATGCCGAGAGCTTCCGTCACTGCGAACCCGAAGATCAGGTTGGTGAACTGGCCCTGCGCGGCGGCCGGATTGCGGATCGCGCCAGCGAGATAGTTGCCGAAGATGTGGCCCACGCCGACGCCGGCCGCGCCCATGCCGATACACGCGATGCCCGCGCCGATGAACTTTGCTGCTTCCGCTTCCATTTTCGTCTGGCTCCTTGCTTGTCCGAAAAATCAGTGGCCCGGGTGGAGGGCGTCGTTGAGGTAGAGGCTGGTCAGAATGGCGAAGACGTAGGCCTGGATGCCCGCGACGAGAAACTCCAGCGCGGTCAGCGCCACCGTTGCGGCGAGCGGCAGGACAGAGCCGAGGATACCGACGACACCGAGTGAGCCCAGCGTAGCGACGAAACCGGCGAACACCTTCAGCGTGATGTGGCCGGCGAGCATGTTGGCGAAAAGCCGGATCGACAGCGAGATCGGCCGCGAGATGAACGACAGTACCTCGATGAAGACGATGAACGGCAGCAGCACCTTCGGCAGGCCGCTCGGCACGAACAACTTGAAGAAGCGGAGCTTGTGCTTCCAGAGGCCGTAGACGATCACCGTCAGGATGACGGCGATGGCGAGCGCCGCAGTGACGATGATGTGCGAGGTGACCGTGAAGAAATAGGGGAACATCCCCCACAGGTTCGCCACCAGGATGAACATGAACAGCGAGAAGACGAAGGGGAAGAATCGCATCCCCTCCTTGCCCGCCGAATCGCGCAACGTCTTGGCGACGAACTCGTAGACCAACTCCGCCGCCGACTGCCACCGGCCGGGGACCACGGCCTGGCTGCGTGTCGGGATGAGCAGGAATGCCGCGGCACCCGCGACGGTCAGCACCATGAACAGCGACGAATTGGTGAAGGATAGGTCCAGCCCTCCGATCTCGATGGGCACGATCTTCTGGATCTGAAACTGATGGATCGGATCGGTCGCCAATTCGCTTCCCTTACACCTTGTCGTCCGGACCCGGCGGTCCCGGTGGCACCATCCCGGCAGACCTGAGCACGGTCAGTATGCCGGCAGCAAAACCCAGCAGTACGAAGACGATCAGGCCCCAGGGCGCTATCCCGAAAAGGCGATCGACACCCCAACCGATTGCACCGCCGACCACCACGCCCGCCACGAAGTCCGCGCCCATGCGGAGCGCCGTCCCATAGCGTCGGGCTGCCGGCTCTTCTTCAACAGGCGCAGCGCTTTCGCGCGAAGCCCGATGAAGGTCAAGCTCCCGGTCCAGATCCCGCAACCGTTCGGAAAGCTCGTTCTCCCGCGTGTCGCGCTCAGGCGTCGAAGGCTTCGGCACGTTGTCCCGCTTGCCCGCCAACCCGCGCTCCAGAGAAGAAGAAAAGCCTGAGATTCCCGCCCAACTCAACGAAATCCGCGCGCACACTAGTTAGGGTGCCGGATAGTGTCAAGGAAGCCGCTGTGATACCTACAACATTGAAATACAAAGACTTTCTCCGATTTCCCCATGATTGGCGTTGCGGCAGAGCGACGCGAGAGCGTCACGCTTCACGTCGCTGCCGCCGCATGCGACAAACCGCATCGTGATGGTCGACGAACGAAAAAAACCGGACGACCGCCCGCGTCGGCGCGGGCCTGTGATGCTGTCCGAGCTTGTCGGAAAGACGATCGCGCCACTCACTGCGCGGCGTGGATTCGCTGCGGGCGACCTCATCGCGGCCTGGCCCTCCATCGTCGGCGCGCCGTTTGCCGGCTGCACCCGGCCCGACAGGATCGTCTGGCCGCGCGGGGCTGCCAACGAGGGCAAGGCCGCGGTTCTCGTCGTCCGCATCGACGGGCCGAAAGCCGTGCTGTTCCAGCACGAGGCCGGGCAGGTCGTCGAGCGTGTCAACGCCTTCCTCGGGTATGCCGCCGTCGGCCAGGTGCGGATCGTGCAGGCCCCGGTCGGCGGCTCTGGCGCCTCCGACCGCAAGGAACGCGCTCCGCTGGCTGCCGCCGAGGAAGCGCGGCTCGGTGCAACGGTTGCAGCCGTCGAGAGCAAGCCGCTCCGCGCCGCCCTTCAGCGTCTCGGCCGTAGCGTGCTCGGCGAAGAGCGCCGGTAACAGCCGAGTGACTTGCCAAATGGCCGGCGGAACGGTCAAACCGCCACAATCGAACCACAGATGTCGCCGCGGATGAGGCGGCCCGCACGCGCGAAAACCCGAGGAAACCGAACGTGGCCCTGAATTCAAGGCAACTGCTTATCGCCATAGCTGCCGTCGTCGTCGTTGCAGCCGGCGCCCTCTACTTCTTCCTCAACCGGCAGGATGCGGTGGTGATCGAGGCTGACGCGGCAGCGGGCACCACGCCGGCCCAATCGTCGCAGGGCGGCGCGCTGATGGTGGCCGGCCCGCTCGGCGAAATGGCGCTCGGCGATGCCAACGCGCCGAACGTGGTCATCGAGTACGCCTCCATGACCTGCCCGCACTGCCAGCGCTTCCACGCCGAGGTCTTCGATGCATTCAAGGAGAAGTACATCGACACCGGCAAGGTGCGCTTCCTGTTCCGCGAGTATCCGCTCGATCCGCTGGCCACCGCCGCCATCATGATCGCCCGCTGCGCGCCCGCCGACCGTCAGTTCGCGATTGTCGACCTCCTCTTCGACAACCAGCGCCAGTGGGCCTTCGTGCAGGACCCCACGACCGCGCTCCGCAATCTCGTGCGCCAGGCCGGCTTCACACAGGAGTCGTTCCAGGCATGCTTGACGAATCAGGAGATACTGGACGGAGTGAACTGGGTGAAGGACCGTGCGACCAGCGAGTTCGGCGTCAACTCGACGCCGACTTTCTTCGTCAACGGTACGCAACTCAGAGGAGAGCAATCGCTTGAGGCATTCGACGCGGCGCTCGGCGGCTGAAACCGCACCGGGTCGCGGGGCTTTTGACGCCCCGCGCCATCGCTTCTCCGTGCTGGAGAGGTCCCGGTGAAGTTCAATCGCCTGCGGCTGCTCGGCTTCAAGTCCTTCGTCGAGCCTACCGAATTCGTGATCGAGCCGGGGCTCACCGGCGTCGTCGGCCCCAACGGCTGCGGCAAATCGAATCTCGTCGAGGCGCTCCGCTGGGTGATGGGCGAGAGCTCCTACAAGAACATGCGCGCGTCCGGCATGGACGACGTGATCTTCCAGGGCAGCCTCAACCGCCCGGCGCGCAACACCGCCGAGGTGTCGCTGGCGATCGACAACGGCGACCGCGCCGCCCCTGCGGCCTTCAACGATGCCGATCTTCTCGAGGTCACCCGCCGCATCGAACGCGAGGCGGGCTCGGTCTATCGCATCAACGGCAAGGACGTGCGGGCGCGCGACGTGCAGCTCCTGTTCGCCGACGCCTCCACCGGCGCTCACTCCCCGGCCATTGTCGGACAGGGCAAGATCGGCGAGCTGATCGCGGCCAAGCCGGTCGACCGGCGCGCGCTGCTGGAGGAAGCCGCCGGCATCTCCGGGCTCCACGGTCGTCGCCACGAGGCGGAACTGCGTCTCCGCGCCGCTGAACAGAACCTCGCCCGCCTCGACGACGTAATTTCGGAGATCGAGCAGCAGTATGAAGCGCTGAAGCGCCAGGCGCGGCAGGCGACCCGCTACCGCAATCTCTCCGGCGAGATCCGGAAGGCCGAGGCGGCCGTCCTGCATCTGCGCTGGCGCGACGCGACCGCTGCGGTCGCTGAGGCGAACGCCGCTGCTGCCTCCGCCGCCGATGATGCGAACGACCGCACCGCCGAGCAGGCGAACGCCGCGCGCATCGAGGCCGAGACTGCCGCCGCGATGCCGGCGCTCCGCGAGGAGGCCGCGCGAGCCGGGGCTGCGCTGCAGCGGCTTAAGCATGCCGCGGAGGCGCTCGACGCCGAGGAGACGCGCGTCACCGCCCGCCTTGGCGAGCTTGACCGGCGGCTTGCACAGCTCGGCGAGGATATCGCCCGCGAGCAGGGCATGATTGCCGACAACCGCGCCGTGCTCGTGCGCCTCGACGAGGAGGAAGCCGGGCTCGAGGCCGCCAAC
>CAZXKZ010000059.1:12427-13655 GCA_964641825.1 uncultured Bauldia sp.
AGCGGCAGGCGAATGCTGCCGCTGCCCGCCGCGCTGCGGAATCGGCCCTCGCCGAAAGCGAGGCGGCCCTCGCCGACCTCACGTCGCGCTTCGCCATGGCGACCGCCCACCGCAGGGAGCGCGAGAAGGCCGCCGTCGATGCCGAGGCGCGCACGGAGCGCCTTTCCGCTGAAATCGCGACTGTCGAGGGGGAGCTTCTGTCGCTCGGTGGCGTCGATCATGGCGCACGCACGGCCGAGGCTTTGTCCGCCGTATCTGCCGCAGAGATGGAGCAGGCGTCGGCTGAGACGCAGGCGAGCCAGGCCGAGGCCGAGCTGGCGAGGGCGCGCGAGGCAGCGACTGCTGCCCGCGAGGCACTCGCCGAGGCCGAACGCGCGCTCGATCGCATCGAAACCGAGGCGGCGACGCTTTCCGCGGTGCTTGCCGCCGACCGGGACGGCCGCGCACCGGTCATCGATGTCGTCTCTGCCGAGGATGGCTACGAGGCCGCACTTGCCGCTGCCTTCGGGGATGATCTCGAAGCCTCGCTCGATCTCGACGCGGCGGCGCATTGGCGCGATCTCGACCACGCGCCTGACGACGTTCAGCTTCCTCCGGGCGTGGCCACCCTCGCCGACCATGTCCGCGTGCCGGCGAGCCTGCGGCGCCGTCTTGTCCACACCGGGCTAGTGGATCGCGCGGAAGGAGCGCGGCTGCAGCCATCGCTCCGGCCCGGCCAGCGGCTGGTCAGCCGAGAGGGCGACCTCTGGCGGTGGGACGGTTTCGTTGCGACGGCCGAGGCGCCCGCCTCCTCCGCCCAGCGCCTTGCCCAGCGCAACCGTCTAACCGCGCTCGCCGCCGCGCGCGAACCGGCTGCCGCCCGCGCTGCCGACGCCCGCGCCGCCCGCGACACGGCGGAAGTCGGCCTCCGCACTGCTATGCAGGCGGAGCAGGCCGCGCGCGACACGTTGCGCGCCGCCAGGTCGGCGCTCGATGCCGCGCGCAGCGCGCATGCGGAGGCTGAGCGTGAGGAGAACCGCAGCGCGACGCGGCGTGCCGGCTTGCACGAGGCCCTCTCCCGCCTCGGAACTGACATCGGCGACCTACGTGCGATGGCGGAAGGCATCCGCGCAGAGCTCGCCGCGCCGGGCGAAATCGAACAGCTCGCCGCCAGCCTCGGCATCCAGCGCTCGCGTGTCGAGGAAGACCGCGCCGCGCAGGCCGAAGCGCGGGCCGCGGCCGAGACGAT
>CAZXKZ010000060.1:0-13441 GCA_964641825.1 uncultured Bauldia sp.
CCGCGTCCCGCCCGGTGACGATCGGGTAGCGGATCGCCTCGTCCATCGTCTCGGCCAGCCCGCCGAACTTGCCGATGTCGAGATAGACCCAGCGCAGGTCGCCTTCGTCCTTCGACTTCTTCGAGATGAGTACGACCTCCGCCTTGATCACGCCGGCGTCGCCCACCATGCCGCGGCCCGGCTCGATGATCGTCTCCGGGATGCGGTTGCCGAAGTGCTTGCGGAGCGCCGACAGGATCGCGCGGCCGTACTGCTTCACCAGCGGCACCTTCTTCAGGTACTTCGCGGGGAAGCCGCCGCCGAGGTTCACCATGCGGAGCTGGATGCCGCGGTCCGACAGGGTGCGGAACACCTCCGCCGCCGCCTTCAGCGCCGCGTCCCAGGCTTCCGTGTTGGGCTGCTGCGAGCCGACGTGGAACGACACGCCGTAGGCGTCGAGCCCGAGGCGGTAGGCATGCTCCAGCACGCCGATGGCGACGTCCGGGTCGCAGCCGAACTTGCGCGACAGCGGCCACTCGGCGCCGTCGCCGGCGCAGAGGATGCGGCAGAACACGCGTGCGCCCGGCGCCGCGCGGGCGACCTTCTCGGCCTCCTCGACGGAATCGACGGCGAACAGGCGGATGCCGCGCGCGTGCGCCGCAGCGATGTCGCGCTCCTTCTTGATCGTGTTGCCGAAGGAGATGCGGTCGGGCTTGGCGCCGGCGGCCAGCACCATGTCGATCTCGGGGATCGAGGCGCAGTCGAACGACGAGCCGAGCTCGGCGAGCAGCTTCAGGATTTCCGGCGCCGGGTTCGCCTTGACGGCGTAGTAGACGCGGCTGTCCGGCAGCGCTTTCGCGAATGCCAGGAAGTTCTCGCGCACGACTTCGGTGTCGACGACGAGGCAGGGGCCTTCGGGTCGTCGGTGGCGCAGGAATTCGCGGATACGGTCGGTCATTCTCAGGGTGCTCCCCAAGGCCAAACGAGGTTGAAACCGCCGGCGCGCTTCGTGTTCGGCCGATCGCGATGGAGACGATCGCGCCGCTAACGCTGAGCGCCGGTTTGCCGACTCATCGTCGGCTGGTTTTCCGGTTGGCAGTCATCGGAGGGACAGGGCAGTCCGTTCCGTCGCTGCCTTCGTTTGGATCGGGAGACCCGTTCCGCACGGCCGGCAAGAAGTAGTGCCTCTTCAGTACTGCCGGCGTTGGACTGCCGGCGGAGACCAAAAAAGCCCGCTACGTCGTTGCTTTAAGCCGCTGTCCTTCGAAGCGTCCGGGATCTTCCCGGCGGTTCGCCCTCGGACAAATGCTGCGACCACAGGCACGTGCGAATTTGGGCAAGCGGGGAGATATGCTCGAAAGGTTTCACAATCAAGAATTTTTTCGACCTGCGGCGGATTTTTCGCGAACGAAGACTCAGGCACGACGAACGAGGCGGGTGCCCCCGCTACCCTTCCTCCAGCGCCTTAACGAGCCCGGCAAGGATGGGCGGCCAGCCGCCTTTCTCCATCGCCTCCTTCACGAGGCTGCCTTCGATGAAGTCCTCGTGGACCACCGTCAGCTTCACGCCGTCGCCTTCGGGCTCGATCGTGAAGGTGACGCGGGAGTCCGGCTCCTTGGCCATGTCGCCCCAGGCGATATGCCAGGAAAAGGCGAGCTTCCGCGGCTTGTCGGCGACGAGCACCTTGCCGGTGTCGGGCTCGCCCTGCGGCTTCACGAAGGTGATCGGTGAGCCGACCTGCCAGTCCGATTCCAGCCGCGTGCCGTACCAATAGCGCGCGGTGAAGGCAGGGTCGGTCAGCGCCTGCCAGACCTTCTCGGGCGTCGTTTTGATGTGGTGGACGTACACAAGCTCGGGCTTAGCCATCGTCTTTGTCCTCGAGGGCGCGTTTCAGGTCGGCCAGGGCCGCGATCCGCGCGCGTTCATACTTGCCGATCCAGCGGTCATGGATCTCGCCGATCGGAACCGGGTTCAGGTAGTGCAGCTTCTCCCGCCCGCGGCGGACCGTCGCCACGAGGTTGGCGTCTTCCAGGATGGCGAGGTGCTTGCTCACGGCCTGTCTGCTCATGGCCAGCCGGTCACAGAGCTCGTTCAGGGTCTGGCCGTTGTCGGCGCGCAGCCGGTCGAGCAGTTCGCGGCGCGTCGGGTCGGCGAGAGCCTTGAAGACCTCGTCCATGGGCATGATAATAGGCAACCGATAAGTTGCATGTCAACCGATGTCATCCTCGCGAAAGCGAGGATGCAGTACACACCGTGGCCGGCGTCGTTTACTGGATGCAACGAATCGCTACGCGGCGCGAGTGAGACGGGCAGGGGACGAAATGAGCGAAATGGTCATCGGCGAGAAGGGAATGGTGACGGCGCCGCACCGGCTCGCATCCGAGACCGGCGCCGAGATCCTGCGCGCCGGCGGCAACGCGCTGGAGGCGATGGTCGGCATGGCGGCGACAATCGCCGTCGTCTACCCGCACATGACCGGCATCGGCGGCGATGCCTTCGCGCTGATCGCCGAGCCAGGCAGGCCGCCGCGCGCCATCGATGCCTCCGGCCGCGCCGGCGCGCTTGCCACGCTCGCCCGCTACGGCAAGGCCGGCTACGACCGGATGCCTGCCCGCGGCGCCGATGCAGCGGTGACGGTGGCCGGCGCCGTCTCGTCGTGGACGCTGATGCTGGAGGTCGCGGCGGCCCTGGGCGGCCGGGTTCCGCGGACGGAACTCCTCGCCGATGCCATCCGGCACGCCCGCTCGGGCATGCCGGTCACGCGCTCGCAGGCCCGCCATGCCCTTGAGGACCGCGAGGACGTCCAGAGTTCGCCGGGCTTTGCAGGCGTCTTCATGCCCGGCGGCAAGCCTCACGCCGCCAACGATACGCTGGTGCAGGAGCGCCTCGCCGACACCCTCGACCGGCTCGCCCATGCTGGCTTTGCCGATTTCTACCGGGGCGATGTCGCCGCCACGCTCGCCGCCGATCTCGAAGCCGCCGGCAGTCCTGTTACGCGCGAGGACCTACGCGCCCATGAGGCGCGGCTGGTCGCGCCGCTGTCCGTACGCCTCGAGGATTCCACCATCTTCAACACCCCACCGCCTACGCAGGGAGTTGCCTCGCTCATTATCCTCGGCTTGTTCGAGCGACTGAAGGTCAAGCGCGCCGAATCGTTCGATCACATGCACGGACTCATCGAGGCGACCAAGCGCGCCGTCGCCGTGCGCGATGCCGAGGTCGCCGATCCCGTCCATTCCGGCGATGTCGCGCCGTTTCTTGATCCCGTCTGGCTCGATGCCGAGGCGCTCACCATCGACCGGAAGCGCGCCGCGCCGTGGCCGGCCCGCGAGCGTGGCGGCGACACCGTCTGGATGGGCGCCATCGACAGGAACGGTGTCGCCGTCTCCTTCATCCAGTCGCTGTTCTGGGCCTTCGGCTCCGGCGTCGTGTCGCCGCGCACCGGCGTCCTCTGGCACAATCGCGGCTACGGGTTCTCGCTCGATCCGAAGTCGCGGAACGCGCTCGCGCCCGGCAAGAAGCCGTTCCACACCCTCAACCCGCCGCTCGCCCGCTTCGACGATGGCCGCACCATGGTCTACGGCTCCATGGGCGGCGACGGCCAGCCGCAGTTCCAGGCGCAGATTTTCTCGCGATACGTGCTCGGCGAGGAGCCCGGCGATGCGGTGGCCGCCCCGCGCTGGCGCTTCGGTCGCGAAGCGGGCGGTGAGGCCGAGGTCACGATGGAGAATCGCTTCGATCCCGATCTCGTCGCCGCCCTCGAGCGTGCCGGCCACAACATTCTCGTCCTCGGCGACGGCTATGCCGATTCCATGGGCCACGCTGGCATGATCGTCCGCCGCGCCGACGGCCGGATGTTCGGCGCGTCCGACCCCCGCGCCGACGGCATCGCGCTCGGCGAGTAGGGCGGGCGGGTCCCACCTCCGCTCATCCCCGCGAAAGCGGGGATCCAGTCCCTTGGCAAGCGCCCGCCCGCCACCCCTGCCTTTCCCCGCCCGAATCTGTATGGTCGCGCCATGCCGATCCCGAACGATCCCGTCCACGCCTTCATCGACTACCCCGAGGTCAGGGTAACCAACGCCGAAAGCGGCCCGCTCGCCGGTTTGACCTTCGCCGTCAAGGACATCTTCGACGTTGCCGGCTATGTCACCGGCTGCGGCAATCCCGAGAAGCGTGCCGAGAGCCCACCCGCCACCGCCAACGCGCCGGTGGTCCAGAAGCTGCTCGACGCCGGCGCGCGCTTCGTCGGCAAGACGCACACCGCCGAGCTTGCCTTCTCCCTCGACGGCCGCAACGAGCACTTCGGTACGCCCGTCAATCCCGCTGCGCCCGATCGCGTCCCCGGCGGCTCGTCCTCCGGTTCGGCGGCGGCCGTCGCCGCCGGCCTCGTCGATATCGCGCTCGGCAGTGACACCGGCGGCTCCGTCCGCGCGCCGGCCTCGTTCTGCGGGCTCGTCGGGCTCCGCACCACCTACGGGCGCATCGATATCGGTGGGACGATGCCGCTCGCGGCGAGCTTCGATACCGTCGGCTGGTTTGCCCGCACGCCCGAGCTTTACGAGCGCGTCGGCACCGTCCTTCTGGGAGAGGATGTCGAAGGTCCGCCGCTGTCACGCATGGTCATAGCCGACGACGCCTTCGCGCGGCTCCTCGCTGAAGCCGACGATGCCGCGCTCGCGCCGGCGGTCCAACGCCTGTCCGCCCGCTTCGCCGCGCCCGGCCATGTCACGGTCTCCCCCGATGGCCTCGAAACCTGGCTGCCGGTCTTCCGCACCATGCAGGGCTACGAGGCCTGGCGCGTGCATGGTCCGTGGATCACCGAGCGCAAGCCGCAGCTTAACCCCGCCGTCGCCGAGCGGTTCGAGGTGTCGAGCCGCATCACGGCGGCCGACTACGAGGCGGCCCGCGATGCCCGCATCGCCATCATGCGCAGGGTTCACGACCTCGTCGGCAAGGATACGGTGATCGTGCTTCCCACCGTGCCGACCATCGCGCCGCTGCTTGCGTCGACCGAAGCGGAGTTCGAAGGCTTCCGCCAGCGCGCGCTCCAGATTTTGTGCATCTCCGGCCTGTCGGGATGTCCCCAGATCACGATGCCGGTCGCCACAGTCGATGGCTGCCCGCTCGGGCTTTCCGTGATCGGGCCGCCGGGACGCGACCGTGCGCTCATCGCTGTTGCCCGCTCGCTCCTTGGCTAGGCGCCGTCTCGATTTGGCCGCACTCGGCGGCCATCACCGGTCCGCTTTGACGGTGCTCCTCCGCCACATCGCGATCCTCGCGGCTGTGCTGCTTGCGTTTGCCGGTCCGGCGGCGGCGCATCCGCACGTGTTCGTCGACGCGCGCGCCGAGATCGTGTTCGACGGGGAAGGGCGGATCGCCGCCATCCGCAATATCTGGCAGTTCGACGAGGCCTTCTCGTCCTATGCCACGCTCAACCTCGACGCGGACGGCGACGGCACGTTCAGCGCCGAGGAGCTCGACCCGCTCGCCAAGGTCAACATCGAGTCGCTCCAGGAGTTCGCCTTCTTCACTTACCTTCGGGTCGGCGACACCGAGATCGATTTCAGTCCGCCCAGCGAATACTTCCTGCGCTACGATGGCGTCCGGCTCACCCTTTACTACACGCTGCCCCTGCAGCAGCCGGCGGTCCTGACGACGCCGGCGATGCTCGAGGTCTTCGACCCCGAGTATTTCGTCGCGTTCACGTTTGCCGGCGATGTTCCGGCTGTCCTCGACGGGGCGCCGGAAGGCTGCACTGCGACCTTCCATCCGCCGCAGGAGCTCGACGCGCAGACCATGGCGATCCTCAGCCAGATCCCGATGGACCAGCGCGAGATTCCGGATGATCTCGTGGCCGCTGCCTCGGTGCTGGCGAACGTCATCGTAGTCGAGTGCGCAGGCATCGCGCCGACTGCGGCGCCGGCCGCGCCGGCGCCTGAGCCCCCTCCGCGGCAGCCGCCGAGCCCGTTCGGCATTGGCGTCTCCGAGGCGCCGGGCACTGCTTGGTTTGCCGGGCCGCTCGGTCCGTTCTTCATCTGGGTCGGCCAGCGCCAGGCTGAGTTCTACAAGACGCTCACCGGCACCTTCGCTGAGATCAGGGCCGATGGCCGCGCCGCCTTCCTGCTGCTCGGCCTGTCGTTCCTCTACGGCATCTTCCATGCCGCCGGCCCCGGTCACGGCAAGGCGGTCATCACATCCTACCTGTTCGCCACCGGCGAGACACTTCGGCGAGGGATTCTCATCTCGTTCGCCTCCGCGTTCGTCCAGGCGTTCAGCGCCATCGCCATCGTCGCCGTCGCGGTGCTCGTCTTCCGGGCGGCGGCGCAGACCATGACCGTCGCCACCCAATGGATCGAGATCGTCAGCTACGCGCTGATCGTTCTGGTCGGCCTGTGGCTTCTCTGGTCCAAGACGCTGGGCGGCGGGCATCATCATCACCACCACCATCATCACGACGCATCCGCCACCGGTCACGCGCACGATCATCATGACGACCACAATCATGTGCACGCGCACGCGCATCACGATCATCATGCCCATCAGCATGACCACGTCCATGCGCCTGCTCAGCAGGCCAAACGCTCCTCGCTGGCCGCGATGGCTTCGGCGGTGCTCGCGGTTGGCATCCGCCCGTGCTCCGGCGCGATCATCGTTCTCGTTTTCGCGCTGTCGCAGGGCATGTTCGCCGTCGGCGTCGCCTCCACGCTGGTGATGGCGGTCGGCACCGGCATCACGGTCGCAGCGCTGGCGATCCTTGCCGTCTCCGCCCATGGCGCTGCGCTCCGCCTCGCGGGCACGGATTCCGTGTGGCTTATCGTGTGGTCCGCGGCCTGGAGATATTGGCGGCGCTGCTCGTGCTTGCGCTCGGCATCGTCCTCCTCGGCGGCGCGCTTGCCGCAGGCCCGCCGGCCTAGCCGCCCATCCGGCCGGCGCCGTTTGCGCCAGATCAAGGCCTGTCCGCCCCGCCGCCTCTACAAGAAGAAACGGAAAAGTCGGTCTCGCGCGCCCGCGCGATGGTGCGCCCGGCGGCGGACTGGAAGTGGAGGGCAACCATGACGAATACCGCGACATCCGATCGTGCTTTCATTCTCTTCTTCCGGCTGACGATGGGCTGGACCTTCCTCTACGCCGCATCGCATCAGGTCTTCGTGCCGGGCTGGAGCGTGGCCGGCTTCCTCGGCCGCACCACGACGTTCAACTGGCTGTTCGCGCCGCTTGCCAGCCCGGAGATTGCACCGGCCGTCTCGTTCCTGGTCTCCTACGGCCACCTGCTCATCGGCCTGTCGCTGCTGGTTGGGCTGATGGTCCGCGTCAGCGCTGTGTTCGGCGCGTTGCTGATGCTGGTCTACTGGTTGGCCCACATGGATTTCCCCTACATCAGCGACACCAACAACTTCATCATCGATTCCCACATCGTCTATGCGGGCGTTCTGGTGTTTCTGATCGCGCGGCATGCCGGTCACGTATGGGGTCTCGACGGCTGGCTCGAATCCTCCGGCTTCACGGACCGGCACCCCGGTCTGCGGCCGCTGTTCGCCTGACGCGGAAAAGGGAGGATGGACGGGTGCGGCCTCGCCTGGGGCCGCGCTCCGTTTATTCGGCGGCCGCCATCGGCTGCACGCGCCGCCCGCGGATCACTTCGCCGAATGCGGCGAACAGGCGCCGCGAGGGCTCGTCGCTCGCCACCCAGTATTCCGGGTGCCATTGCACGCCGAGGGCGAAGTTTCGCGCGCCTGTCACGCTGACCGCCTCAATGGTTCCGTCCGGCGCGGTCGCCTCCACGGCAAGGCCGTCGCCGAGCCGGCCGATCGCCTGCCGGTGGAGCGAGTTCACGCGCACCGTGCCGGCGCCGAGGATCGTGGCGAGTACCCCGCCGGGGCGCACCTCGACGTCCTGCCGGATGGAAAAGCGGACGTCGTGGTCGTCGTGGACCGGCGCGCGGTGGTCGAGCCGCCCTTCGAGTTCCTGCACCTCCGCGACGAGCGTGCCGCCGTGGGCGACGTTCAGTTCCTGCATGCCGCGGCAGATCGCGAGCAGGGGAAGCCCGCGCCGGAGCGTCGCCGCGATCAGCGGCAGGGTGGCCGCGTCCCGCCCGGGGTCGTGCGGCAGCGCCTTCTCGTTCTCCGCCTCCCCGTAGCGGCTGGGATGGACGTTGGAGCGGCTGCCCGGCAGGAGCACGCCGTCTACACGGTCGAGGACGGCGTCCAGGTCCTCGATACCGGGCAGCGATGGCAGGATGAGCGGGATGGCGCCGGCGCCGGTGATGACAGCGCGGAGGTAGGTTTCGACGACTGCCTGCCAGCGGTAACCGTCGAGTTCCTTGGTGTCGGCGGCGACCGCGACGATCGGCTGGTGATCCGGCGATGGCATTTACGCTCGATTCATCAAGAGATTGGCCGGCTTGCCTCGGATTTCGAAACCGGCAACGTTCGGTAGTGAATATAAGCCTATACGCGGCGCCCCGCACCAGGGAGGAAACAGGCGATGGACCGGCGGACATTCTTGAGGAAAGCAGGAGCCTTGGCGGGCGGCGGAGCGGTTGCCGTGTCGGCGCTGCCCTCGGCGGCGAGCGCCCGCACCGCGCCGGCGATCCACTGGCGGCTTGCGTCCGATTATCCGCAGGGGCTGAAGATCATCTACGAGGGCGCGCTCCTGCTGGCCAGGCTCGTCGCCGAAGCCACCGAGGGCCAGTTCCAGATCGAGGTTTCGCCCACCGGCGCGGTCGTGCCGACGCTCGGGCTGCTCGATGCTTTGAAGGCGCGCACCGTCGAGATGGGCCAGACGGCGAGCTACAACTACTTTGCCGTCGACCCGACGTTCGCATTCGGCACGGCTGTGCCGTTCGGCCTCAACGCGCGCATGCAGAACGCCTGGATGTACGAGGCGGGCGGACTCGACCTTCTCAACGAGTTCTATGCCACCTACGGAATCCGCGCGCTCCTCGGCGGCAACACCGGTGCGCAGATGGGCGGCTGGTTCCGCGATCCGATCGAGTCGGTCGAGGATTTCGATGGCCTGTCGTTCCGGGTCGGCGGCTTTGCCGGCCGCGTCTTCGCCAAGCTCGGCGCGAAGCCGCAGGCGCTGCCGGTCGCGCAGATTCTGGATGCCTTCCGCAGCGGCAGCGTCGATGCGGCAGAACTCGTCGGCCCGTTCGACGACGAGAGCTTCCAGCTCAACTCGGTCGCGCGCCATTACTACTATCCCGGTTGGTGGGAAGGCGGCGCGATGCTGATGTTCTGGGTGAACGCGGATGCCTGGAACGAGCTTCCGCCCCTCTATCGCTCGATCCTCACCACGGCCTCCGCGGCGGTCAACGTGCGCATGCTCGCGCAGTACGATGTCGCCAATCCCGCGGCGCTCGCCCGCCTTGTCGCGAACGGCACCGAGCTGCACACATTCCCCGATGAGGTGATCGACGCCTGCCTTGCGGCCGCCGACGAGGTCTACGCGGAGATCTCCGCCGGGAACCCGGCGTTCAGGACGATCTACGATCGCATGACCGAGTTCCGCGACGCGGCCCTGCGCTGGTTCCCGCTCGCCGACGGCGCTTACGACAACTACATGGCGGCCGCGGAGCGGGCAGGGCGGCTCTAGACGGCGGGGAACAGCCTCCTATCTTTCCGCGCAAGGGGCTCCAACCGTTTGATGGAGGCAGTCCATGCCTGCGAAATCGAAAGCCCAGCAGAAGGCCGCGGGAGCGGCCCTGGCGGCCAAGCGCGGCGAGCAGAAGGTCAGCGCGCTGAGGGGCGCCTCGCGCGAGATGTACGATTCCATGAGCGAGCGCCAGCTTGAGGAGTTCGCGGAGACCAAGCGCAAGGGCAAGCCGGAGCACGTCGGCGACCGTCGCGCTTGACCGAACCGGTACGGGCGTCACAATCCGGGGCAGCTTGAGACAGACGGAGACGGCGCCATGTGCCGCAACATCAGGACGTTGTTCAATTTCGACCCGCCGGCGACCGACGACGAGGTGCGCGCCGCCTCGCTCCAGTTCGTGCGCAAGCTGAGCGGCTTCACTCATCCGTCGAAGGCGAACGAGGCCGTTTTCGAGAAGGCGATCGATGACGTCGCCCGGATCGCCCGCCGGCTGGTGGATTCGCTCGAGACGAACGCGCCGCCGAAGAACCGTGAGATCGAGGCCGCCAAGGCGCGGGCCCGCGCGGCGGAGCGGTACGCCTGACGCTGGGAACCGGTGTCATCCCGGGCGAGCATCGCTTTGGCGACATGGCGAGCTGTCATCCCCGGCGAGCGCCGCGTGAGAAGGGGATCCAGTAAACACCGGCCGCGCCGCTTTTGCTGGATTCTCTCCCGCGTCCGCCTGAAAACAGCCTCGGCCGGGAACGTTGGCAGAGTGCTCCGGCCGGTCGCCGCTGCCTACTGCTCCAGGACGATCCGGCCCTCGACCACCGGCGCTACCGATCCTGCCGCCTTGATGTAGTCGATCACCTGGCTCGCCATCAGCGTGGCGTCGGCGGCGGTGATCAGGTTGTTCGACCCGACGAACGCCACGTAGCCGTCGCCGCCACCCGCCATGAAATCGTTGGTGGCGACGGTGTAGACCTTGGCCGGGTCGAGCGGTGCGCCGCCGATCGTGACATCGGTGACGCGCTCGCCCGGAGGTGCGTTGACGTCGACCGTGACGGTGAGGCCGGACACCTGCGGGAAGCGTCCTGCGCCCGTCTCGATCTGGCTGAAGCCGTTCTCCAGCGCCGCGCGGATGTTCTCGCCGGTGACTTCGAGCTTCACGGTCTTGTTGCCGAACGGCAGCTCCGAGAAGATGTCCTTGCCGGTGAGTTCTGTGCCGGCGGTGTATTCGCGGTCGGCGCGGATGCCGCCGCCGTTGGTAATGCCCACGTCCGCATCGACGGTAGCGCGGATGGCGTCCGCGATCAGGTTGCCGATCGCCGCTTCCTGGCCGCGCACGGTCGCCCGGCGGCTGTCGAGGGCCGTCGTGGTGGTGCCGACGACCGCGCCGAGCGCCGTGTCGAGCTTCTCGTTGTAGGAGGCGACCAGCGCCGCGATTTCGGCGTCGGGCTCGGTCGTGGCCGTGTCGATGAGGCGGAAGGCCGGCTCCCAGCTCACCGAGACCTCGCCGTTTTCCTCCTCGCGCGTGATGGTGAGGTCGGTCGCGACTACCCAGTCGCCCTGCGAGTAGGACTCGGTGATGACGTGGACGCCATCGAAGAAGGCCATCAGGAATTCGTCGTGTCCGGAGAGGATCACGTCGGCGGCGCCGGCGCGCGCCAGCGCCATGTCGACGTCGACCGGGGTGTGGACGACCGCAACGACGATGTCCGCGCCTTCCGTGCGCAGGTCCTCGGCCGTGTCGATGCCGGTTTCCACCGAGTCGGTGAAGACGATGTCGCCGGGGCTGGAGACTTCCGGCGTGTCCTCGGTGGTGAGCCCGTAGAAGCCGATCTTGACGCCCTCGACCTCGACGATCCTGGTCGGCGTGGTGTTGGCCGGCCCGCCGCCGCCCGGCATGACGATGTTGGCCGAGACGATCGGGAACGTCGCTTCCGATATCCGCGTCTGGAAGATTTCCGGCCCGAAGTCGAACTCGTGGTTGCCGGGCACCATCACGTCGACGTTCATGTGGTTGAGGATGTCGATGATGTGCTCGCCCTTGTCGATGCCGGACAATAGCGACGGTGACAGCGTGTCGCCGGAGTGGACGAAGAAGACGTTGCCGCCCTTGGCCCGCTCGGCTTTCACCACCGAAGCGAGCTTGGCGAAGCCGCCGCGATCATCCGCCGCATCCATGCGGTCGATGTCGTTGGTCTGGACGAAAGTGACGGTGAATGTCTCCGCCAGGGCCGGTGTGGCGGCCAACAGCGCGGCAACTGCCGCAAAGCCCAAAAACGTCCGTTTCATCGGTGGTCTCCGAGGTCGGTTCACGATGCCGCTTGGTGCGGCGCCAGCATCTTATGATCAGGCAATTCTTGCAGGGGCATGACAGCGAGTCACGTGCATTTTCGCCGCGCCGCGCATGCGTCATCCGATGCGGTGGACAATGCGCGGCCCGTGCCTATTGTTGCGCCTCGGCATCGAGGAAAAATGACTTCAACTACGCCGTCTAACCTTCGGCAATCCCAAGCCAATCCGTCTGAAGATCAGCCGCCGCCCGCCGCCGGCCGGGTGGGCGTGCTCCTGATCAACCTCGGCTCGCCCGCCGCCACCGATGTCGCGACGGTCAGGCGCTATCTCCGCCAGTTCCTGTCGGATGCCCGTGTCATCGAGGTCTGGCGTCCGTACTGGCTCACCATCCTCAATCTCTTCGTGCTCACCACGCGGCCGAAGAAGTCCGCGCACGCCTACGAGCAGATCTGGGACCGTGAGCGCAACGAAAGCCCGCTCATCGTCATCACCCGCTCGCAGGCGGCAAAGCTGGGGGAGCGGCTGTCGTCGGAAGGCGTCGTGGTCGATTGGGCGATGCGCTACGGCGAGCCGGCGATCAAGAAGCGCATCGCGGCGCTGCAGGCCGCCGGCTGCGACCGCATCCTGCTTGCGCCGCTCTATCCGCAATACGCCGCGGCGACGACGGCCACCGCCAACGACGACGCCTTCCGCGCCCTTGAGCGCATGCGCTGGCAGCCGGCGATCCGCACGCTCCCCCCGTACCATGACGATCCCGCGTACATCGACGCGATCGCCACCACGATGTTGGCATCGCTTGCCCGGCTGCCGTTCGAGCCGGAGCTGATTCTCGCCTCCTATCACGGGCTGCCGCGCGAATACGTCGACAAGGGCGATCCCTACTACCTCCAGTGCCTCGAGACGACCCGGCTTCTCTGCGAGAGGACCGGGCTCGCGCCAACGAAGCTGCGGACTGTCTTCCAGTCGCGCTTCGGGCGGGCCGAGTGGCTGCAGCCCTATACCGACATCACGATCGCCGAGCTCGCCGACGGTGGCGTGAAGCGTCTCGCAGTCATCATGCCCGGCTTCTCGGTCGATTGCCTGGAGACGCTGGAGGAGATCGCCATCCGTGGTGGTGAGACCTTCCGCGAGCACGGCGGCATCGACTATGCGGCGATTCCCTGCCTCAACGACGGCCCGGAAGGCATGGCGCTGATCGAGATGCTCGTGCGGCGTGAGCTTTCGGGTTGGCTGTCGAAAGCCTGATTTTTCCTGGCTCCGCACCGTATGCCTCTCCACATGAATCGGGCGACGGATTGCGCTGGCGCGGCCGGACACGCATAAAGCCAGCGCACCGGCCGAAGCGGCGCGAGGAGCGGAGGAAATACCATGGGAGCGTTCAGTTGGGTTGTCATAGCGATCGTCATCCTGATCGTTCTGACGCTGTTCGCCGGCATCAAGATCGTGCCGCAGGGCTACAACTACACCGTCGAGCGCTTCGGGCGCTTCATTCGCACGCTCACGCCCGGCCTCAACCTCATCATCCCGTTCATCGACCGCCTCGGTTCCAAGATGAGCATGATGGAGCAGGTGCTCGACGTTCCGACGC
>CAZXKZ010000061.1:0-9588 GCA_964641825.1 uncultured Bauldia sp.
CAGGTGAGCGTTCCGGCAAGCGCCTGCTCGTTGGCTCGCACATCGATACGGTCATCGACGCCGGTCGCTACGACGGCACGTTCGGTGTTGTGGCGGGCATCCTGGCTGCAGAGGAAATCCGCGCGCGCGGCATCGCGCTTCCATTCGCTCTGGAGGTTCTCGCCTTCGGCGACGAGGAGGGCGTGCGCTACCCCAAGACGCTGATGTCCTCGTCGGCACTCGCCGGCTCCCTGAAGGCGGAGGTCCTCGAGATGACCGATGCCTCCGGAATGACCATGCGCGATGCGCTCGCCGAGTTCGGCGCCGATCCCGATCACCTGACAGCCGAGTCCTACCGCCGGCCGGATGTCGTCGGCTATCTCGAGGTCCACATCGAGCAGGGGCCGGTCCTCGATCAGGCCGGCGAGCCGCTGGGCGTCGTCACGGCGATCGCCAGTCAGGGGCGCTACCGCGCGCACGTGCGCGGCGAGCGCGGCCACGCCGGAACCGTCCCCATGAACGTCAGGCACGACGCCCTCGCCGGCGCCGCCGACGTCATCACGGCAATCGAGGATGTGGCGCGTGCCGGCGCGAAATCATCGCTGGTCGGCACGGTGGGGGAGATCAGGGCGAGCCCCGGCGCCAGCAACGTCATTCCCGGCGCCGTCGAGTTCAGTATCGACGTACGCGCTGCCGACGATGCGGCGCGGGCAGCCGCGGTCGCGGAGATACGGCAGCGCGCCCGCCAGATCGGGCTGAAACGCGGGCTGGTCATCGGCATCGAGACCGTGCACGAGAAGCCGGTCGCCGTGTGCGCGCCACCGCTGCGCAGTGCGATTGCGAGCGCCATTCGCTCCCTGACAGGCAGCAAGCCGCCCGAGCTCATGTCCGGCGCCGGTCACGACGGCCAGGCGATGATCAACCTCAGCGGCATCGGGATGATCTTCGTGCGCTGCCGCGCCGGCATCAGCCACAACCCGCTGGAGTTCGTGAGCGCCGACGACATGGGCCTGGCTGTCGAGGCCCTTGTCCGGACGATCGTCCAGATTGCTAACGGGAACCCGCAATGACCATTGTCGACACCGTCGATGCCAACTTTCCGCGCGAGGTCGCCTTCCTTAGGGCGCTCGTTCGCGCTCCGAGCGACAACCCGCCCGGGGACTGCGCACCGGCCGCCGAGGTCGCCGCGCAGGAGCTGCAGGCGCTCGGCTTCACCGTCGAGCGCCATCCCGTCCCCGACGCCGTGGTGCGCGCCAACGGCATGGTGAGCGCCACCAACCTCATCGTCCGCCGCACGTTCGGCAGGGGGAAGGGGCCTGTTATCGCCCTCAACGCGCACGGCGATGTCGTTCCGCCGGGCGAGGGCTGGACGGTTGATCCATACGCGGCCGTCGAGCGCGATGGCGCTATCTACGGGCGCGGTGTTGCCGTCTCCAAGTCCGACTTCGCCACCTATGCCTTCGCGCTCCTGGCGCTCGAAGCCAACAGCACTGGTCTCGACGGCACGGTCGAACTCCATTTCACCTACGACGAAGAGGTCGGCGGGATGATAGGCCCCTACCGGCTGGTCGCGGAGGGGCTTACCAAGGCCACACTTGCGATCTCAGCGGGCTTCTCATACGCAATCACAACGGCACACAACGGGGTTCTGCACCTCGAAGTGACGGTTCACGGTCGGCAGGCCCATGCGGCTATGCCTGCCACCGGCCGCGACGCCCTGGAGGCAGCGGTGCCGGTCCTCGCCGCCATCTACGCCGAGCGTCGGCGTCTCGCCAAAATCGTGAGCGCAGAGAAGGGGATAGGCTCGCCGCAGATCACGGTCGGGCTCATCTCGGGCGGCATCAACACCAACGTTGTGCCCGATACCGTCACCTTCCGGATCGACCGCCGCATCATCCCGGAGGAGGTGGGCGCAACGGTCGAGGCGGAGCTTATAGACTTGATCGAAAAGGCGATTCCCGAAGGCAGCGGCATCACCATCACCTGCCGGCGCATCATGCTGGCCGAGCCTCTTCGCCCGATCGAGGGCGCCGCCCGTCTGGTCGAGACGATCGGAAAGCAGGCGCAGGAGATCCTCGGCGTTCCGGTCCTCCCCACTGGTGTCCCGCTCTACACCGATGCCCGCCACTACGCCGCCGCCGGGATTCCCACCGTCCTCTACGGCGCCGGCCCGCGCTCGATCCTCGAAGCCAACGCTCATGCTGCCGACGAACATCTGAAGCTGTCCGATCTCTGTGCGGCCACCAAGATGGTTGCGCTCGCGCTGTCCGATCTCCTTCGCACTCGCTGAGTTTCATTCAGACTCGGTTCAGCCTGTTCCGCCGAGGATAGTGAAATTGGTCACAGCCCCTGATCGGATTCGGGCTATAGTCGGTGTGCGCTCGCTTCAGGCGAGACGGGAGGATTCGACATGCAGACCCACCGGCAGGCGGCGCCGTCTGGCGCGTTTTCTTTTGCCAGGTCTTTGGTGGGATCGACCTTCCGAAAGCTGGCCCTCGGTACTGCGGTCACGGTCACCATCGGCGGCGCCGCGTTCGCACAACAGCAGACGATCGTCCGGCCGGGGCAGGCGGTGGTCACCGGCTTCTCCGGGTTTGTCGCTTACCCGCCGCCGCAGAATGCCGACCCGTTCGACTATCTCACGGTCAACACGCTCGGGCCTGCGGCCCGCGTTGTCGATCTCAGCAATCCAGGCGCACAGGGCGTGCTGTCGCAAGCGCCGAAGTCGTTCACCGTCACCGCCGCGCAGGTCGGGCAGGTGTTTGGCGTGGCGATCGACAACGCGCCGCAGCCCAATGTCTATCTCGCCGCAACCTCCACGTACGGTCTTTCGGTTTTCCGCCCCGACGCGCAGGGCCTGCTGAAGCGCCAGCGCCAGGGTGGCCCCGGCGTCCAGTTCGTGCCCGGCCAGTTCGGCCCGCCTGAGCTCGGCGGCGGACCGGGCTCGATCTGGCGCATAGCCGGCGCAACCGGGCAGGTTTCGCTGTTCAGTGCGGTCGGCATCGGATCGCCGGCAAGTCTCGGCGGCCTCGCCTTCGATCCGGTCACGCGGCAGGTTTTCGCGGCCGATCGCGCCACCGGCGTCGTCTATCGCCTCGGCCAGGACGGTCTCATCAAGGGCACCTACGATCATGGCGTCGAAGGCCGCCCCGGCGCCGGTTTTGCGCCGATCCCGGCCGGCTCACCGGTCCCGGTCAGCGTCAACAGCCCCGCGTTCACCACCGACAGCCCCGCGAGCTGGGGATTCGCACCGCCGGCGCGGCGTGTCTTCGCGCTCGCGGTCTACAACAACCGGCTCTACTACTCCGTCGCCCAGGGTCCGCAGGTCTGGTCAGCGGGCATACGCCCGAGTGGCTCGATCCCGGGCAGCGATGCGCGCCTCGAGGTCGAGGTTCCGTCGCTGGCCGATGGTGTCGAGATCACGTCGATCACCTTCGATCAGCAAGGCCGCATGTATCTCGCGGAGCGCGGCAGGACGACCGGCGACTACTACCTCTACCAGGTCGCGTCCGGCGGCCAGAGCCGTGTGCTGCGCTATGTTCCGAAACCGCCCGGCGATCCCACCCCCGGGCGCTGGCGCCTGCAACCGGACCAGTATTCGGTCGGCCTCGCGCCCTTCTACAACAATGCCGATGGCGGCGTTGCGTTGAACTACGGGTATACGCAGTCCGGCACGCTCAATCCCGGCGCTTGCGGCGCTACTGTGTGGAGCACCGGAGAGCGTTTGCTCGACCCGGGCGATGGTTCTGCGCCGCCGGCCTTCCAGCCGGTCGACGGCATCCAGGGCAACGCGGTCAACGTCTTCCAGCCGCAGAACATGCCGCCCACGGCAGCATGGTTCATCGACTACGACGACAAGACCGGCGACGCCAATTTCCGCGGCTACATGGGCGGCATCGCCACCATTCCGTGCGCACCGCCGACTCCGCCGCCGCAACCTCCACAACCGCCGCCACCGCCTCCGGTGACGTGCCCGCCCGGCACCTACTTCGCTAACGGGCAGTGCCTGATCTATCCGACGTGTCCTCCGGGCACCACGTTCATCAACGGCCAGTGCGTTTATCCGCAATGTCCGCCCGGCTTCGTGATGATCGGCAATCAGTGCGTACCGCCTCCGCAGGTCTGTCCGCCGGGCAGCGTCTTCTATCAGGGCCAATGCGTGCCGCTGAGCTGTCCGCCTGGTCTGGTCAGGCTCCCGAACGGGCTTTGCTCGTGCCCGGCCAACACGATTTTCGTCAACGGCCAGTGCGTACCGCCGAACCAGTGCCCGCCCGGCGCGATCAACCTCGGTGGCATCTGCTTCTGCCCTGGCGGCCTGTTCCTGCAGGGCAATTCCTGCCAGCCGTTCTCGTGCCCGCCCGGTCAGATCCTCGACATCGTTCAGGGCAAGTGCGTGCCGATCGTCTGCCCGCCGGGCGAGTCGCTGCAGAACGGACAGTGCAAGCCGATCGTCTGTCCGCCGAACCAGGAGCTGTTCAACAACAAGTGCGTCAACAAGTGCCCGCCGAACCAGGTTCACACGATGCCCAACGGCGTGTGTGCGCCGCTGCTCTGCGGCTTCCCGACGGTGCCGTTCAACGGCCAGTGCGTGCAGCCCTGTCCTCCGGGCTTCCAGCACACGATGCCGAACGGGGAGTGCAAGCCGTTCCTGCCGCCGCCTCCGCCGCCGCAATGCCAGCCGCCGAAGGAGATCGTCAACGGCCAGTGCCTGGATCCGTGCCCACCGCTGACCACGCGGCAGCCTGACGGCACCTGCAAGCCGCTGCTCATCGAGCCGCCGCTTCAGATCCTCTGCGTGGCTCCGAAGGAGATGGTCAACGGACAGTGCGTTGATCCGTGCCCACCGCTGACCACGCGGCAGCCTGACGGCACCTGCAAGCCGCTGCTCATCGAGCCACCGCTGCAGATTCTCTGCGTGGCTCCCAAGGAGATGGTCAACGGACAGTGCGTCGATCCGTGCCCACCGTTGACCACGCGGCAGCCTGACGGCACCTGCAAGCCGCTGCTCATCGAGCCGCCGATCCAGATTCTCTGCGTGGCTCCGAAGGAGATGGTCAACGGACAGTGCGTTGATCCATGCCCGCCGAACACCACGCGGCAGCCGAACGGAACCTGCGCACCCAACCAGATCATCACGCCACCGGTGATCGAGATTCCGGACCTTCCCATCCAGATTCTCTGTCTGGCGCCGAAGGTGGTGGTGAATGGTGAGTGCGTGGATCCGCCGCCACCTCCGCCGCCGCCGGAACCGCCGAAGCCGCCGGTGATCGACGTGCCGATCCAGATCCTCTGCGTGGCACCGAAGGTGCTGGTGAACGGCGAGTGCGTAGATCCCCCACCACCGCCGCCGCCACCCAATCTGCAGATCAATCCTGAGATTCTGCAGAACCTGCCCAACCTGCAGCTTCAGTTGAGCCCGTAGCGGTTGTGGATGCGAATAAAGGGCGGCTCTGGCCGCCCTTATTCAGGCGACCTGGCCGAAAAGATCGTATGCGTCGGACCGCTCGATCCGCGCCGTGACGATATCGCCCGTCCGGATCGGCAGCCGTCCGGTCAGATGGACGGCACCGTCGATTTCCGGCGCATCCCAGATCGTGCGCCCTTTCGCCGTTCTGCCGCTCGCCTCGTCGACGATGACCTGCACACGCCGGCCTACTTTCTTCTTCAGGTTGGCGGTGCTGATCGCCTGCTGGGCTTGCATCAGTCGGTGCCAGCGTTCCTCAGTCACCTCTGCCGGAACAGGATCGGGCAGGGTGCTCGCCGGCGCCCCGGCCACCGGCTCGAAACGAAAGCAGCCGACGCGCTCGAGCTTCGCTTCCGCCAGCCAGTTGAGCAGCATGTCGAAGTCCTCGTCCGTCTCGCCGGGAAAGCCGACGATGAAGGTCGAGCGGATGGCGATGTCGGGCCTGATCTCGCGCCAGCGGCGGATGCGCTCCAGCGTCTTCTCCTGCGCCGCCGGCCGCCGCATCGCCTTCAGCACGCGCGGGCTCGCATGCTGGAAGGGAATGTCGAGGTAAGGCAACACCGAGCCGTCGGCCATCAGTGGGATCACCTCGTCGACGTGCGGGTAGGGGTAGACGTAATGGAGCCGCACCCAGGCGTCGAGCGAGCCCAGTTCGCGCGTGAGATCGAGAAACTTCGCGCGCACGTCGCGATCCTGCCAGCGGCTGGTCGCATACTTCACGTCCGTCCCGTAGGCGCTTGTATCCTGCGAGATGACGAGAATCTCCTTCACGCCGGCCTTCACAAGCCGCTCGGCCTCGCGCAACACGTCCGCAGCCGGCCGCGAGACGAGATCGCCCCGTAGCTTCGGGATGATGCAGAACGAGCAGCGATGATTGCAGCCTTCCGAGATTTTCAGGTACGCGTAGTGGCGTGGTGTCAGCTTGATGCCCTGCGGCGGCACCAGATCGACGAACGGGTCGTGCGCCGGCGGCACCGCTTCGTGCACAGCCGCCACCACGCTCTCATATTGCTGCGGGCCTGTGATCGAGAGCACGTCCGGGAACCGCTCGCGGATCTGGGTCGGCTCCGCGCCCATGCAGCCGGTGACGATCACCCGGCCGTTCTCACGCATCGCGATACCGATCGCCTCCAGCGATTCCGCCTTGGCGCTGTCCAGGAACCCGCAGGTGTTCACCACTACGACGTCGGCGCCGTCATGCCGCCGGGAGACCTCATACCCTTCCGAGCGCAGGTGGGTGAGGATGCGCTCGGAATCGACCAGCGCCTTGGGACAGCCGAGGCTGACGAAGGAAATGACGGGCGCGGGCTTGGTCATGCAGGGGCGAACTGAGGAACCAGCGGCAAGTAGAGGCGACTGCCTATCGCGTATCGCGGCTAATCGCTACTCACTATTCGCCATAGGCCAGTTCAGGCCGGGATCGGCGCTTCGGCGGCCAGCGCCTGGTCTGCGGTGAGGGCGGTGGCCCGCGTCCCCGAGACGATCAGCCCCAGCACCTCGTGCTCGGTCGTGCTTCGGATATAGCGGTCGCCTACGTTCTCCCCGCGCTTCAGCACCATCACCCGGTCCCCGACCGCGAAGATGTCCTGCAGCCGGTGCGAGATGATCACCTGCGCCACGCCCTGCTTCTTCAACTCCACCATTGTTTCCAGAAGCCGCTCCGTTGCCATCACCGACAGGTTTGCGGTCGGCTCGTCAAGGATCACTACCTTCGGCTCGAACGAGATCGCACGTGCGATAGCCACTGATTGCTGCCGGCCGCCCGACAGGCTTTCGACGCGCTGGTAGACGGAATTCACATCGACCTTCAGCCGCTTCAGCACCTTGTCGGCCTCGGCGTACATCGTCTTGCGGTCGACGAAGGGACCGATCTGCGGCCAGCGGCCAAGGAAGATGTTCTGCCCGACGTCCATGTTCCCGCAGAGCGCGAAGTCCTGGTAGATCATCTCGATGCCGACGGCGCGGCTCTCGTGCGGGCTGCGGAAGTGCACGTCCTTGCCGGCGACGTGGATGTCACCCGAGTCGCGCTGGTAGGCGCCCGTCAGGATTTTCATCAGCGTCGACTTGCCGGCCGAGTTGTCTCCGACCAGCCCGAGGATTTCGCCGGGATGGAGGATGAGATCGACATCGACCAGCGCGCGCACGGCGCCGAAGGATTTGTTGATCCCGCGCATGTGCACGATCGGGTGGCCTTGGGCTCCAGTCTCAGGCATGAGCCGCCTCTCGCTTTCGGTGGGCGCGTCGTCCGAACAATGACGCACGCATCAGGCTGAAGATATTGGCCTGCCGTACCCAGATGTCGATCAGCACGGCGGCGATCAGGATCACGCCGACGAAGACGTTGATCCAGTGCTGCGGCATGGTGAAGCCTTCGACGTTGAGCTGCAGCAGCGCGCGGATGAGGGTGATGACCGCAGCGCCGGCGAGCGCCCCGATGATGGTGCCATAGCCGCCGAAGATCGAGCCGCCGCCGATGATGACCGCGGCGATGCCGTCGAGTTCGCGGAACTGTCCGGCGACGGGGTTGAAGCTGCGGAAGTAAGCGATGTTGATGAGACCCGCCATGGTCGCGCAAACGGCACAGAATATCAGCGCGATGAAGCGGATGCGGTTGGTGTTGATGCCGGCATAGTCAGCGGCGCGCTTGTTGCCGCCGGTGGCATACAGCTTCTGGCCGTAGGGCATGTAGGCGAGAACGATGCCGGCAACCACAGCGACGAGCAGCATCCAGATTGTCTGCACGCTGACCACCTCGGTCACCGCGCCGATGAAGCCCGAGGGGTGCGGTATGCCGAGATAGTTCAGGATATCGCCGACCTTGCGGCCGATCAGATTGTAGCCCTCGGTCCAGCCGGTGAGCTGCTGGCCCGACACCAGCCACGAGGCCACGCCCCTGGCTATGTAGAACATGCCGAGGGTCGCGATGAATGCCGGCATGCCGAGCCACACCGTCAGCGCCGCGTTGACGAAACCCGCCAGCGTCCCGGCCGCAAGCCCGAGCAACATTGCTGACACCGGATCGAGCCCGAGCACCTTCAGCGCATACGCGGCAGTGCTGCCGGCGAGCGCGAGGACCGCGCCGACGGAAAGGTCGATGTCGCCGGCGGCGATCACGTAGGTGAGCCCGACGGCGATGAGCGCGAGTTCGGTATAGTTGAGCAGGATCGCAAAAGTGTTCGGCAGATTCCACCAGTAGTCCGGCCGAAGGTAGAGGCCTACCAGCCAAAGCGCGATGGCAAGCGTGATCGCCAGCGCATCGCGGCGTGCGAAGAACTTGCCGAGGCCGTGAGCAGTCAGCGCCTTGTCGGCCGCCATCGAGCCTCTGGTCTGCGCACCCTCGATGGCGACGCCGCCGCTGTCGGGAATGGCCGGGGCGGGGCCTCTCGTCACCCACGCCCAGATCCGCTGCGGCACGCGCCGGCGGATGATGTACGGCTCGATCAGCACCGCGATGATGAGAAGCACGCCGATGAAGGCAGGGACCGCGCCAGCCGGCAGCGTGAACACCGCCTGCACCTGCACTTCCTCACCGTTGACCATCAGCGTGCGCGTCACCGGCCAGCCCTCGCGCAGCACCTTGTTGATGAGCACAACGAGAAGCGCGCCGAGGTAGCTTCCGACCACGCGTCCACGGCCGCCCAGGATCGAGGCGCCGCCGATGATGACTGACGCGATGACGATGAGTTCCGCCGTCAGGCCGGTCTGCGGTGAGGTGCCCTTGTCCTGCGCCACGGCCATCAGCCCGGCGATGGTGGCACACCACGAAGAGAGCAGGTAGGCGCGCACGCGCACCCAGCGCGTCGGGATGCCGGCGTAGATCGCAGCCTGCTCGTTGCCGCCGGTCGCGAACGTCTCGTAGCCCCAGCGCGTCTTGGCGAGGACAACGGCGCCAATCGCGACCACGACCAGCGCGACGATGATCTGGTTGTTGAAGCCGAGCGCGTTGAACTCGCCTATCTGGAAGAACCAGTGATAGTCGCGCGCCTTGATCGGGTAGAGGATCGATTGCCCGCCGGTGAGGCCGAGGATGAAGCCGCGCCCGATGAACAGCATGGTGAGCGTGGCGATGAACGACGGCACACGGAGGATCGTCACCAGCGTGCCGTTGATGAGGCCGACCAGCGTGCCCAGCGCAAAGCAGGCGA
>CAZXKZ010000061.1:9598-13318 GCA_964641825.1 uncultured Bauldia sp.
CTTGAAAACCGAGATTCTCTATGCCTATCCGAAATGGCAGGCTGGTGCGTTGTTGCAAGCGGGCAAGTGCCTGGAACTGCTCGGCAAATGGCAGGATGCCACAGACACCTATTTGCGGTTGCTGCAGAAGTATCCGGATACGCAGTTTACTGAAGAAGCGACGCGCCGCTTGCGCGTGACGGAGCAGCGTGCCGCCGCGGCGACAACGGTGCTAAACAGCAAGTAATAGCAGGCGACGATTGCCGGCACGACTCCCATGTCGTAGTGCGCCGGGTTGAACACGTAGGCGAAGACCACGCCCACCAGGCCGAATGTCGAGCCGACCGAGAGATCGAGGTCCTTGTTGGCGATGACGAACGTCATGCCGACCGCCATGACGGCGTATCGCGCGCTATCGCGCAGGAGCGCCTGGAAGGCGTCGGCCGAGCCGAAGAAGCGTGGATTGAGGATGGCGCCCGCCACGTACAGCAGCACCATCATCGACAGGAGCCCGACCTCCCAGCCCCCGAAGAACTGCGCGGGCCGGCGGCCAAGCGATGATGATGCGGCAGTCGTCATCTAGGCGGTCTCTGCCTGCGCCCGATACGCCAAGAGAATCGCGAGAGAGCATAGCCCTCTCGCGATCGTTTTGGTCCGTAGGCCGATGGCCTAGTTCTCGAAGCGGGCGCCGACCTGCCCGACGTTCTCGCTCGTCACGAGCTGTGCGCGCGTGTCGAGGTTGGCCGCCGCGACGCCGCGGTCGATCTGCAGGTAGAGCTGCATGACCGGCCAGAAGCCCTGGAGGAACGGCTGCTGACCGAGTGCGCCGGTCAGGTTGCCTGCCTTGAGGGCCTCCTGCTGCGCCGGGCCGAGGTCGAAGCCGTAGGCGCAGATGTTGTTAGTCATGCCGGTCTGGGCGACGGCCTGGGCCAGCGCAGGCGTGAAGACGTTGTTGCCCGCGAACGCACCGACAACGTTGCCGCGCGACTCGAACAGAGACACGATCGCGTTGACCGGGTCGTTCGGGTCCGCATCGACGCCGACGCCTTCCGGACCGGCATCGACCGTGAACGCGTCCAGCTTGCCGGCTGCCTGCAGCCCGGCGACGATCGCGTTGTAGGCGGATGTCACGCGGTTGTTGACCTCGATGTTGCCCATCGCGGTCGAGTTCGGCAGCACGATCGTGCCGCTCTCCACGCCCTTGTCGAGCAGGCACTTGACGAGCGCCTCGCCGGCGATCGCTGCAGCCGAGGCATCCTGGCCGGTGTGGCTGATGCTGCTGCGGTTCAGGATGCCGCCGTCGAACGAGTTGGTGGTAGCGACCGGGATGCCGTTCGCGAATGCCGTGCGAACGATATCGTCATACGCTCCCACCTGCGGCGTCGTCATGATGAGACCGTCGAGATTGGGGTCCTGGAGGATCTGGTTGGTGATTTCGATGGCGCGCGCCGGGTCGTCGACCGGCGATTCCGAGCCGAGAAGGAGGATGTTCGCTCCGATCAGGTCGGCCGCGGCCTTGGCGCCCACGTAGACCGGGTCGAAGAAGCCGTTGCCGGCCGTGTGCGTGACGATCGCGAAGGTCAGCACGCCATCGTTGGAGTGGAAGTTCTTCGTACCTTCCGCTTCCTTCGCCGCGTCCTCGAACGAGTAGCCGCCGACGGCGCTGGCGACCGAACCGGACTGGGCTAGCGCAGCGGATGCGGCGACAGAGGCCGCAGCGGCGAGCGCCACTGTCGTAAGGATTGTCTTCATGAGGGTCCCTCCCATACACATGCGGCATGCTTTTGTGCCGCAACTTATCGACCATACGCGCGCCACGAAACCGAGGCAACCGTACGATGATTGCTATTGTGGGGCGTACGATGTTTTCCGTCATGGGAAAACGCACGAGCTAATGGAAACTGCTTTCGTTTCCTGATTGGCGGCCGCACATCATGGACGCCGCAACCGCGCGATACATGGAGATGCATTACGGTGATTGCGTTTGAAGCATTGAATGACGTTCGCTGTGAGCTAGGCGAGGGCCCGGTCTACGACGCCGCCGGCGGCGCGCTTCTCTATTGCGATATCTCCGCCCGCACCGTTTATCGTCACACGCTGGCGACCGGACGGGTGGAGAATTGGACCTTCCCGTCCGAGGTCGGATCGCTGGGGATCGCGCGGTCCGGCAAGGTGGTCGTCGCGCTGCGTCACGTCGTGGGGCTCTTCGACCCGGCCTCCGAGAGCTTTGAGGACATCGCACCGATCGAACCGGAACAGGGGCGGGACACGCGCCTCAACGACGGCAAGGTCGGGCCGGACGGGGCCTTCTGGGTCGGCACGATGGACGATCGCGGGCTGCCGATCCGCAAGCCGCTCGGTTCCCTCTACCGCGTCAGCCCCGACGGCAAGGTCGAGAAGAAGGTCGAGGGCCTGATCGTGTCGAACGGGCTTGCCTGGTCGCCGGACGGACGGACCATGTTCCATTCGGATTCGAGTGGCCAATGGCTCGACCGTTGGGACTTCGATCCCGGCACTGGCGCCATAGGCAACCGCACCCGCATCGCCACGCTCGATGCGGAAACCGGACGGCCGGATGGTGCGGCGATGGATGCCGAAGGCTACTACTGGAGCGCAGGTGTCTCGGCAGCGCGCCTCAACCGTATCGATCGCGACGGCCGGATCGTTGCCAGCTACCCGGTGCCGGTCGCCGCGCCGACGATGCCCTGCTTCGGCGGCCCGGACCTGCGGACGCTGTTCGTCACCAGCCTCCGCGTCGGCCGCGATCCGGATCTCCTCGCCAGGTATCCCCTGACCGGCATCACGATCGCCGGGAAAAGTCCGGTGTCCGGCGCGCCGGTCGCGCTCTTCGGCGACTGAGCGGGCAGGGCACCCGCTCATGCTCACCAGCAAGACGCTCTGGGCCGTCGATCTCGCATCGCCGGAGGAGGAAGAAGCGTTCAGGCGCAACGCCGTCCTCTGCGGCGCCACATCGGTCGCGATCCGGACCACGACCGCCAATCTTCCTGCCCTCATCGCAGAGTTCCACGCTATCGGCATCACGGTGTGCGGATGGCGGTGGCCGGCAGTCGTACCTTCGGACAGGGATAAGCACCCCCACTACTTCGCCCTGGAGGAAGCCTCGTACGTCGCCCGCGTTCTCATTCCCGCGGGCCTCGACGGCTATTTCGTGAACCCTGAATCGGAGAAGGCCGGCGCCCGGAACGACTGGAATCGCCCGGAGTTTTCCGGGCTGGCGTCATCGTTCTGTTCCATCATCAGGACGCGCGCGGCGCTGAACGGACGTACATTTCTGTTCGGGACAACATCGGGCTGCATCTATCCCGCGCCGGACTGCAAGCCGGACATCCCGTGGGCGGCGTTCTTCGCCGCCAGTGACGTGCTGCTGCCGCAGACCTACTGGCGCCGTTACCAGGCGGATGGCTCGCTCATCGACCTGAACGGCGGCAATCCGCACGCCGCGGTCGAGCGCGGCATGCCAGTGTGGCAGGCGCGAGCGGGAGCAAAGACGATCATTCCGATGTCGGGTGAACTGGATGCGGTCACCGCGCCGGAGATTCTGGAATACGGCACGATCCTCGAATCGCTCGGCCTCACCTCGGGCCACTTCTATGCGGAAACCACCCGCATCGCCCCTGACGTTCTGGAAGCCATCCGGTCCCTGTAGCAGCTACTGCCCTCGGCCGCTGGCGGATGGGGTGGGATTCGAACCCACGAGACCCTTGCGGGCCTGCCGGTTTT
>CAZXKZ010000062.1:0-13299 GCA_964641825.1 uncultured Bauldia sp.
ACACGTTCTCCGGCGGCGCCGACCTGTCGATGCTGCAGGCGCTGCTCGCGGAGTTTCCGAGGCTCGAGTCGGAGCTTGGCCGGGAGGCAGCGACAGCGCGCCTGTTCGAGGAAGCAGGCAGGCTCGGGCGCATCTTCCGGCGGCTGGAGCAGACCGGCAAGCCTGTGGTGGCGGCGATCAACGGAACCTGTGTCGGCGGCGCTTTCGAGCTGGTGCTCGCCTGCCATGCGCGCATCGTTGCCGACGACGACAGGATCAAGCTCGGACTGCCGGAGGTGCGCGTCGGGCTGATGCCGGGCGCGGGCGGCTCGCAGCGCGTCGGCCGTCTCGCCAATCCGCAGGAAGCGCTCACCATGCTGCTCAAGGGCGAGCAGCTTTCACCGGCGCGCGCCAAGGCGCTGAAACTCGTCGATCAGGTCGTGCCGGCCGCGGAGCTCCTCTCCGCCGCGCGCACCTGGCTGAAGGAGACGCCGCGGAAGATCCAGCCGTGGGACGAGGACGGGAGCAGGCTTCCGGGCGGCAAGGTCTATTCGCCGGCCGGCTTCAATCTTTTCCCGGCTGCCTCCGCGCACTACCGCAAGGAAACCTACGACAACTATCCCGGCATCCGCGCCACCCTGAAAGCCTTCGTCGAGGGCCTGCAGGTGCCGTTCGACACGGCGCTGCGCATCGAGGGGCGCTATTTCGCGAACGTCCTGCAGACCAAGGAAGCGGCGGCCATGATCGGCTCCCTGTTCGTCTCGATGCAGGCGCTGAACAAGGGCGCGCGCCGGCCAACAGGTGTGGTGTCGTCGCCACTGTCGAAGGTCGGCGTCATCGGCGCCGGCTTCATGGGCGCCGGCATTGCGGAAGTCTCGGCGCGCGCCGGCATGGACGTGGTGCTGCTCGACCGCGAAGATGCGGCGGCATCGAAGGGGCGCGCGACGGTGGAGGCGGCCTACGTCAAGCAGGTGTCGCGCGGACGGATGAAGGCCGCCGACGCAGCGGCGGCGCTGGCAAGGATCACGGCGACCGCCGACTTCGCCGCACTCGCCGGTGTCGACCTGGTCATCGAGGCGGTATTCGAGGACCGCGCCATCAAGGAAGACGTGATCCGCCGGGCCGAGGCCGTGCTGTCGAAGGACGCCGTCTTCGGCTCCAACACGTCGACGCTGCCGATCACGTCGCTGGCGAAAGCCTCGGCGCGGCCGAAGGACTTCATCGGCATCCATTTCTTCTCGCCCGTTGACCGCATGATGCTGGTCGAGATCATCATGGGGAAGAAGACGGGCGATCGCGCGCTGGCGCGTGCGCTCGACTATGTGCGCGCCATCAGGAAGACGCCGATCGTGGTCAACGACAGCCGCGGCTTCTACACCTCGCGCGTGGTGGAGACCTACATCGGCGAGGGCCACCGCATGCTGGTCGAGGGCGTGCCGGCGGCGATGATCGAGAACGCGGGGCGCATGGCGGGCATGCCGGTGGGGCCGCTGGCGCTCAACGACGAGGTGGCGCTCGATCTCTCGCTCAAGATCATGAATGCGGCGCGCGCCGATCTCGGCGCCGACGTGGTGCCGGCGGAGGAATACCGCCTCATCGACGAGATGGTGACGGCACGCGGCCGCCTCGGGCGCAAGAACGGCAAGGGCTTCTACGACTATCCGGAGAAACCCGGTGCGCCCAAGCGCCTGTGGCCGGGTCTGAGGGACCTGTTCCCGCCCGTGCCTGTTCCCGACGCGATCGACGTCGGCGAATTGGAGCGCCGCTTCCTCGCCGTGCAGGCGCTGGAGGCAGCGCGCTGCTTCGCCGAAGGCGTGGTGACGGACGTGCGCGAGGCGGACGTGGGTTCCATCCTCGGTTTCGGGTTCGCGCCGTTCACCGGCGGAACGCTCTCCTATATCGACGGCATGGGCGCCGGAGCGTTCGTGGCGATGTGCAACGGCCTCGCCAGGCGTCACGGCGCGCGCTTCCGTCCAAACCGGCTCCTCCGCGAGATGGCGCGGAACGGCGAGACGTTCTACGGCCGTTTCCCGCCGCGCGAGGAGGCCTCCGCGGCCTGACGGGGCTTTACAAGCCGGCCCGGGGGGGCTAAACGGGAAAGGTATTTATTCCTGTTATCAGGAAGCGCGGCACGGAGGGTCCGGTGCTGTCCCATGCGCGCATCTGGGCGGCGATCGACCGCCTTGCGGAACAAAACGACCTGACGCCGTCCGGCCTCGCCCGCCGGGCCGGGCTGGACTCGACCACGTTCAACAGGTCCAAGCGGGCCGCCGCAGACGGCCGTCCGCGCTGGCCCTCGACCGAGAGCATCGCCAAGATACTGGAAGCCACGCGGACGGAGATCGGCGCGTTCCTCGGCCTCGATGTGCCACGCACCTCGGCGCGGCAGCGGCTCCGTGACATCCCGCTGCTCGGCTTCGCGCAGGCCGGCGCCGGCGGCTTCTTCGATGACGGCGGCTTTCCGGCCGGACAGGGCTGGGACCAGATCGCGTTCCCGTCGTCGGCTTCCGACAATGTCTTCGCGCTCCAGGTGAGCGGCGATTCGATGCTGCCGCTCTACCGGCATGGCGACCGCATCATCGTCGTCCGCGACGCCGCCTGCCGGCGCGGCGACCGCGTCGTCGTCAAGACCACCGACGGTGAGGTGATGGCGAAGATCCTCCAGCGCAAGACGCAGAAGGCGGTCGACCTCGCCTCGCTCAACCCGAGCCACAAGAACCGCACGATTCCCGTCCGCGACATCGAATGGATGGGGCGGATCATCTGGGCGAGCCAGTGAGTGCGCGCGCTCCTGTTCGCGCTCGCCCTGCTGGCGTCCGCATCGGGCGCGCTGCCGCAGGAAACCGTCGCACCCGCCGTCCGTGACGTGACCGCGCCCGGGATCACGCCCGGGCCTTCCGGTAACGGACCGCTGGTGCGCGAGGCGGTGCCGGCGCCACCGCCCGAGCCGCCGCGCTGGCGGCGCTATTTTCTTCCCGCGACCGTCGATGCCGGCACGTTCGTGATCGACGGACGGCTCACCATCCGCGTCTCCGGCGTCGCGCCGCCGGCGGTGGACCACACCTGCACGTTCGCCGGCGGCGAGGCCTGGCCATGCGGGCGCACCGCGCTGCACGCGCTCCGCATGTTCCTGCGCGGGCGCGCGATCGAGTGCCTGTTTCCCTATGCCGATGCCCTCGCCGAGGTGACGGCGCCATGCCGCGTCGGCGCGACCGACCTCGGCGCGTGGCTGCTGTCCTCGGGCTGGGCCGAGCCGGACGAACTTGCCACCGACGCGTATCGCGCGGCCGCGCTCGCGGCGCGCTGCGCCAAGCTTGGCCTGTGGCGGGGCGCCGAACGTCCGCGCGGCTGCCCCGAGCCGGACACGCCGGCGCCGGACATGGAACTCGGCGAAGCCCCGGCGAGCCCCTGGCTACCGGACTAGCCGAAACGGTCGCCCCAGCGCACCCGGCGGGCGGCGGCATAGTCCTGGCGGTCGCGCCGGGCGATGCTGCGTTCGGCGATGGTGCCATCCGGCTGGCAGAGCTTCAGCACGATGGTCGACTTGCCGGCGTTTGGGCGGGCGAGGACGCGCGCTACGCGCATCGCGGGCGACAGTGGTGGACGGACGGCGACGACGTACGAGAACTTCTCGTCCTCGAACGGCGCCTCGCCGCCCTTGGCGATGCGGTGATCGCGCGTGCGCGCCAGCCGCACGCCGAAGTGACACCAGTCGGGCTCGACGATCGGGCAGGGGAGATCGTGCGGGCAGGGCGCCGCGATCATGGCGCCCGCACCGATGAGTGCACTGCGCGCGGCGCGGATGCGCGCGAACCCGGCAGGCGTTCCGGGCTCGATGAGCGCGAGCGTGCCGGACGACGCACGCCAGAGCGCGGCGACGGCATCGCCGGGATTTGCGGCTTCCGCGAGGAAGTAGGAGGCAATGACGAGGTCAGCCCGCGGCAGGTCGCGGCCGAAGCGCGCAGCGTCGGCGAGGATGCGCTGCGCATCGGCAAGCGCGGGGTGCCCCGCCGCCGCGGCAAGCTCGCCCGCCGCCGCGAGGAGCTGCCGGCTGGCGTCGATCAGGGTGGCGGAGCCGATCTCCGGCCACACTTCTGTCGCAGCGAACGTTGCCGTTCCCGGACCAGCGCCGACATCGAGCACGCTTGCCGGCGCGAAGCCGGGAAGCGCGGTCCGCGCCGCGCCGAGCGCCGCCGCAACCGCGGCGTAGGTCGCGGGCATGCGGGCGACGAGATAGGCGAGGACGTCGGTACGGGTGGCGACCGCAGCCGCGGACGATGCGCCCTCGCGGTAAGCCGTCGACATGCGCCGGGCGCGGGCGGCAAGCTCCTTCCGCGAGACGCCCTCCAGCATCGCGGCGATCGCCGCCCGCACGCCTGCTGGAAGCTCGCCCGTCAACCCGGTCAGGCGACGAGCGCGCCGGACAGCGCCCGCGCGATCAGCGCGCGGGTCTCGGGGATTCCGTAGATTGCAACGAAGGAGCCGAAGCGCGGTCCGCGTTCCTGGCCGAGCAGGATCTCGTAGAGCGTCGAGAACCAGGCGACCGATACGCCAGGCCCGCCTTGCGGCCCCTGACGATCCTTGTCCTGGTAGCGCGGGATCGCCCGCGCCACGTCGAGGACCGCCGACTGGATGGCTTCCGAATCGGCGTTCGCCGGCAGCGCGGCGAGCTTGCGGTCGAGGTCGGCGAGCGCCTCGCGCTCGACCGCGTCGGGCTCGCGGAAGACTTTCTTCGGCAACACGAAGTCGTGGTAGTAGCGCACAGCATAGCCGACAAGCTCGTCGAGCTTGGGGTGCGTCTCGGGCGTGACGCCGGCGATGTGCCGCCGGATGAACCCCCAAAGGGTCGCCTTGTCGTGCGTGTTGGACGCGCTGGCGAGGTTGAGCAGCATCGTGAAGGTCACCGGCATGTCGATCGCCGGCGGGTTGCCGGAATGGATGTGCCAGACCGGATTGCCGAGCCGGCGGTCCTCGTCCTGCGTCGGATAGGCATCGAGGAACGTGAAATACTCGTCCACAGCGCGCGGGATCACATCGAAGTAGAGCTTCTTCGCGGCCTTCGGCTTGTGGAACATGTAGAGCGACAGGCTCTCCGGCGCGGCGTAGGTGAGCCATTCGTCGATGGTGAGCCCGTTGCCCTTCGACTTGGAGATCTTCTGGCCGTTCTCGTCGAGGAAGAGCTCGTAGTTGAAGCCATCGGGCGGATCGCCGCCGAGCGCGCGGCAGATGCGGGCGGACAGGCGGACCGAGTCGATGAGGTCCTTGCCCGACATCTCGTAGTCGACGCCGAGCGCCGCCCAGCGCAGCGCCCAGTCCGCCTTCCACTGGCACTTCACGTTGCCGCCGGTGACGGGCACCTCGGTGAGCTTGCCCGTGTCGGGATCGCGGAAGGAGATGGTGCCGGCCGACACGTCACGCGCGACGATCGGCACCTGCAGCACCGCGCCGTTCGACGGCGAGACCGGGAGGAACGGCGAATAAGACTGCTGCCGCTCCTCGCCGAGCGAGGGCAGCATGATCTCCATCACCTCGTCGTAGGTGGCGAGCATCCGGAGCAGCGTCTGGTCGAAGCGGCCGGACTTGTAGGTTTCCGTTGCGCTCATGAACTCGTACTGGAAGCCGAAGCGGTCGAGGAACTTCCTGAGGCGCGCGTTGTTGCCGCCGCCGAACGACTCGTACTCGCCGAAGGGATCGGGCACCTTGGTCAGCGGCTGGCCGATGAATGCGCGCATGGTCTCCTGGTTCGGCACGTTGGTGGGCACCTTGCGGAGGCCGTCCATGTCGTCCGAGAAGCAGATGAGGCGGGTCGGTACCTTGTCCTCGGTGAGCAGGCGGAATGCGGTCCGCACCATCGTCGTACGGGCGACCTCGCCGAACGTGCCGATGTGCGGCAGCCCCGACGGGCCGTAGCCCGTCTCGAAGATGACCTCGCCGCCGGCGCCCTTGCGGCGCACGCGCTCCACCACCTTCCGCGCCTCCTCGAAGGGCCATGCCTTGGAGCGGTGGGCCGCCGCGACGAGTTCCGGCGAAAGATCGAGCTTGGGCAGCGGCGCGTTGGGCAAGGGACGGGCTTTCGGCCGAGGAAATTGCGCGGGAACCTAGAAAGCCCACGCCGATGCGTCAACGCCGCCCGCCAGGGTCGGCTTGCGGTGCCGCGGTCGTTCGCCCTATAGGTCCGGGACTGCATGCCCGGAGAGCAAGGATCGATGAACCTGATGACAACGCCGGTCTCCCACCACGAAGCCCTCATCTACGCCATGGTCACGCTCTCGGCGGCCGACCGCACGATGACCGACAGGGAGCTGATGAAGATCGGCGACGTGGTGAAGACCCTGCCGATCTTCGCCGACTTCAACCCCGAGAACCTCGTCGCCACCGCTGAGGCCTGCGGGACGGTTCTGCGCGGGCCGAACGGGCTCGACACGGTGCTGGCGATCATCGCCGCGTCGCTGCCGCCGCGCCTGCATGAGACGTGCTATGCGGTCGTCGTCGAGGTCGCGGCCGCCGACCTGCACGTCGAGCAGGAGGAGCTCCGCTTCCTCCAGATGCTCTCCGATGAGTTCGAACTCGACCAGCTCGTGGTGGCGGCCATCGAGCGGAGCGCGCGCGTGCGCTACCGGGTAAAGTAGAAAGCGCGCCGGCTCAGCACGCCTCCGCGCGGGTCTTCTCGATCAGCGCGTCCGCCATGACATCGAGGGCGCCGTACTGCCGGTAAAGGTCGGCGCGGTGCTCCGGCGCGAACGTGCGCTTGGCGAATGTCGAGGACAGGTGCCAGGACTCGCCCCGCGGGTTGACCTCGAGGACGACGTGCGCCCCCGTTTCGGTGGCGCGGATGATGTCCACGGCGAGCACCGGGATCTCCGGGAAGACCGCCGCCGCGTTGCGCGCGATCCGCAGGACGGTTTCGTCGGAGGTCAGCTCCCGCACCAGCCGCCCGTGCTTCAGCGAGTTTGACGTGATGATCGGGGGAAGGGCGTCGGCCGGCTGATCGATCGGCGGGCGAGAAACGCTCCAGCGGTTCCGCGCCGCGTAGACGAGGCGACCGAACGCAAGGAGCACGCGGAAATCCGACGGCCGGCCTTCGCCGTCGACGTGCTCGATGAAGGGCTGGACGATCATCGCTTTCCAGCCGTCGTCGGTCAGCTCGCCGACCCGACCCATCACCGCGTCCGCGCGCACGAGATGGACGTCGGCGCCATGCTTCCCGTTGATCGGCTTGACGACGAGGAGATCGCCCCACGCGGCCGGCGGCACGAAACCTTCGGCAAGGAACGCGGTCGGGACCGTGGGCACGCCGGCCGCCGCGAGGCGGTCGTGCTGCACGATCTTGTCGTAGGCCTGTCCCGCATAGACCTTGCCGCCGAGCGGGCGGAAGTTGCGCAGCTCGTGCGGCGAGAACACCAGCGACGGCCGCGTCGCCTGCCAGCGCGAGACGGCGTCGTTGGGAAGGCGATTGTTGACGATGCGCGTCTCGATCTCGGGAGCGTGCGCGGCGACCAGCGCCTGGACCTCACGCCAGTCGGCGATGTCTTCGACATGGGGCGTATGCACGATCAGGAGATTGCGCGCGAAGCGCTTGTCCGGAGCGCTTTCCATCGGCCGCGGGCGCCTAGAAGAAGCCGACGGGGAAATAACGGAGATAGAGCTCCGCGAAGACGCCTTTCTCGTAGATCGCCTGCAGCGCCGCGTTGATCGCGCGCTTGAGGTCGGGGCTCGCCGTCTTGCCGACCGCGATCGCGTATCCTTGCCCGAAGAAGCGCGACTCCAGGAACGGTCCGCCAGCAAAGACGCAGCATCCCTCGGCCGCCTCGCTTTCGAGCCAGAACGAAAGCTGCAATCCGTCGCCGAAGTGGGCGGCGACCTCGCCGTTCCGGACGGCAGCGCGCGCCTCGTCGGCGGTCGGATAGAGGCGGCGCGCGATCTCGGGGAACATCGCCGCGAGGTACGCCTCGTGCGCGGTGTTCGCCACGACTCCCAGTGTCTTGCCGCGGAGGCCTTCCAGCGAGATGTCGAGGCCGCCGTCTTCCTTGCGCACGACGAAGCGGCCGGGGGTGCGCATGTAGACATCCGAAAAGTCGAGCGTGGCGCGGTTCTCCGCCGTCACTGCGATGCCGGCGATGGCCGCATCCGCCGTGCCGTCGGCGATCCGCGCCGGCAGTTCGTCCCACTGGCGGGCCTGGATGGTGCAGCGGATGGCGAGCTCGGCGCAGACGGCACGCGCGAGGTCCACGTTAAAGCCGGTCAATCGACCGTTCTCGTCGAGGAAGTTGAAGGGCGGGAAGTCATCGGTGGTGATGAACCGGATCGCCTGCACGGCGCCGACCGGCGGCCTCTCGATGCGGCTGCGCGGATCCCAGAAATTGGGAATGACGACCGCCGTCGGCGGCGCTGCCTGCGCGAACGCGGCGTGCGCAGGCACCCACAGGCACAGAGCGAGAAGTGCGAGCCGGAGGAGGAGCAGGGCTCGCCGCAAGCGTTCCGGAAAAAGCATGGCCTCAGCAGTTCAACGCCGGATTGCGATTGTAGGATCGCACAATTTCATATCAGTATAGACGGATTCGGGCGGAGCACGGCGGCGTTGTGCCGTGCGGGTTGGGGGAAAACGTGGCGAAGGTCGATCTGTTCGATCGGCCGCGCGATGGTGCGCGTGGCGTCGGCGGTGTCGGGACGGAGGCGGCGATCTACAAGGATCGCGCCCGGCGGCTCGGCCTCTCCTTCGTTCCGTTCGTTGACCTGGGATCGCTGGACACGGCGAGCACGGAAGCAATCCGCGCCGGTCGCTTCGCCATGTCCTCGTCCGGCACGCGCATGGCGTATCTCGCGCCGGACGAATCCGTCATGCCCGCCGTCCGCCACTGGCTCTCGTGCCACCCGGCGGCCCGCGCCCGCCTGCGGGTCTCGACTCCATCGGCGATCCGCACCGCGCTGCTTGCCGCCGGCGGCGGCTTGCTGGCGCGGCGGGCGGTGTCGCGGCTGGCGCGGCAGCATCCGCAGCTCTCCGCGCGGCGCATCTTCTCGGCCGGGCAGGCGACGGCCGCGCTGGCATGCGTCGCGGCGTTCGTGCTGGCGTGGTTCCTCGCGCCGCTCGCCGCAGCGATCGCGCTGAACGTGGTCGGCGCCTCGCTTTTCTTCGGCGTGACGGCCCTCAGGTTCGTTGCTGCCGGCCATGTTTCCGGAGCGCCGGAGCCGGTGACCGACGCGGGGGAGCCGGACCTTGGGGAACCGCTGCCGGTCTATTCGGTGCTCGTGCCGCTACGCGACGAGGCCGCGCTGCTGCCCGAGCTGATCGATGCCCTCGGCAAGCTCGACTGGCCGCGCGAGCGGCTCGACGTGAAGCTGCTGCTGGAAGCCGACGATGCCGCCACGATTGCCGCCGCACGCACGGTGGCGCGCGAGGCGTGGTGCGAGATCGTCGTGGTGCCGCCGGTCGGGCCGCAGACCAAGCCGAAGGCGCTGGCATTTGCGCTGCCGCTCTGTCGCGGCGCGTTCGTCACCGTGTATGACGCGGAGGACCGTCCGCATCCGCAACAACTGCGGGAGGCATTTGCCGCCTTCCGCCGGCTTCCGGGGAGGGTGGCCTGCCTGCAGTCGCCGCTCGTCATCGATAACGAGCGCCCGAACTGGCTCTCCCGCTCCTTCGCCATCGAATATGCCGCGCTGTTCGACGGCCTGCTCCCCGCGCTCACCGCTTTCAGGATGCCGCTTCCGCTCGGCGGAACGTCGAACCACTTTCGCCGCGCGGCGCTGGAACGCGCCGGCGGATGGGACCCGTACAACGTCACCGAGGACGCGGACCTCGGCATACGCCTCGCGCGGCTCGGCTACCGCTGCGCGACGATCACACTGCCGACGCTGGAGGACGCGCCCACGGGACTGCGCACATGGATGCGACAGCGCACCCGCTGGTTCAAGGGCTGGATGCAGACCTGGCTGGTACATACGCGCAATCCGCTGAGGCTCGCGCGCGAACTGGGGCCGGTCGGGTTCCTGGGGTTCAATCTGGTTTCGACCGGGCTGATCGTCTCCTCGTTGATCTACCCGCTGTACCTGTTCCTGCTGGTGGCGAGCGCGATCAATCCGCTGCACCTGTGGGGCGACGGCGGCGTGCTCGGGGCGAGCGTGATCGGCCTCAACCTGTTCAACCTCGGCGCCGGCTATATTGCCATGGCGCTCCTCGGCTACCGCGCCCTGCGGTTCCGCGGGCGCCAGCGCGAGGCCGGTGCGATCATGCTCCTGCCGCTCTACTGGCTGATGGCGTCACTGGCGAGCTATCGCGCGGTGTTCCAGTTGTTCACGCGGCCGTTCGTCTGGGAAAAGACACCCCACCGCCCGCGGACGTAGCAGGGCCTAGCCGCCGTGTGCGGCGAGCCACGCCTCCATGTCGGCGATCTCCGCCTCCTGCGCGGCGATGATCTCCTCCGCGAGCGCGCGGATTTCGGGATCGGTGCCGTACTGAAGCTCGACCTTAGCCATCGCGATGGCGCCGCGATGGTGCGGGATCATCATGCGGACGAAATCGGCGTCGGTATCTCCGGTCAGCGCCACGTCCATGTCCGTCATCATGGCGTCGTTGGCGGCACGGAAGGCCGCTGCGGCGGGCGTGTCAACGCCGCCGCCACCGTGAGAGCCGTGCATCTCGGCGGCGGTCGCCAGCAGCGGGACGGCGACCAGACAGGCGGCGAGGGCGATCCGGGGCGATGTGGCGAACATGGCTGTTTCTCCTGAATTGGCGTGACTAGCGGCTGGTGCGGCCGAGAACGTCGACGAGCTCGGCCACCTTCTTGCGCTGTTCGTTCGGGTCGCCGCTGCGGATCGCATGGTCGACGCAATGCGCGACATGATCGCGCAATATCTCCTCCTCGATCCGGCGCAGCGCGGCGCGCACCGCGCCGATCTGGGTGATGATGTCGATGCAGTAGCGGTCGTCCTCGACCATGGCGGCGATGCCGCGCACCTGGCCTTCCACCCTCTTGAGCCGCCGGGCGACTGCAGCTTTTATGTCGGCTTGCATTGGCGTGTCCTATACCCTACAGGGGTATAGTATTAATCGAGGAGCAGGCCCTTGTCCACCCCGCACGCGACCGAGCACCACCATCCGCCCGCCTCCGAGGCGGACCGGCCCGCCGGCACCGCCATCGATCCGGTCTGCGGCATGACGGTCGACCTGTCGAAGAACAAGCCGACCTTCGACCATGGCGGGGTGACCTATCATTTCTGTTCGCAGCGCTGCCGGGACAAGTTCGCGGCCGAGCCGGGGAAGTACCTGCACGGAGACGCGCACGCCGGACACGGCAAGGCGCCGCAGAAGGCAACCACGCCCATGCCGAAGGGCACGCTCTACACCTGTCCCATGCACCCCGAGATCGTCCGCGATGCTCCGGGAAGCTGCCCGATCTGCGGCATGGCGCTGGAGCCCATGGTGCCGACCGCCGACGACGAGCCCAACCCGGAACTCGCCGACATGACGCGCCGGTTCCAGGTCTCGGCGCCGCTCGCGGCGCTTCTGCTCGTCTACGACATGGCGAAGCACGTCTTCGGCATCGAGCTGCTGCCGTTCCTGACGCCGCTTCAGGGCCAGTACCTGCAACTCGCCATCGCGACGCCAGCGGTGCTCTGGGCAGGCTGGCCGTTCTTCGTGCGCGGCTGGAATTCTGTGCTAAGCGGCAACCTCAACATGTTCACGCTGATTGCGCTCGGCACCGGCGCGGCGTTCCTCTACAGCCTCGCGGCGGTGCTCGCGCCCGGCATCTTTCCGCCGGCGATGCGCGACCACCACGGACTGGTGCCGCTCTATTTCGAGGCGGCGGCCGTCATCACCGCGCTGGTGCTCCTCGGGCAGGTGCTGGAACTGCGCGCCCGCTCGCGGACCGGCGGCGCGATCCGGGCGCTGCTCAATCGCGCGCCCAAGACCGCGACCCGCGTTCTGGACGGCGGCGCCACCGAGGACGTGCCACTGGATGCCGTGCATGTCGGCGACGTCCTGCGCGTCAGGCCGGGGGCGCACGTTCCTATCGACGGCGTCGTCGTGTCCGGGCAGAGCGCGGTCGACGAGTCGCTGCTCACCGGCGAGCCGATCCCGGTCGAGAAGGCGGCCGGCGCGGCCGTCACCGGCGGCACGATGAACGGCACCGGATCGTTCGACATGAAGGTGAGCCGCACCGGCGCTGAGACGACCCTGTCGCGGATCGTGGCGCTGGTGGCGGAAGCGCAGCGCTCGCGCGCGCCCATCCAAGCGCTCGCCGACCGCGTATCGGCATGGTTCGTGCCCGCCGTCATGGTGGTTGCGGTCGCCGCCTTCGCGTTCTGGTATTTCCGCGGGCCGGAGCCGTCGCTGGCCTATGCGCTCGTCGCGGCGGTCAGCGTCCTCATCATCGCTTGCCCGTGCGCGCTCGGCCTTGCCACGCCGATCTCGATCATGGTGGCGACCGGCCGCGGCGCGGAGAACGGCATCCTCATCCGCAATGCGGAGGCTCTGGAGCGCCTGGCGAGCGTTGACACGGTGGTGGTGGACAAGACGGGGACGCTGACCGAAGGCCGGCCGGAAGTGACCGCTCTCGAAGCGTTTCCCGGCTTCTTCAAGGGCGATCTCTACGCGGTTGCCGCCGCCGTCGAAGCGGGCAGCGAGCACCCGCTGGCCGCCGCGCTGTCGCGCGCCGCGCGCGAGCGGAAGCTCGCCATCGATCCGGTCGAGGATTTCCGCGCGATCCCCGGCAAGGGCGTGAGTGGCCGGGTCGGCGGCCGCTCGGTGCTTCTCGGCAATGCCGCGCTGATGGGCCAGATGGTCGACTTCAGCGCGCACGAGGCGGGATTCGCCGAACGACGGAAGAACGGCGAGACGATCATGCTGATGGCGATCGACGGCCGCGCGGCGGGCTTCATCGCGGTCGCCGACACGCTGCGCCCGACCGCGGCCGAAGCGGTCGCCGCCCTCCGCGCGCTCGGGCTCTCGGTCGTCATGGCGACCGGCGACACCCAGACCACCGCCGAGGCTATCGCCAGACAAGTTGGGATCGACGAGATCCACGCCGGCATCTCGCCCGAAGGCAAGGCGAAGCTGATCGCCGAGATGAAGGGCAGGGGACTACGCGTCGCCATGGCCGGGGACGGCATCAACGACGCGCCGGCGCTGGCCGCCGCGGACGTGGGCATGGCGATGGGCGCCGGCGCCGACGTGGCGGTGGAAAGCGCCGGCATCACGCTGATGGGCGGCGATCTCCGCGGCGTCGCCCGCGCGCGTCGCCTGGCAACCGCGACCATGAAGAACATCCGCCAGAACCTGTTCTTCGCGTTCGTCTACAACGCGCTCGGCGTGCCGGTGGC
>CAZXKZ010000063.1:0-5021 GCA_964641825.1 uncultured Bauldia sp.
TCAATTGCGTCGCGCCCGGCTTCACCGCCTCGGCCATGACCGACGCCCTCAACGAGAAACAGCGGGCGATGATCCTCGATCGTGTGCCGGCCCGCCGGCTGGGCACGCCGGCGGAGATCGCCTCGGCGGTGGTCTATCTTGCCTCGAACGAGGCCGCTTACGTCACCGGCCAGACGATTCACGTCAACGGCGGCATGGCCATGATATGATTGCCATATTCGGTCGATCGCCGCAGGAATCCGGCCGTTTGCGGGCCGCGTGCGCCATATGGCAAACCCCCGGAAAGTATGTTACCCCCCGTCGCAAGCTGATGCCGGACAAAGTGTTGTCGCGTGGCCTTTCTGGCGGGCTTCTGGTGGCGGGCTGCAGCAGCTTGGGGATTTTTCCACCCGTTCCATGCGGCGGCCGGCTAACGGGCCGCTTGCAGGGCGCGAGCCCTTTCGGGATTATCACGCATTGAGGCAATGAGGACTTGAAATGAGCGATATTGGTGACCGGGTGAAGAAGATTGTCGTCGAGCATCTGGGAGTCGACGCCGAGAAGGTGACGGACAACGCAAGTTTCATTGATGATCTCGGTGCGGACAGCCTGGACACCGTCGAGCTCGTCATGGCGTTCGAGGAAGAGTTCGGCGTCGAGATCCCGGACGACGCGGCCGAAACGATCCTCACGGTCGGCGACGCGATCACCTTTCTGGAAAAGAACAGCGCCTGACTCCTGCAGAGCGGCGTGCGTCCGCGCATGGCGGACGCGATCGCCGTTCGCGCTGCATCCTCCGACGTCGAGACCGACCGCATGAGACGGGTCGTTGTGACCGGTATGGGCATGGTGACGCCGCTCGGCTGCGGCGTCGATGTCTCGTGGTCGGCTGCCGTCGGCGGATCGTCGGGCATTGGCCGCATCTCCGGGTTCCCGGTCGACGACCTCCCCTGCCAGGTGGCCGGCCAGTTGCCGCTCGGCTCGAAGGACGAGGGCAAGTTCAATCCCGACGATTGGATGGAGCCGAAAGAAAGCCGGAAGGTCGATCCGTTCATCGTCTATGCAGTCGCCGCTGCCGATCAGGCGCTTGATGACGCCGGCTGGCATCCCGAATCCTATGACGACCAGGTCGCGACGGGTGTTCTCATCGGCTCGGGGATCGGCGGCCTCGAGGGCATCGAGGAGGCGGCCCATACGCTCCGCGATCGCGGACCGCGGCGCATCAGCCCGTTCTTCATACCGGGCCGGCTCATCAACCTCGCATCCGGCCAGGTTTCGATTCGCCACGGCCTCAAGGGGCCCAATCATTCGGTGGTGACGGCCTGCTCCACCGGGGCCCATGCGATCGGCGACGCCAGTCGTCTCATCGCGCTTGGCGATGCCGATGTCATGGTCGCCGGCGGCACGGAGTCGCCCGTCTGCCGCCTGGCGCTCGCCGGTTTCGCGGCATGCAAGGCGCTGTCCACGCATTTCAACGACCGGCCGACGGAAGCCTCGCGCCCCTACGACCGCGACCGCGACGGCTTCGTGATGGGCGAAGGCGCCGGGTTGGTCGTGCTGGAGGAGCGCGAGCACGCGCTGGCGCGCGGCGCGCGGATCTACGGAGAGGTGATCGGCTACGGTCTGTCAGGCGACGCCTATCACATCACCGCGCCTGCCGAGGATGGCGACGGCGCAGAGCGGTGCATGCGTATGGCCCTTAAGCGCGCTGGCATCACGCCGGACGATGTCGACTACATCAACGCGCACGGCACCTCGACGCAGATGGGCGACGAAATCGAGCTCAAGGCCGTCGAGCGGCTGGTCGGCAACGCCGCCGGAAAGATTTCCATGTCGTCGACCAAGTCCGCGACCGGCCATCTGCTCGGTGCCGCGGGCGCCGTCGAATCGATCTTCTCGCTGCTTGCCATTCGCGACAACGTGGCGCCGCCGACCCTCAATCTGGACAATCCCTCGGTCGTCACCGCAATCGACCTTGTCCCCAAGGTCGCCCGCAAGCGGGACATTGACGTTGCCCTGTCCAATTCGTTCGGCTTTGGCGGCACGAACGCATCCCTCGTCTTTCGCCGCCACGCGTGAAGTGAAGTACCTACTCCCGTTTTCGCCACAATAGGTGCTACAGTCGCGCGCTTCGAAGTGTCTTGAATCGTTGAGAGAGTCCGTGACATGGCCGACGTGCGGAGGGAGCCTTATCTCGACGACGTAGATACCCTTTCCGCCCGGCTTTCCTCATCGCTGGGCCGGACCGCCCCCAAGAGCCCGACGGAAGCCCTCCAGCCCGAGGCAGTTCCACCCCCACCCACCAGGTCGCGCTCAGCCCGGCACCCGGTCGTCGTTTTCTTCAATTTCCTGCTCACGGTCGTCATTGTCGGGCTTGTCGGCCTCGGCGGTGGCGTCTTTGCCGCCAAGGTCCAGTTTGAGCGTCCGAGCAACCTCGACCAGCCCCGCTCGATCAACATCGACCGCGGGGCCGGCCTCACCGAGATCGCCGAGCAGCTTCAGCGCGACGGCATCATCTCGTCGAAGTGGCTGTTCGTCGCCGGCGTGTGGCTGAGCCGCCAGCAGTCCAACATCAAGTTCGGCGAGTATCTCATCCCCGCGCACGCCTCCATGTCCGACATCATGGAGGCGATGGTGTCCGGCCGCGGCATCCTCTACGCCATCACCATCCCGGAAGGGCTTACGTCGGAGCAGATCGTCTCGCGTCTGCTGTCCGAGGATATCTTGGTCGGCGACATGGCCGCCGTGCCGGCGGAGGGCACGCTGCTTCCGGAGACGTACAAGTTCACGCGCGGCGATACCCGTGCCAGCCTGCTCGAGCGCATGCAGACCGAGCGTGACCGCGTGCTCGCCGATGTGTGGGCGCGCCGGGCGCCGGACCTGCCGATCGAGACGCCGGAACAGCTTCTGGTTCTCGCGTCGGTAGTGGAGAAGGAAACCGCGCTCGCCGACGAGCGGACGCGCGTCGCGGCGGTGTTCATCAACCGCTTGCGTCTCAACATGCGCCTGCAGTCGGATCCCACCGTGATCTACGGCCTGTTCGGCAGCGCCGGGAAGCCGTCCGGTTTCGTGCTGCGCCGGGCGGACCTCGACAACCAGTCGCCCTACAACACCTATGTCGTCAACGGCTTGCCCCCCGGACCGATCGCCAATCCCGGCCGGGCTTCGCTCGAAGCGGTCGCCAATCCGTCCCGCACGCGCGACCTGTTCTTCGTGGCCGATGGCAGCGGCGGTCACGCCTTCGCCGAGACGTACGAGGAGCACCTGAAGAACGTGGCGCGTTGGCGCGAAATCAACGCCAACAGCGGCCAGGCGGCCGCCGCCGAGGCGCAGGCTCCGGCGCCTGCCGACGCGGCTCCCGCGGCGCAGGGCGCGTCCGATCTGCCGATGGCGCTGGTGCCGGTCGACCCGGCCGATGCGGAAGGCGCTGCGGGCCAGTAGCCGCGTTCGGCCCTTGAACGCGAGCGCTCATGCGGGTTTGATGCCCGCCGGGCGCGGTGGCGCCTCGATTCTCGCGTCCAATCTGGCAAGCGCACCATGCCCCTTCGCAGCATGACCGGGTTTGCCCGCGCCGACGGTGCGGATGGAGCGCAGCGTTGGGCGTGGGAAGTCCGCAGCGTCAACGGCAAGGGGCTGGATATCCGCCTCCGGTTGCCGGCCGGGTACGAGCATCTCGAGATAGCGGCCCGCGAGCGTATCGCCGGTGCGCTGGCGCGCGGCAACGTGCAGGCGACCCTGTCGCTGGTCGGCCAGCCGAACGGCTCCCGCATTCGGATCAACGACGACGTCCTGGCGGAGGTGCTCGCCGCCATGGAGCGCCTCGGCAGCCGTATCGAGGTCCAGCCGCCGACGCTGGATGGCCTCTTGTCGGTGCGCGGCGTGGTCGAGACTGTCGAGCCGGAGCCGGACGATGAAGCCGTTGCCGCGTTGTCCGCGGCGATCCTCGCCGACCTCGATGCAGCGCTCGCCGCACTGGTGACCGACCGGGTGCGCGAGGGCGAGGCCATCGGCGCGGCGCTCGCGCAGCGCGTCGCCGAGGTCGAGCGGCTGGTGCGAACGGTGGAGGCGTCACCGGCCCGCACGCCGGAGGCGATCCGCGCGCGCCTGACGGAACAGGTGACGGCACTGCTCGACGCCGTGCCGGCTCTCGATCCCGACCGCCTGCATCAGGAGGCCGTCCTGCTGGCGACGCGCGCGGACGTTCGTGAGGAGATCGACCGGCTCGATGCGCACGTCGCCGCGGCGCGCGGCCTTATCGCCGAAGGCGGCCCGGTTGGCCGGCGTCTCGATTTCCTCGCGCAGGAGTTCAACCGCGAGGTCAATACGTTGTGCTCGAAATCGAACGACCGCGCGGTGACGGCGGTCGGGCTGCAGCTCAAGGCGGTCGTCGACCAGTTCCGCGAGCAGATCCAGAACGTGGAATGACGATGGCCGAGGTGGTGAAGGTCACAAGACGCGGGTTGATGCTGGTGCTGTCGTCGCCCTCGGGCGCCGGCAAATCCACCATCTCGCGCAATCTCCTCGGCCTCGAAACCGACCTGACGTTGTCGATATCCGTCACGACACGTCCGCGCCGCCCGAGCGAGGCGGATGGCGTCCATTACCACTTCATCGACGGCGAACGCTTCGCGCAGATGCGGGAACGCAACGAGCTTCTCGAGTGGGCCGAGGTGCATGGGAATCTCTACGCGACCCCCAGGGCGCCCGTCGCCGCGGCTCTCGCGGCGGGCCGCGATGTGCTGTTCGACATCGACTGGCAGGGAACGCGCCAACTGGCCGAGGCGATGCCGACCGATATCGTGCGCGTCTTCATCCTTCCGCCCTCGATGGCGGAGCTGCGGTCGCGTCTGGAGCGCCGCGCCGAGGACGATGGCGCGACCATCGAGAAGCGCCTCGCCAACGCCCGCGAGGAGATCGAGCACTGGGACGAGTATGAGTATGTCGTCGTCAACGACGACCTGCAGCGGTCGCTGGCGCTGGTCCGCGCCATCCTGACCGCCGAGCGTCAGAAGCGGGAGCGTCAGGTGGGGCTGGACGGGCTG
>CAZXKZ010000063.1:5031-13171 GCA_964641825.1 uncultured Bauldia sp.
GCGATAAGGCCTGACCCGCGATTTGCTGGTCGCCACGCGCCATCGCCATGCGACCGACCTGAAGCAGCGCCTGGGCCCGATCTTCGCCGACTGCCTTGGCCGCCACTTCCGAGAAATAGCGTTCGGCGGCATTTGCCAGCGCCACGAACCCGGCGACGTCGATCTCCTCGGCCCGCGCCGTCGGCGCGATGCCGGCTCCGGTGAGGAGTGCGTTCGGATCAGGCCCCAGTCCCTTCAGGCTTTGCCGCAGCATCTTGCGGCGGTGCCCGAAGGCCGCGGCGACGACGCGCTCCAGAATGTCCGCGTTGCAGGGAAGAGGCCCTTGCCGCGGCACGAAATGGACCACCGACGAGGTGACCTTCGGTGGCGGCGTGAACGCGCGCGGCGATATGTCGAAGACAATGTCTGCCTCCGTTCGCCAGCCGGCAAGGACACTGAGCCGGCCGTAGGTCTTGGAGCCCCGAGCGGCGGTGATCCGCTCGGCGACCTCGCGCTGGAACATGAGCGTCAGCGATTCGAACCACGGCGGCCAGGGCTCGGTCCGCAGCCAGCCGACGAGCAGCGGCGTCGCGACGTTGTAGGGGAGGTTGGCGACGACCTTGGCCGGGCGTTCCGCGAGCGAGGCCATGTCCGTCTCCAGTGCGTCGGCCGCGACGATCCTCAGGCGGCCGGGGTAGTGCGCGGAAATCTCCTCCAGCGCCGTTATGCAGCGCGCGTCGCGCTCGATGGCCACCACCTGCCGCGCGCCTGCGGCGAGGAGCGCGCGCGTGAGGCCGCCCGGTCCGGGCCCGACCTCGATCACCGTCGTGTCCGTCAAGTCGCCGGCTGTGCGCGCGATCCGCGCGGTGAGATTGAGGTCGAGCAGGAAGTTCTGCCCGAGCGACTTCCTTGGCGCGAGATCGTAGCGGGCGATGACGTCGCGAAGCGGCGGCAGGTCGTCGATCTGGCTCATGCCGCCGGAAGTTCGTTCCGCCTGAGCTCCGCCGCAAGTCGCAGGGCTGCCGCGAGGCTCGCCGGATCGGCCTTGCCGGTTCCTGCGATATCGAACGCTGTGCCGTGGTCGGGCGAGGTGCGGACGAAGGCCATTCCGAGCGTGACGTTGACGGTCTCGTCGAACGCCAGCGTCTTGGCCGGAATGAGCGCCTGGTCGTGGTACATGCAGATCGCGGCGTCGTAGGTCCGGCGCGCCGCCGGATGGAACATGACATCGGGCGACATCGGCCCGAACGCAGCGATGCCTCCGACATTGAGCGCCTCGACGGCGGGCCGGATGATCCGCGCTTCCTCGTCCCCCATCGCGCCGCCCTCGCTGGCGTGCGGATTGAGGCCGGCGACCGCGAGGCGTGGCGCGGCGACGGCAAATCGCTTGCGCAGGTCCGCGGCGACGATGCGGCCGGTTTCGACGATGGCCTCCTGCGACAGCGCGCCTGGCACGTCGCGGAGCGGAATGTGGATGGTGACCGGCACTGTCCGCAAGTCAGGACCGGCGAGCATCATCACCGGCCGCGGCTGCAGACCGGTCCACGCCGCCGAAAGCGTCCCGAGGAACTCTGTGTGCCCGGGATGGCGAAAGCCCGCGTCGTAGAGCACTTTCTTGTTGATCGGATTGGTGACGATCGCCGACGCCAGCCCCGCGCGGACGTCGCCGACGCCACGCGCGATGGCCTCGATGACGGCCTGCGCGTTCGCGGCGTCCGGCTTGCCCGGCACGGCCGCGGCTGTGGCCTCCAGCGCGACCACGGGCAGTGCACGCGGAAAGACTGAAGCGGCTTGCTGCGGCTCGGTTTCTTCCAGCGCGACCTTGAGCCCGAGAGCCGTCGCGCGGGCGCGAAGCAGGTCCGGGCTGCCGAGCCAGTAGAACGCGGGAAGGTCATATTTCTTGCGCGCCGCCCAGGCGGCGAGGGTGACATCAGGCCCGATCCCGGCGGGCTCTCCCATGGTCAGCGCGAGGGGTGCGATGTCGGCTTTCGGACGTCCGCCCCTTGCGGATTTCATGCTTCCTCAGCGGTACTCGATGATGGCCCGGTCGCGCAGCTCCTTGAGGTAGTCGGCGCCGAGGTTCTCGGCCTGCTGCAGGTAGAGCTCATTCTCGACTTCCGCGCGCGCCACCGAGGTGGTCTGCACGTCCTTCTTCGCGCAGACGGCGATCAGCTCCACGCCGTCCTCCGTCTGCGTGGGCGGTCCTGCCCGCCCGACAGGGGTGTTCGCGATCGCCTCGCCCTGCGGGCCGCCGAGCTGGCCCGAATCGCGCCGTCCCAGATCCTTCACGACGACGCCACGGAGCGCCTTAGCCTGCTCCAGCGCACCTTCGCATCCACCGTAGCGCTGGCGGAATGCCTCCGCCTCGCGACGGCGCTGCGAATAGAGGTTTGGCGACGAGCCTTCCGGCACCACGAAGACGATGAGCTGGAGCATGTACTCGGTCAGCGTCATCTGGGTGGGGTCGCCCTTCTCCATGAGAGCGGCCGTGACCGTCTGGGAACTGATCGCCGCCTTCATCTGCGTGCGCTGCTGGACGAGCCGCTGCCAGAGCATCTGCGCGCGGAGCCGCTTCTTGAGCGACTCGGCCTCGATCCCCTCCGAGCGCAACGCCGTGGTCAGTTGCGCCGGGCTCATCTTCATCCGCTGGGCGATCGACGCGAAGGCATTGTCCACCGCTCCATTGGGCACGCGGATGCTGTTGCGCTGGCCCTCGAGGTCCTGCAGCGTCTCGTTGATCAGTTGATCGGCCGCCTCGCGCGTGCCGCCCTTCTCGCGGCCGAGGCGCATGAGCCTGACGCGCTGGCTGATGTCGAACTGAGTGATTGGAACGTCGTTGACCAGGATCGGGATCGTCTTGTTGCTGATCGCGCCTCCGGTGGAGCCGGTGGCGACCGGCGGGTCTTCCGCGACGAGTGCAACCGCTGCCGCGCTGTCGCGTCCGGAGTTGGAGGCGCAGGCCGACAGCAGCACCGCGCCGAGCAGCGCGGTGGCGAGGACGATGGGATTGGCTTGAAACCGGCTGGTTGAGGTCACGGACGACTTCCGGCGAACGATGCGCATCGCTGATTCATCTGAAATCGGCCGAATCCTAGCACGCGCGGCCCCCCGGCGACGAGGTGCCGTGGGCTTCATGCGGGCATCTTGTTGTGAAATCTGGCGAAATAATGGGCCGGGCGGCGCCAGGTCAGGCTGACTACAGCTTGTTCAGGTTCGAGGTATAGCTGGTTTCGCCAAGAGTGCGGAGCTGCAGCCGGAAGCTCAGGGCCCGTGTCGGCTCGATATCGGTATAGCCCTGCCGGGTTTCGCTGTAGGCGATCGACAGCGTCAGGCATTCGTCGTCGTAGGCGATGCCGAAGCTGTCGCCGGCGAGCGCCGATTCGGTGACGTCGAAGGTGACGGAGCCGAACGCCCGCCAGTTCTCTGCGAAATTGATCGAGCCCGCCGCGCGGATGGCGGCCGAGGGCTGGTCCAGTCCGCTGTTCGGGTCGCTGCGCAGGTAGATGTAGTTCGCCGACGCTGTCACCGGGCCGAGCGCGGAGGTCGCCTGCAGCTCGGCGCGATTGATGTCGAAGGTCGATTCGTCAAAGCGCGCCCGCGCCGAGAGCCGCGGACCGAGGCCGGTGTCGATGGCTAGGCCGGCGACGTAGTCCGAGAAATTCGTCTCCAGGCCGGAGGCGGCGCCCACGTTGGACAGGTGATCGGAGACCTCCGGGTTGTACGGGTTGACGCCGGCGAGGTGGATCGACTGCCCGAACGCGCCTTCGATCGAGGCGCCGTTCGCGAACGCGCCGTAGTAGCGGATGCCGATGTTGGCGCGCGTGCCGCCCTCGACGCGGTCGAAGCCGGAGAACTTGTTGTGGTCCCAGAGGTTCGACACGTCGAACACGAGGCTCTGCGCGTCGTTGTTGGGCAGCGTGCCGGCGCCCATCTCGTTCGGGCGGGCGATGATCTGCGCGATCGGCTCGATGATGTGGGTGTCGTCGCCGGAGCGCGCCAGGATCGGCCAGCTCCATTCGACGCCAACCGCGGGCATGAAGCGGTACGCCGTGGCGTCGCCGGTGAGCCCGTTGCCCATCGCCGCCGCCGTCTGTCCGGTGAGGTAGAACGCGTCACCGCGCACCGACGCGAACGGCGTTATGACCTGCCCCATGGGGCTGACGATCCGGTTCTGCCAGGCGATCTCCTGCGTCGCGCGCAGGGTGGTGCCGGCGGTGCCGTGGAAGAACTCTGCGGGCGGCGGGTCGATATTGGCGAAGGTGTCGTCCTCCGCGCGGATCACGTTGGCGATGTTCGTGGTGTAGGAAAGCTCGCCGCCGAAGACCTCGTAGTCGGCGATCTTGTGATAATCGATGACCGGCGCGACGTAGCCTTGCCGCGACTGCTCGTATTGCTCGCCGGCTGAGGTATCCGTGAGGATCTGGTAGTAGGACGCGCGCGCCTCGAAGAAGTTGCGGTCGCCGATGCCGGTGAGATGCACCGTGGAGGTCGTCTCGGCGGTGTCGTCGTTCAGGACGTCGTAGTTGCGCGTGAACGCGCGGTCGGTCGACAGCGTCCCATCCCAGCCGAAGGTCCAGTCCTGGTTGATGTAGAATTCGCCGGTGGTGCGGAGGCCGCCGCGGAACTCGCGGTCGCCGTCGGTTCCGGCGAACGCAGCCGGATCGAGCTGGTAGATGCCGGCGCCGCGGATCGTGTAGGCGCCGTTCGCCAGCCGGTGGCGCCACTCGATGTCCGCCAGCAGTCCCTGACGTGAATAGATCGTCGGGGCGAACGTGATGTCGTAGTTCGGCGCAAGCGCCCAGTAGTAGGGGGTCGAGACGAACACCCCGACACGGTCCTCGTAGCCGAACGACGGCGCCAGCCATCCCGACTTCCGCTGCACCGACGGGTCCGGCACCGCGAAGTAGGGCAGGTACACCATCGACATGCCGAAGAACTCGAGGCGCGCGTCGGTGAAGTAGACCATCTGCTCGTTGTGATCGATGATGATCTTGGTCGCCCGCACGTTCCAGAGCGGCGGCTTGTTCGGGTTATCCTTGCACGGCTCGCAGGCGGTGTAGGTGCTGTCGAAGAACGTCGTCGTCGCGCCGCCGGAGCGCTCGGCCCGCGCTGCGGTGAAGTGCGTCTCGTCGGGCGTCTCCACCCGCAGGGATTCCACGAAGCCGTCGCGGAAATCGTCGGTGATGTCGAAGTAGTCGGGATAGAGCGCCGCGCCCGACGGCTCGACCAGTTTCACGTTGCCCGAAGCGATCAGCCGCCCGCTGCGCTGGTCGTAGGTCACGCGCTCCGCTTCGAGGGTGAAGCCGGCGTAGTAGATGCGGACGTTGCCGACCGCAGACACTGTTTCGTTGTCGTAGTCGTAGACGAGCTGGTCGGACTCGACGAGCATCTTCTCGTCGGGCGCGATCGCCGGCATCGTGATGCTTGCGCCGAGGTCGCTGCCGGGGAGGGGCTGGGCGAATCCGGCGGCCGGTGGGAGCAGTCCGAGCGCAAGCGCAGCCGCGGCGGCCATCAGCGCCACCCGGCTGCGGGAATGGACTCCGCGATGGCGCGCGGGCGCCCCCCTCATCCGTCCTCCAGGTGCAGGAGCACCGTGATCCCGACCAGTATCGCCACGATCGTGGGCAACCACGCCGCAAGCGGCGGCGGCACGATGCCGCCGCTCCCCAAATCCCAAGCAATCTTGGTCACAACATAAAGCATGAAGCCCACAACGACGCCAGAAATAATCATCCTTCCGAGGTCGCTGGAACGGGAGAATCTCAAGGAAACGTTGGCCGCGATGAGCACCATGGCCAGAAGCAAAACCGGCCGTGATAACAACACGTTGTACTGGAGTTCGTAGCGCGCCGGCGACAGCCCGGCCCGGCGGGCGGCGGCCGCCAGATCGCGGAGGGTCCAGAACGAAACCGAATCCAGTTGCAGGAATGTCTGCTGCACCTCGTTCGGCGAGAGATTTGTCGAAAGCGTATAGATTTCAACGCGTTTCGGGTCCGCCGTCATGGCGGTGACGGTGGCGTCCTCGATCCGCCACGCGCCTGGCGTGTAGGTGGCCCGCGGAGCGTCGATTCGCTCGCGGAAGCTGCCGTCCGGGTCGAAGACGTAGGCCGTCACGCCGATCAGGGTGAGGCCGTCGTCATCCGACTGGACCGACCCGATGATCGACTCGACGCCCCCCGCCGACTGTCGGATCCAGACCGGCCCGTCACCGTCCGTTCGCGGCGCCGGCGTCCGGTTGAGGAACACCTCCTGCGCCAGCCGGTTGGACCACGAAAGGAGGGAGGCCGAGAGGGGGTTGTAGACCGTGGTCGCAACGATGCCGACCAGCAGGCCGACGACGCAGGCGGGCAGCAGGAACTGCCACGCCGAGACGCCCGCCGCGCGGGCCACCACCACCTCGAGCCGCCGGTTTGCGATTACGAAGGCCGCGATGGACCCGTAGAGGACCGCGAAGGGCAGCGACTCCTCGGAAATCGATGGCACGCGGAACAGCGACACCAGCGCCAGCGAGAATCCGACGATGGCCTCGCCCTTGAAGCCCCGATTGAAGAACTCGAAGAACGTGACAAGCGCGATCAGCAGGAAGGAAAGAGCGAAAATCGCGCCCACCATCTTGGCGAAGTGGCGCGCGAAGTAGAACGAGAGCGTGCGGCCGAACATCGTCTAGTTCGCCGGTGCTGTCCGGCTGACCAGCCCGCTCGCATGCGCGAACAGCCTTTCGCCGAATGCGACGATGCGGTCGGGCGGACGAAGCTGGACGCCGTTGAGGAGGAGCGCGGTGACGAGCACCGTCAGCCCGATCGGGACGAGGTAGAGCAGGATCACCGCCACCAGGCTCGTCTGAATGGGCAGCGCCACGGGGATCGCGCGGATGGCTGTCGTCAGCACGACGGCCGAGGCGATGCTCGCCGTCCGGCTCTGCCGCGTCGTTTGGGCCTGGCCGAGGAAAAGCAGCGGCACGAGCGCAAACAGGAAGCAATAGAGCGGCGCCGTGACCCTGTCGTGGAACTCGGCGCGGAATTGTTCCGGGAACTGCCGGAAATAGGGGTCCTCCGGATCCGGGTTGAGCAGGTACTCCGTCGGGCGTTCGTTCGGCTTCATCACCGGCGTCGAGCCGCCGCTCGTGAAGGTCGAGAGATCGAACGCGTAGGAGGAAAACTCGATCATCGAGATCGTGTCGTCGATCTTGCTCCGCTGCTGGATGACTCCGTTGCTCATCACCAGGAACAGGCCCAGCGGATTGTCGAGCAGCGCCCCGGCCTCCGCGAGGTAGGTCGCGCTGCGGTCCGGTTCCCGGTCGTCGGAGACGAAGATGCCGCGGAGCGAGCCGTCCTGGTTCCGGCTTCGCATGTGGAAGGTGAGGTTGGGAGTCAGTGTGACGAACGACCCCTCGCGCATGAACTGGCCGACGATGTTTCCGCGCACGTTGGTGATCAGCACCTGCCAGGTGCGGAACGAGAGCGGCGCGAAGTAGAGCGTCATGGCGCTGACGATGAGCGTGGCGATCAGGCCCATGAGCAGCACAGGCTTGACCAGCGCGCTCAGCGGCGCGCCGCTCGCGTTGATGACCACCAGCTCGGAGTCGGTGTTCATCGAATTGAACGTGTAGATCACCGCGATCAGCAGCGACACCGGGAAGACGACCGTGACCAGCACCGGGATGAGCAGCGCCGAGATCTGGAAGAAGGTGGAAATCGCCTGGCCGTTCGCCGTCACGAGGTCGAACTGGCGGAGTGCCTGGCTCAGCCACACCATGGCGCCGAGCGCCGCGAAGGTCAGCGCGGTGGCGCTGGCGATCTTCCGGAAGACGTACCGTTCGATGAGTTTCATGCGATCCTGGCGGCGGGCGCTTGGCAGTGATTATGGGCGGCGGGCGTGCCTTCGCGCAACGTCCCGGACAGCGATCACGATCGCGGCAAAGCCTTGCAAATCCTTGGGCCGGGCGCTATCCCGCCCGCTTCCTTCCTCACAACACCGACCGAAGTTGACCTCCCGATGACCGATCTTGCCAGAATCGCCTTCGCGGGTGCCGGAGCCAAAGTTGCGGGCACCGTGATCGTATTTGCGGGCGCCGACCTGACGCTTGGGCCGCGCGCGGAGGCGCTCGGCATCGCCGACCTCGTCCGCCGCGCGGCTGCGGCGGCCGCCTACAAGGCCAAGC
>CAZXKZ010000064.1:0-13155 GCA_964641825.1 uncultured Bauldia sp.
CGTCGACAGCCGGCGGCTGTCGTGGCGCGACCGCGAGGCCGACCCGTTCGGCGCGCCCGAGCCGATCACCGTTGCGGAGGCGTTCCGGCGCCATGCGCGGATCGACCTCACGGACTGCCTCGGCGACCGCGAGCGCTTCGCCGCGGCGGCAGGGAGCATCGGCGTGCGCGTCGCGGCGGACGACACGTGGTCGGACATCTTCAGCCGCGTCCTCAGCGAGCGGATCGAGGCGCATCTCGGCGTCGGGCGCCCGGCGCTGCTCTGCGAATATCCGGTTTCGGAGGCGGCGCTGGCGCGACCGAAGCCCGACGACCCGCGCTTCGCGGAACGCTTCGAGCTCTACGCCTGCGGCGTCGAGCTGGCCAACGGCTTTGCCGAATTGACCGATCCGGTCGAACAGCGGCGGCGGTTCGCGGCCGACATGGACGAGAAGCAGGCGATCTACGGCGAGCGCTACCCGATCGACGAGGATTTCCTCGCCGCGCTCGCGGCGATGCCGGCGGCGAGCGGCGTGGCGCTCGGCCTCGACCGACTGGTGATGCTGGCGACCGGCGCAGCGCACATCGACCAGGTGCAGTGGACGCCTGCCGACGGCATCGCGTGAACCGGCCCGTCACCCGACTGTCACCGTCCTGTCATGGAACGGCGGCACATAGCGGCGTCCGACTAGCCGGGGCTGCCGATGGCCGATCGCGTCTACAACGTGCTTTTCCTGTGCACCGCCAATTCCGCCCGCTCGATCATGGCGGAAGCCATCCTGAACCGGGAAGGGAAGGGCCGCTTCCGCGCGTTCTCCGCCGGCACCAAGCCGGCGGGCGTCATCAATCCACCTGCCCTCGACGTCCTGCGGGGCGAGCAGTTTGACGTCTCCGACCTGCGCTCCAAGAGCTGGGACGAGTTCGCCGGCGAGGACGCTCCGGCGATGGATTTCGTGTTCACCGTCTGCGATGACGCCGCCGGCGAGGAATGTCCCATCTGGCCGGGCAATCCGATGACGGCGCACTGGGGCATACCCGACCCCGACAAGGCGACCGGCACCGACGCGGAGAAGGGCTTCGCCTTCGCCGAGGCCTTCCGCATGCTGGCGACGCGCATCGGCATCTTCCTGAGCCTGCCGATCGACAAGCTCGACCGGCTCGCCATGCACGAGCACCTCCAGGGAATCGGCCGGACCGACGACCGGAAGAGCGGCAGGTCATCGGCCGCCTGAGCGGAGGCGATGCCGCAGCGCCGGTCACCGGCGGTTAACCAACCGCTGCGGTCGGAGTGCGTGCGTTAGGCCTCCACAAACCTTGGGCAGGCATAGCTGGCGCTCCTCCCAGAGGTTCGTCCCCGGGCCATGCGGCTGCTCATGCTGTGGAATGCGGTGCGTTCGCGGATCTGGTCGCTCGAGGACCGCACCTCGCTGCGCCACCAGATCGCGCTTGCGACGAGCGTCCTCTGCTTCGTGCTGGTGAGCGTCCTGGCGATCGGCGCTGCCTACGTTGGCCGCAGCGAGGCGATCGCGCACGCGACCGAAGACCTGAACCGCATCGCTGGCCTGTTTGCCGGGCGCCTCGACCGCGGAATAGACAACCGGCTGGCGATCGTCCGGCATATGGCCGCCCTCGCGCCGCTCAATGCCATCTGGGAAGGCGATCCGAGGGTCGCGCGCGCGCTCCTCGCCGAGACCCGCGACTCCCTCACGGACACCGCCTGGATCGGGTTCGTCACGCCGGACGGCGTGATCCGCGCCGCGGCCGGCGGCGCTTTCGAGGGCCAGTCGGTCGCGCATCATGCCTGGTTCAAGCGCGGGCTTCTGCGGCCGGTGGTCGTCGACAGCACGACCGAGGGCGCGCGCGCCGCCTCCGAGCGCATGCCGGTCTTCGCCGACACCGTCATCCAGCGCTTCGTCGAGATCGGTGTGCCGGTCAGGAACGAATCCGGCAGGCTGCTCGGCGTGCTCGGCTTCTACTTCAGCCGCAACTGGGCCAACGAACTGCGGTCGTCGACAATCGCCGACGCCGACCGGGAGGAGAGTATCCGGATCGAACTGCTGCATGAGGACGGTCAGGTGGTGCTCGACCACGGCGCACACACCGCCTCGTATTCACCGGCAGCGCTGCGCGCGATGGTGGCCAGCGGCGACGGAGTGCTTCCCGGCGACAGCGAGGAGGGGCACCTGTCCGCGTACGCAGTTTCCTCGGGCACTTCGCGGCCGGTATGGATCGCGATCGCCCGCCAGCCGGTGTCGACCGCCCTTGCCAGCGCTGATCGCGTCGTCGCCACGATCGTCTTCCTCGGCCTCATCGTCGGCCTCGCCGGCATCCTCGGGGCGCTTGCTATCGCCGGCCGCGTTTCGGCGCCCTTCCAGAAGCTCGCCGACAAGGCCGCGCTCGTCGGCCGCGAAACCAGCGCGACCATGCCGCGGGTGCGCGGCTCGTTCGAGGCCGCGCGTCTGTCGACCGTGCTGCGCGCTCTGGTCCTGCGCCTGAGCTACGCGGAGAAGTCGACGGCCGAGGCAGACGCCCGCGCCGCCGATGCCGCCCGCCGCCTCAACAGCGACATCGCCAAGCTCCGCAACCTCGCCGATGCCGACACGCTGACCGAGCTTCTCAACCGGCGCGCCTTCATGGAGGTCGGCAGGCGCGCGGTCGAGGAGTGGCGGCGTTCCCGCCGCAGCTTTGCGCTCCTGATGATCGACATCGACAACTTCAAGAACGTCAACGACGGCTATGGCCATTCGACCGGCGACCTGGTGATCCGCTGGGTGGGCCGCGCCATCACCGGCATGCTGCGCCCGAGCGATCGCGGCGCGCGGTTCGGCGGCGAGGAGTTCGTCACGCTGCTCCGTGATGTGACCGCCGAGGACGCGAAGATCATCGCCGAGCGGCTGCGGACCAGCGTCGCCTCGACCCCGATCACCGTCGGCATGCACGACCTTTCGGTCACCGTCAGCATCGGCGTCGCCGCCTTCGAGGCGGGCGATCGCGACATCCAGGCGCTCATCGAGCGCGCCGACGTTGCGCTCTATACCGCCAAGGGCGGCGGACGGAACCGCGTCGTCATGGCGTTGCCCGCTGTGCCGGAGCGCCAGATCGCCTGAGCTTCAGGCGCCCTCCGCCTGAAAGCCGATCTTGAGATGGGTGTTGTCGCAGAACGGCTTGTTGCGTGAGCCGCCACAGCGGCAGAGGCGCGCGCGTCCGACGCGGTCGATGGTCCGTCCGGTCCCCGAGCAGATTTCCAGGTTGCCGATCACCTGCAGCGGTCCGTTCCTCTGCGGCTCGATGGCGAGCGGTCCGTCGCGCACTGCCAGTGGCTCCGACTTGCGCGTGTCCGGCTCGCCGGTGGCCTTGAAGCCGAGCGCGGTGTGCGAGCCGTCGCAGTAGGGTTTGTTCTTCGAGGCGCCGCAGCGGCAGAGCGTGGCGCGGAAGCCGATGCCGGCGCCCGCCATCGACAGCGGCGCGCGGAACGCGATCGGCCCGTTCTCGCGGAGATAGGCGACGTTGACCGGCGGCGGCTCCTCCTGCGGTCCGCCGTCCCGGCGCGTGTACTGGATCGCGCCGGAGGGACAGAGGTGCGCGATGCGCACGACGTCTTCGGTCGGCATCGCGTCGGGGAAGATCCATTCGCCCGGCGTGTTGGCCTTGAAGACGGCGGGAGCGCCCAGCACGCAGAAGCGCGCGTGGATGCAGCGCCTGCCCTCGAAGCGCAGGGTGAGCTGCGTGCCCTCTGCGACCTCGATCCGGCTGGCGCCCTTGGCGAGCGGCACATCGTCCGCCTTCGGCTCCGGTGTCGGTTCGACCGGCGCTTGCAGGGCATCGGCGTGACGGTGGCCGCCGACGACGCGGACATCCTTGACGCCGAAACCGTCGAGGATGCGGGACAGCGCGACCGACACCGACGCCAGTTCGTGGCTTTCGGGGAAAAGATGGCGCGCGTGCCGCAGCAGCTCGGCGACCCGCTCGGCCATCATGCGCTTCTCGCCGCGCCCGAGCGGCAAGTGGGCGACGTCGCGCAGCATGGTGAACGTGACGCCGGCGTTCACGCCGGGATGCGAGCGGCTCGCCGGCATCGAGGCGAGGTAGGGGCCGACCGCCGTCAGTTGCTCCATGAGGTCGATCGCGGTGCCCACGTAGAAGCGCTTGTCGGCCTCCTCGCCGGGCCCGCGCCCGTACGCCTGCACGAGGCAGCGCAGCATGTGCCCGTAGAGCGCGTTGGCGAAGTCGAGGACGTGGACGGTCTCGGGCGCGTCGATGAAGACGCGATTGTGCGGGTCGAGCGGCTGGCGCATCACCGGGTTGTGGGCGACCGGGAAGGCGGGATCGAAATCCGGGTTCGCGCGCAGCAGTTCGTCGAACTCCTTGCGCACACGGAGGAAGCGGTTGAAGTGGCTGTCCTCGCTGTGCTCTGGCGCCCCTTCGCCCTGCTCGATGATCGTCTCGATGGCCTCGATGGCGCTGGCGAGGTCGGTGACGACCGACAGGCCGGGCAGCGACGCCTCCGCAGGGCCGAGCTGCGACTCCTTGTTGCCGCAGAACAGCGCCGTCTCGCCGATGTGGTGGGCGAGCACCTCGAAGCCTTGCCGGATGCCGCGGTAGAGGTGGCCGACCGTGTGGTAGTCCTGCGAGTGCGGCATCAGCCGCGCCTTGGGCTGCATCCGGTGGTAGTCGGCGGGATGGACGAACTCCGCCGAGTCGCTGAGATCCTTGCCCTCGGGCCTTTCGAGGAAAATGAAATGATCGAGGACGGCGGGCGAGAAGCGCGCCAGCTCGACCACCACGCCGGACGGATGGTAGCCGGGCGCGATGGGGAAGTTCGGGCGCGAGAAATGCGGCGCCCCGCCGATCGACGTCGCCAGGTTGCAGGCGAGCGTCAGGTGGGTCATCTCCTCGACGGCGACCGACAGGATGGCGCGCTTCCAGCGCTCGACCGTCTCGGCCTCGGCCCTGGTCAGGCCATCGCGCTCGCCCCGCTTCAGGCTCCATGCGGCATAGAGGTAGCAGCACATCAGGTTGTGCTCGATCGCGGCCGCTTCGGCGAGGAGGTAGATGAGCTCCTCGCGCGACTCGATCCTGATTTTGGGCTCTTCCGCTGCCATGGCCGCCGGTCCGGTTAACGCCGATTTTGGCACAGGCGCCCGGGCGGCGCGACTCCCTGTAGCAGGGGTGTGACTTCATCCACTTCCCGCGGCAGCAATGTTTCCCTACCATCCGGCGCGGAGTGGCAAGGCTTAAACTGGGCCGGGAGCGGGAATGAACGGACTTGTGTCGCCAGAGGAGCGGATAGCCCGGCTGGCGTTCTGGAAAGGGCCGGTAGAGCCCAGGCGGCTGGCGGGCGGCATCACCAACATGAACTTCGTCGTCGAGGATGCCGGCGAGTGCTACGTCGTCCGCGCCGGCGACGACCTTCCGCTGCACCAGATCCTGCGCTTCAACGAGGCCGCCGCCAGCCGCGCGGCCTTCCAGGCGGGCATCTCGCCCGAGGTCGTCCACGCCGAGCCGGGCATCCTGGTGATGCGCTATATCGCCGGCCGCACCCTGTCGGCGGAGGATGTCCGCAACCCGGACAACCTCACGCGGATTATCCCGCTCCTCAAGCGCGTGCACCGCGCGATGCCGCGCTACCTGCGCGGCCCGATGCTCGCGTTCTGGGTGTTCTACGTCATCCGCGACTATGCCCACACCCTCGAGGATGCCGGCAGCCGCTACGCTTCGCGCCTGCCCGAGCTGGTCGACGTTGCCGAGAGCCTCGAACTCGCGGTCGGTCCGGTCGATTTCGTCTTCGGCCACAACGACCTCCTGCCGTCTAACTTCATCGACGACGGCAGCCGCATCTGGTTGTTCGACTGGGACTACGCCGGCTTCAACACGCCGCTGTTCGATCTCGCCAACCTCGCGTCGAACGCCGAGTTCGGTGCCGAGCAGGAGGAATGGCTGCTCGCCGCCTACTTCGGCCGCAAGCCCGATGCGCAGATGCTGTCGAGCTACGGCGCCATGAAATGCGCCTCGCTTCTCCGCGAATCGATGTGGAGCATGGTTTCCGAGATCACCTCGAAGATCGACTTCGACTACGCCGCCTACACGGCCGACTACCTCGACCGCTTCGCCCGCGCACTGGCCGCCTACAACCACGACCATCGCCGCGCATGAGCGGCTCGCTGCCCGACCGCGCCGGGGTCGTCGTTATCGGCGGCGGCATCATCGGCTGCTCGACGGCCTACCATCTCGCCCGCGACCACAACGCCGACGTCGTCCTCATCGAGCGCGGCAGGCTCACCGGCGGCTCCACCTGGCACGCCGCCGGGCTCGTCGGCCAGCTCCGCTCGTCGGCCTCGATCACGCAGGTGCTGCGCTACTCGGTCGACCTTTACAAGAAGCTGGAAGCCGAGACCGGGCTTGCCACCGGCTGGCGGGAAACCGGATGCCTCCGGCTCGCCACCAACGACGAGCGCTGGACCGAGTTCCGCCGCCAGGCGACGACCGCCCATTCGTTCGGCCTCGACATGCACCTCCTTTCGCCGGCGGAAGCCAAGGCGCTATGGCCGCTGATCGAGACCGATGACCTCGTCGGCGCGACGTTCATGCCTTCCGACGGTCAGGCATCGCCCTCCGACATCACCCAGGCGCTCGCCCGCGGCGCCCGCACCCATGGCGCGCGAATCCACGAAGGCGTCATGGTCACCGGTATCGAGGTGAAGGACGGCCGCGTCGCCGCCGTCGTGACCGATGCCGGGCGGATCGCCTGCGAGAAGGTCGTCATCTGCGCGGGACTCTGGTCGCGCCAGATCGGCGTCATGGCCGGCGTCAGCGTTCCGCTGCAGCCGGTGAAGCATCAGTACGTGGTGACAGAGGCGATCCCCGGTGTCGCGGCCGGCATGGCGACCATCCGCGATCCCGACCGGCGGACCTACTTCAAGGAGGAGGTCGGCGGGCTGGCCTTCGGCGGCTACGAGCCGAACCCGATTGCATGGATCACCGGCGACGCGCCGGAGAACTTCGAGTTCCAGCTCTTCGAGGACGACTGGGAGCACTTCGAGCAGCATATGAGTGAGGCGCTCGCCCGCATCCCTGCGCTGGCGTCGGCCGGCATCAAGCAGATGATCAACGGGCCGGAGTCGTTCACTCCGGACGGCAACTTCATCCTCGGCGAGGCGCCGGAGGTGCGGAACGTGTTCGTCGGCGCGGGCTTCAACGCCTTCGGCATCGCTTCGGCGGGCGGCGCCGGCTGGGTGCTCGCCGACTGGGTGGTGAAGGGTGAGCAGCCGATGGACCTCTGGGTCGTCGACATCCGCCGCTTCTCCGACCTGCACAAGGACCGTGAGTGGACGCGCGACAGGACGCTGGAAGCCTACGGCAAGCACTACACCGTCGCCTTCCCGCTCGAGGAATACGAGAGCGGACGCCCGCGCATCGTTTCGCCGCTCTACGAACGCCTCAAGGCGCGGCGCGCCGTGTTCGGCTCCAAGCTCGGCTGGGAGCGCGCCAACTGGTTCGCGCCGGACGGGACCGAGGCGAAGGACCGCTACTCCTTCGGCCGCGGCAACTGGTTCGACGCGGTGGGCGGGGAGCACGCGGCGGCGCGCGAGCGTGTCGCCGTCTTCGATCAGTCCTCGTTCGCGAAGTTCGAGATGGCGGGGAAGGGGGCGGCCGAGGCGCTCTCATGGATCGCGGCCAACGACGTGGCGCGGGCGCCGGGGCGTCACACCTATACGCAGATGCTGAACTCACGCGGCGGCATCGAGTGCGACCTCACCATCGCGCGGCTGGCGGAAGATCGCTTCTACATCGTCACCGGCACGGGCTTCCGCACCCATGACTTCGCCTGGATCAGGCAGAACACGCCGGCCGGCCTCGATGCGACGCTGACCGATGTCACCGAGGACTATGGCACGCTGTCGCTGATGGGTCCGCGCGCCCGCGACGTGCTCGCCGCGGTCACCGATGCCGATGTCTCCAACAGTGCATTCCCGTTCGGCGCGGCGCGCGAGATCGCAGTCGCCGGCAGGCCGGTGCGCGCGCTCCGCGTCACCTATGTCGGCGAGCTCGGCTGGGAGCTGCACATGCCGATCGCAGATACCGGCGTCGTCTTCGACGCGCTGATGGAGGCGGGGAAGGCGCACGGCATCGTGCCCGCAGGCTACCGCGCCATCGAGTCGCTCCGGCTGGAGAAGGGCTACCGGGCGTGGGGCTCCGACATCACGCCGAACGATTCGCCATTCGAGGCGGGGCTCGGCTGGGCGGTGAAGCTGAAGTCGGAGAAGCCGTTCCTCGGGCGCGGCGCCGCGGAGAAGACCGCGAACGCGCCGCTCCGCAAGCGGCTGATGACGTTCACCGTGGAGGATCCGGCCATCCTGTTGTCCGGCCGCGAGACCATCTACCGCAACGGCGAGCGCGTCGGGTATCTCACCAGCGGCGGCTGGGGGTACACCGTCAACGCGAACATCGGCCTCGGCTACGTCCGCAATCCCGACGGCGTCAGCGAGGACTACCTGACGTCCGCGCGCTACGAGCTGGAAGTCGCCACCGTCCGCGTGCCTGCAAAGTTGCACACCGGCGTCCTCTACGACCCGACCATGAGCCGCATCAAGGCGTGACGGCTGTCCTCCGGTCCGCACGCAATGGCGGCGAAGCTCCGCTGCAGAATGAGTCCTGAGCCCGCCTAGTATTCGCGCTCGTAGGTGAGTCCGATCTTGCCGCTGCCGTCCTGGCCGGCCTCGGCCTGCGCCTTGAGGTTGGGCGTGAGGTCGAGGTCGATGACCACGCGGCCCGATCCCGCCTCGGTGCCGGCCTGCACGCCGACGCGGAGATTCTCGCTGATGCGCCGTCCAACGCCGACGGTCGTGCCGCCGGTCACGGTCTGCTGAATGTCGAGATCGTCCAGTCCGGTGGCGGCGCGGATGCGCGCCAGGACGCCGCCCTGTCCGACGGCGCCGGTCAGTTGCGCGACCGCGTCGACGAGCTGCAGCGCCTGCAGCGGCGACAGCGTTCCAACGCTTCGCTGGAAGAGCAGCCGCGAGATGATCTCCTCCTCCGGCATGTCGGGAACGGAGGTGAAGTGAATGTCCGGGTCGTTAGCGGGACCGGTCACGTTGAGGGTGACGGTCGCATCCGCCGAGCGTGTGGTGGCGGCGAACTCGACGTAGGGCATGAGGTCGCCGGAGAAGGTCAGCTCGCCGTGGGTGAAATCGAAGCGCCTGCCGAGCACCTCGATGCGCCCCCAGCGCATCTGGAGTCCGCCTGCCGCCTGCGGGCTCGCCGTGGTGCCGCCGACGCGGAGTGATCCGCCAAGTTCCGAGTCGATGCCGAAGCCGCGCACGAACACGCCCGCCGGAGCGGCGAGCGTGATGTCGAGCGCAAGACCGCCGCCTCCGCGCGACGGCGTGGCCTGCGCCTGTCCGCGCGGCCTGAGGCGCGGCTGCGGCGGCACGAAGCCCGCCGGCGTGTTGACGTGGCGGACCTCGATGGCGCTCGCTGAACCCACCCGATCGGGAAGCTGGATCTCGGTGCGGCCGAGATTGATGGTGCCGGACACGACCCCGCCGCCGAGAAGCGGCCCGTTGACGGCGAGGCTGGCGTTCAGCGTCGTGTTGATGGTGGCGCCGTCCGAGTAGCGGCCGTTGGTGATGCGCACGGTGAGCGCCGCCGGCAGGCCGGAGCCGACGACATCGACGGCACCGGCGACGGTGATGTCGCCGCCCTGCAGCATGCGGCCGCTGATCTGGCGGATCGTCGCCTGCTGGCCGTTGAAGTCGATCCGGCCGCTGGCGCCGGTGATGCCGAAGCCGCTTTCCGTGTCGGCCATCACGGCGTCGACGAGGTCGATGGTCCCGGCGATCGCCGGCGCGCTGGCCGCGCCGGTGACGGTGAGGTTGACGCGGGCGGTGCCGGCAAGGCGCAGCTCACGGTCCGATTGCGCGGCGAGCAGCGCCAGCGGCGCGGTGCCCTGCGCGCGGATGTTGAGACCGGCGCCGGCGAACGGCGCCTGGCCGGTGATGGTGAGGGCGAGACCTGCGCCGCTGAGATTGGCCTCGATCGAGGTGGCGGAGCGCGTGGCGTTGCCGCGCGCGGTGAGCGACAGCCCGGGTAGTCCGGCGGCGGCGGTGGACGCGGTCCGCAGGCCGTTCCATGTAGCGCTCCATGCGATCGCCGGCTCGGCCGCCTGGCCGGTGACGGTGGCGCGGCCCGACACCGTTCCCTCCGCGCCAAGCCCCGGCACGAAACCGTTGGCCACCGACGCGGCGACGTTGCTGGCCACGACGGTGAGGTCGAGCGCAGGCGACACGGCGCCGTCGACGCGGACCGTGCCGCCGCCGAGCGCAAGCGTCGCGCCGGTGATGCGTGACTGCGTCTCGTCGAGCGCGATGGTCACCGGCTGGCTGAGCGCCACGGGAAAGCGGAATGCCGTTCCGTTGAGGGCATCGATCCGGAGCGTTGGCGTTCCCGATGCGCCCGACAGGCTCCCGCTCCCCGACAGGTCGATGTCGGGGCCGCGCGCCGTGGCGGTGAAGCGGGTCGCGCCGCCTTCGACGGTGGCGTTCGCCTGTGCCGTGTCGATGCGGAGACCGCCGACGTCGATCGCGGACGCAGTCGCGTTGCCGCGGACCTGGGGCGTGCCGAAGGCATCGTCGACGATCGCCTCGCCCTCGACCGCACCAAGCGCCGCGTTGGCGTAGCCGATGTTCCGGCCGGTGAAGGACACACCGACCGACTGGCGCCCGTCCTGCGGCGTGAAGCGCACCTCGGCGCGCGCCGCGCCGGTCGCGTTGACGAGAGCGAGCGCGGCGAGACTCTGGACCTCGGGCGCGTCGACCGACAGCGTGCCCGACAGGAGGCCGTCCGGCGTGCGCTGGACCGCGCCCTCGATGTGGTTCCGGCCGACAGAAAGATTGACGTCCGGAAAGGCGATGAGGCCGCTCGCCTGATCGACGGTGACGCCGGCTGTGCCGGTGAGCGGCCCGCCGGCAAAGCTGCCGTCGAGATCGAGCGCACCCGCCCAGCCTTCACCGGTCGGCGCACCCTTGAAGGCGATGACAGCCGACTGCACCCGCTGCCCGGCAAGCATCCCGTCGGCAATGTTGATGCTGGCATCGACATCGGGACGCGAAGGCGAGCCGGTGATGCGCGCTGTGAACGTGCCCGCGCCGGAAGACTGCTCGGCGAGCTGGGAGAGGTCGGCGATAGTGCCGGAGAGCGTAGCGTCGATGGTGTCCGCCGACAGCGTGACGCCACCGCTGGCGTCGAAACCAATGCCGTCGATGCTGGCCTCAGTGATGGCGGTCGTACCGTCACTGCGCTCGACGGTGGCGCGGAAGCCGGTGACGCCGCCGAGCAGCCTGGCAAGCGTCGCGTCGCCGGGATGGAGGTCGACAGCGGTGCCTTCGACGGTGAAACGGGACGCCTCGCCGAACGTGCCGCTGGCGCGCGCCTCCAGTGCGCCCGAAATGGCGCGGCCGGCGAGCGGCGACAGCGGGCCGATGTCAGCGAAATCGAGGCCGATCTGTCCGTCGAGGCCGCTGGCGGCGATTGTCCCTGTGAAATCCGCCTCGCCGCCGCCAGCGGAAAGGCGCGCGGTCGTCTCGGCCATGGCCGTAGTGGTGTCCCATGTGCCGTCCGCCGTCAGCACCAGCGGCGCGCCGCCGGATGACTCGATGCGTCCGGTCGGCGTCTGGATCGCGTCGGCTTCAGCGCGGAGCGCGAACGGCAGGCGCCCGCCCGCGAGCGGGTCGCCGCCGGCGGCCGTCTCCACGGCGAGCGACAGGCCGAGATTGGGCACCCGCACGCCTGAGCTCACCAGCCCGCCAACGCGACCGACAAGATCGAGGCGGACTGCATCGCCGGAGGGCGCAACCGTGCCGGTGAACGAGACGGTGTCGACCTGCGAGAGCGTGGCGACGAAGGGCACGGCGATCGGCCCGCCATCTGGATTGGCGGCATCGAGGGAGACTTCGAGGTTGGCGGTCGTCCCGTCGATCGTTCCGCTGGCCGCGGCGCGGACCGAACCGGTCGAAAGCCTGCCGCTCCGGATCGTGAGATGCGGGAGAGCGTCGCCCGCGACCACACGCCAGTCCGCGTCGATATTGACGTCGATCTGGCCGGCAAGCAGGCCGGCGTATTCCGGCGGCACCAGTTCCGCCAGGTTGCCGGCGCCGTCGAGCACCAGGCGGTGCCCTTCGCCGGAGGGCGCCAGCGAAAAGCGGCCGTCGAAGCGCGCGCTGCCGTTGGATGCCAGCGACAGGTTGCCGTCGAGCGTCTCGCCGACGATACCGGTGTTGGCGGAAAGCGCGTAGGCCGGGCCTTCGCTCCGCCCCATCAGGCCGAGCAGGATGCCGTCCGCGGCTTCGCGGAGATCGACGTCGACGGCAAGCGGCGACACCGCGTCGTTCCGGTCGATCGAAGCGGTGAGCGTGCCGGTCACGCCGTCGATGCGTTCGGCGGCAAGGCGCGCAGTGATAGCGCCGGACCGTGTGACGACAGCCGATCCGTCCACCGTCAGGACGGCGGGACGTCTGGCCAGCTCCGCGCCCAGTTCGAGCCGGGCGATGCGGAAGCTCTCCGCCGCGAACGGCAGGAGGGCGCCGTCACCGCCACCGCCACCTAGCAGGTTGGGACGGCGCAGGATGGCAACGCGCTCCGCCTCCAGCGACCGGATGGCGACGGTGCCGGTGAGGAGCGGCCAGATCCTGAGGTCGACACTGAGTCCGTCGATCTCGGCGAACGGGCCGTCGGGGTCGGAGACGACGATCGAGTCGGCGCCGGTCCGGAACGGCGGCCATCCCGACAGCCCCTCGATGGCGACGGTGAGCCCGTTGCCGGAAGCGGCGCGTTCGATGAACCCGGCAAGGAGCGCGCGGCCAGGCGGCGTGGCGAGCGCCAGAACACCCAGGATCGCGAGCGCCAGAATCGTCAGGATGAACGTGCGTACCGCGCGCCACATCTAAGTCAGGGTTCCCAAGGGCCTCAGAACGCCTGTCCGAGTCCGACATATACGGCAACCGACGGATCGCCGCTTTCCGGTTGCAGCGGCACCGCGACATCGAGCCGGATCGGGCCTACCGGCGTGAGATAGCGCAGGCCGCCGCCGACGCCAAACTTGAGCCCGTCGAAGGTCGGGATGGCCGTCTCGTATGCGTTGCCCGCATCGACGAAGGCGACCAGCCCGAACTGCTCGTTGAGC
>CAZXKZ010000065.1:0-13146 GCA_964641825.1 uncultured Bauldia sp.
CTCGGCGCATCTCGAGGCCGGCGCCAAGCGCGTGCTCGTCTCGGCGCCCGCCGAGGGCGCCGACCTGACGGTCGTCTACGGCATCAACGACGACAAGCTCGCCAAGGACCAGACGGTCGTCTCGAACGGCTCGTGCACGACCAACTGCCTCGCGCCGATGGCCAAGATCATGAACGAGTCGTTCGGCATCGTGTCGGGCTTCATGACCACGATCCACGCCTACACCGGCGACCAGCCGACGCTCGACACCATGCACAAGGATCTCTACCGGGCGCGCGCCGCGGCGCTGAACATCATCCCGACATCGACGGGCGCCGCCAAGGCGATAGGCCTCGTGCTGCCCGAGCTCGCCGGCAAGCTCGACGGTTCGTCGATGCGCGTGCCGACCCCGAACGTCTCGCTGGTCGACTTCAAGTTCCACTCGAAGAAAGCGACGACCGTCGATGAGGTCAACAACGCGATCTTCGAGGCGGCAAAATCGGACCGCCTCGGCAAGATCGTCACCTGGACGAAGGAGCCGCTCGTCTCGACCGACCTGAACGGCGATCCCCATTCGGCGACGTTCGCCGTCGATCAGACCAAGGTGATCGGGGGCACGTTCGTGCGCGTCGTCGCCTGGTACGACAACGAGTGGGGCTTCTCCAACCGCATGGCCGACACCGCCGTCGCCATGGGCAAGCTCAGGTAGAATCCGAGACGGGAGGCGCTCGTGAGCTTCCCTCCCCTCACCGCGGCGACCGCCCGGTGGAAGCCGGTGGCAGGGACCGGGCTGGAACATCTCGACGTGCACCGCGGGTCCGAAGGCATCGTCGCCGCGGGCGTCGTTATCGGCAGCCGCGACGCCACGCCGTACGGCGTCCGCTACCGCGTCGTCTGCGACGGCGGCTGGCGCACCCGGCGCCTCGATATCGATACGACCGGCGGCAAGTCGTTGCGCCTCGTCTCCGACGGCGAAGGCCGCTGGTCAGACGCGGACGGCACAAGGCTCCCGCACCTCGACGGCTGCATTGACGTCGATCTCGCCGGCTCGCCGTTCACCAACACGCTGCCGATCCGGCGTCTGGAACTTGCGCCCGCCGACGGGGTGCGCGAGCTGACGATGGTCTATGTTCCGTTCGCGACGTTCGAGCCGACGGTCGACGGGCAGCGCTATCGCTGCCTCGAAGCCGACCGGCTCTATCGCTACGAGGCGGCCGACCGCAGTTTTGCGGCCGACCTGCCGGTCGATCGCGACGGACTGGTACTCGACTACCCCTCCCTCTTCGTGCGTGTCGACGTCTGATACCGGGAAAATGCCCATGACCGCCTTCCGCACTTTGGACGACATCCCCGACCTCAAGGGTAAGCGCGTGCTGGTGCGCGTCGACCTCAACGTGCCGATGACCGACGGCCAGGTGACGGACGACACGCGCATCCGCGCCGTCGCGCCTACGATCGCCGAGATCGCCAACAAGGGCGGCAAGGCGATCCTGCTTGCGCATTTCGGCCGCCCGAAGGTCGGCCCCGACCCGGCGCTCTCGCTGAAGCCGATCGTTCCTGTCGTGGCGGCCATCGTTGGGAAGCCCGTGGCGTTCGCGGCCGACTGCATCAGCAAGCCGGCGGAGGATGCGATCGCGGCGTTGCCGGACGGCGGCATCGTGGTTCTGGAGAACACGCGCTTCCACAAGGGCGAGGAGAAGAACGATCCGCTGTTCACCGCCGCGCTCGCCAAGCTCGGCGACATCTACGTCAACGACGCCTTCTCGGCAGCGCATCGCGCCCACGCTTCGACGGAAGGCCTCGCCAACCACCTGCCCGCCTTCGCCGGCCGCGCTATGCAGAAGGAGCTGGAAGCACTGGAGGCCGCGCTCGCCTCGCCGAAGCGCCCGGTCGTCGCCATCGTCGGCGGCGCCAAGGTGTCGTCCAAGATCACGGTGCTGGAGAACCTCGTCGCCAAGGTCGATGCGCTGGTGATCGGCGGCGGCATGGCGAACACATTCCTGCTCGCCAACGGCGTTGCCATCGGCAAGTCGCTGGCCGAACCGGATTTCGTCGACACCGCGCGGCGCATCATGGACGCCGCCGACCGCGCAGGCTCGACGATCATGCTCCCCGTCGACGCGGTCGTCGCGCGCGAGTTCAAGGACGGCGCGGAGAGCGACGTGGTCCCTGTCGACAAGGTGCCCGCCGACGCCATGATCCTCGATGTCGGCCCGCAGTCCGTCGAAGCCATCAATGCGTGGATCGACAAGGCGGCGACGCTGGTGTGGAACGGCCCGCTCGGCGCCTTCGAGCTCCGCCCGTTCGATCGCGGCACGGTGGCGGCGGCGCGCGAGGCCGCCAACCGGACTGCAGACGGCAAGCTGCTCTCGGTAGCAGGCGGCGGCGAGACGGTGGCCGCGCTCCACAAGGCCGGCGCCGCGGACGGCTTCTCGTTCATCTCGACCGCCGGCGGTGCGTTTCTCGAATGGCTGGAAGGCAAGGCGCTGCCGGGCGTCGAGGTGCTGCGCAGGCAGGCGTGAGCGTGGTCGCAACGGTCGTCCGCCCGGTCGGCGCCGGCGAGCGCGCGGCGTGGGAGCCGCTCTGGCGCGCCTACCTGGCGTTCTACGAAACCGAGCTGCCGCCGGCCGTCATCGACGTTACCTGGCAACGGCTGCACGACCCGGCTGAGCCAGTGTTCGTCCTCGGCGCTTATGTGGACGGGACGCTCGCCGGCATCGCGCACTACCTGTTTCACCGCACCAACTGGTCGATCGCCGACTCCTGCTACCTGCAGGATCTGTTTGTTGAGTCCACCTTCCGCGGCCACAGCCTCGGCGGCGCCCTGATCAAGGCGGTGGCGGACAGGGCACGCGAGGCCGAGGCGAGCCGGCTCTATTGGCTGACGCACGAAACCAACAGCACGGCGCGCGCCCTCTACGACAGGCTCGCCCAGCGCTCGGGCTTCATCCAGTATCGGAAGGCGCTGTAGCTCAGGCCGCTTCGAGCGCCTTAATCCGCGCCAGTTCCGCTTTCTTCGCCACGGCCTCGATCTTGATGTCGTAGCCGGCCTGCATGTTCATCCAGAACTCCGGCGACGTGCCGAAGAACTTCGCCAGGCGCAACGCAGTGTCGGGCGTGACCGCCGTCTGGCCGGCGGCGAGGCGCTCGATCCTCGTGCGCGGTACATTCAACCGCCGCGCAAGAGAGCCCGCGCTCAGTCCGAGCGGAAGAAGGTACTCCTCGCGCAGGATTTCGCCGGGATGGAGGGGAGGCAGGATGCTGGACGTCATGGTGTTCTCCAAGATCAGCAGCGCGTTCAATGATAGTCGACGATCTCGACCCGCTCAGGCCCGGCAGAACTCCATACGAAACAAATGCGCCATTGATGCGAATGGAGTGTTGTCCCTTCCTGCCGCCCTTCAGCGCCTCCAGCCGATTACCGGGCGGCGACCGCAGATCGTCCAGAGATGTGGCATACTCAAGCATCGTCAGCTTCCGCAGTGCGACCCTCAAGAGATCGCCCGGAAACCCCTTGGGCGTCTTGCCCCGGGCAATCGCCTCGGTCGTCGCATCCCGAAACGAGACGATCATCGATACCTCCTATGTATCATGTCATGATACATAAGGTCGGTCAAGAAGCCATCCGCTCTCTACCGCAGATACGCGATTTCGCCGTGGAATCCGGCGGGCGTTCGTCTATAACGCCGCCGGAAATACTGGTCGTATCGAGGAAACAGGAAAATGGCCGAGCGTCTTGAAGATATCGCCGCCCGCATGGTCGCCCCCGGCAAGGGCATTCTGGCTGCCGACGAAAGCGGCGGCACGATCGGCAAGCGCTTCGACGCCCTCGGCATCCCCTCGACCCCCGACACCCGCCGCGACTACCGCGAGATGTTCTTCCGCGCCGACGAGGCGATGCGGAACTTCGTCTCCGGCGTCATCCTCTACGACGAGACGATCCGCCAGAAGGCCAAGGACGGCACACCGCTGGTGAAGCTGATCGCAAGCGCCGGCGCCGTGCCGGGCATCAAGGTCGACACCGGCGCCAAGGACCTCGCGCTGGCGCCCGGCGAGAAGATCACCGAGGGCCTCGACGGGCTCCGCGAGCGGCTCAAGGAGTACTACGAGTTCGGCGCCCGCTTCGCGAAGTGGCGCGCGGTGATCGACATCGGGCCCGGCCTGCCGACCGCGAACGCCATCAACGCCAATGCCAATGCCCTCGCCCGCTACGCCGCGCTCTGCCAGGAACGCGGCATCGTGCCGATCGTCGAGCCCGAGGTGCTGATGGATGGGCCTGTCGCTACCCACGACATCGACACCTGCTACGCAGTGACCGAGAAGACGCTGAAGGCGGTGTTCGAGCAGCTCCGCCTGGCCAACGTCAACCTCCGCGGTATCGTGCTGAAGCCGAACATGGTGGTGGCCGGCAAGAACGCGCCGAAGCAGCCGAGCGCGAAGGAAGTCGCCGAGAAGACGCTGCAGGTGCTGAAGGCGGTGGTGCCGGCGGACGTGCCGGGCATCGCGTTCCTGTCGGGCGGCCAGTCCGACCAGCAGGCGACCGAGCACCTCTCGCTGATGAACCAGATGGCCGACAAGCTGCCGTGGCGGCTCACCTTCTCCTACGGGCGCGCGCTGCAATCTGCGGCGATGAAGACATGGGGCGGCAAGGACGAGAACATCGCAGCCGGCCAGCGCGCTTTCATGCACCGGGTGAAGATGAACAGCCTCGCGGCGTCCGGCCGCTGGGCGCCCGATCTTGAGAAACAGGCCGCATAAAAGCCGTCAACAGGCTGCAGGATCATACTATTCCCCCTCGTGGGCAGGCGAGATAAGCTGGCCGCGGGGGATTAAACTGCCTTGGCATCCGGATACGCGACGGCCGGACGCCTGTGGGGCTGCTGTTTTCAGGCCATGGCTGACGCCGCCGATCCGATGCCTTGCCGTCTCTGTCTGGTGACTCCGCCGGACTACGATCCCGTTTCCTTCGCGCGCCGGCTGGCAGACGCGTTGGCCGGCGGCGACGTCGCCTCGCTCATCGTCACCGCCCCCGGCGGAAATCCGGAAGCTCTTCAGCCTGCCGCCGCGGCGCTCGCGCCGGTGGCTGCGGCGCGCGGTGTGGCGGTTGTGGTGAACGGCGACGTGCGCATCGCCGACCGCACGAAAGCGGACGGCGTTCACGTCGACAGCGGCTCGGCCGATCTCGAGGCAGCGGTCGAGCGGCTGCGCGGGCGCGGCATCGTCGGCGCCGGCGGATTGCGCTCGCGCCACGACGCGCTGGAGGCCGGCGAGAAGGAGCCCGACTACGTCTTCTTCGGCCGCCTAAACGGCGACGAGGCCGACGCGATCCACCCGAAGGCGCTCGACCTCGCCGCGTGGTGGGCGGAGGTGGCGGTCATTCCGGCGATGGTGATGGGCGGGCGCTCGCTCGATTCGGTGAGCGAAGCCGCGGCAAGCGGCATCGACTTTATCGCCCTGTCGTCGGCCGTCTGGGACCATCCCGGTGGCCCCGCCGATGCAGTCCGCACCGCAAACGAGCGTCTGGCGATCATGCGCGAGGCCGCGGCATGATGCGCCGTCTGCTGCTCGGCACAGCCGCGATCGTGCTGCCGCTGGCGTCCGCCGTGGCACAGGACAATGCGCCGATGGTGCTGACTCCACCCGGCGTGAACCAGACACCGCCGCCAGCGGTGAGCCAGCCGGCACCAGCGCCGGTCCAGCCAGCCCTCGACCTGACACCGCCGCCTCCCCCCAGGCAGGCGACGGTGTTCGTTCCGCCGTTGCCCAAGCTGCGCCCGCCGACCGCGGCGCTTCCCGCGACCTCCGTGGCGGAACTCCCGCCGCCGGGCGCCGGTCAGGCCGATCCCGCCAGCGCTCCGGCCGCTGAGCCGCAGCCCTTCCAGGGCGGAGAGCCGCAGCTACGCACCAGCGACCCGGCGATCCCGACGCTTGGTGGCGAGGTTGCTGCGGCGCCGGACAGCCCCCCGCCCGTAGACACCGCGGCGCCCGAGCCGCTCGCGCCGGAAGCGGTTCCCGCGCCGGAACATCTGGCCGCAGTCGAGCCGCCGGCGACTGCCACCGCGCCGGGCAAGGACATGGCGTACGGCGCGTTCCAGCGCGGCTACTACCTGTCGGCGTTCTCGCTCGCGATCCCCCGCGCCGAGGCCGGCGACACCGCCGCGCAGACGCTGCTCGGCCTCATCTACGAAGGGGGCTACGGCGTGCCCCGCGACGAGGCGCAGGCAGCATCGTGGTACCGCTTCGCCGCCGAGGGCGGCAACCGCGAAGCCCAGTTCGCGCTCGGCATGATGTACCGCGAAGGCCGCGGCGTGCCGCAGGATCAGGCGATGGCCACCAGCTACTTCGAGGCGGCATCGCAGGGCGGCCAGGTCGCCGCAACCTACAACCTCGCGCTCGTCTATCTGGAGGGCAAGACCCGCCCCATGGACATCGGCCGCGCGGCGCAACTGCTGACAGAGGCGGCCGAAGCGGGCAATCCCGACGCCCAGTACGTGCTGGCGCAGCTCTACCAGGACGGACGCGGCGTGCCGGAGGACCAGAACCTCGCCACCCAGTGGTATGCGGAGGCGGCGCGGCTCGGCAACATTCCGGCGCAGGTGGAGTACGCCATCCGCCTGTTCAATGGCGTCGGCACGCCCGCGAACGAGGGGAACGCCGCGCAATGGTTCCAACGTGCCGCCGACGTCGGCAACCCGATCGCCCAGAACCGTCTGGCGCGACTGCTCGCGACCGGACGCGGTGTGGCTGCCGATCCGCTGGCGGCAGCAAAATGGCATGTGCTGGCCAAGAGCGCCGGACGCAACGACGACTACCTCGACACGTTCTTCGCCGGGCTCACGGAAGAACAGCGCCAGACGGCGGTAGCGCTGGCACAGCGGTGGCCTGCCGACTGATCGCTTGAACCGGCCGGCGAAGTGTGGTGGGAGAAGCGCCGCCCTCCCCTCGTTCCGCCCGCGATCTCCGACATGGCCCGTTCCGCGCTCCTCAACGTCATGGTGCAGGCCGCGCTGAAGGCGGGTCGCGGCCTCGCCCGCGACTTCGGCGAGGTCGAGAACCTGCAGGTTTCGATGAAAGGCCCCGGCAATTTCGTCAGCGCCGCCGACCGGCGCGCCGAGGAGACGATCGTTGCGGAGCTCAGGAAGGCGCGGCCGACATATTCGTTCCTCACCGAGGAGACCGGCGCGATCGACGGGGCCGACAGCACTAACCGCTGGCTCGTCGACCCGCTCGACGGCACCACCAACTTCCTCCACGCCATCCCGCTGTTCGCCGTCTCGATCGCGCTCGAACGCGAGGGCAAGCTGGTGGCAGGCGTCGTCTTCAACCCGATCCTTAACGAGCTCTATGTCGCCGAGCGCGGCGGCGGCGCCTTCCTCAACGATCGCCGGCTGCGGGTGGCGGGCCGCAAGACCGTCGGCGACGCGGTGATCGCCACCGGAACGCCCAACCTCGGCACCGACGGCCACGAGCAGTTCATCGGCGAACTCCGCGCCGTAATGGCAAAGACGGCCGGAGTCCGCCGGTGCGGCGCTGCGGCGCTCGACCTCGCCTGGGTCGCCTCGGGACGCTTCGACGGCTTCTGGGAGCGGAACCTGTCGCCGTGGGACATCGGCGCCGGTATCGTGATCGTCCAGGAGGCCGGCGGCGTGGTCACTGGCACCGGCGGCAAGGACGACATGCTCGAGACGGGAGCGGTCGTGGCGGGGAACGAGACGATGCACGCGGCGCTGCTCGCCACCCTCCGGGGAACGCGGGCCGGCTGAAAGACCGGGGATGGCCGCGATTTTGCCGTTTATCTCGGCTCTGAAAACACGTTAGGTTTCCTGACCCGGTCGGGAATGAGGCAATCCACGTGCTGGTATTCAGACGCCGCGCGCGCGAGTACGATCCCTACAAGCTCGCCAGCCCGCAGGTGTACCTGTGGAGGATGTCGATCTTCCTGATCATCGCCGCGTTCATCGCGCTGATCATGTACCGGCAGATCGTCGACGCTTTCCTCGCCAATCCTGGCCTAAACGCCGTGATTCTCGCGGTGCTGTTCATCGGCATCGTGCTGGCCTTCCGGCAGATCTTCCGCCTGTTTCCCGAGATCCGCTGGGTGAACACGTTTCGCGTCGCCGAGCCCGGCATCGAGGTGGAGCGGCCACCGGTGCTGCTGGCACCCATGGCGACGCTGCTCGGCGACCGCATCGGCCGCATGGCGATCTCGACCCAGACGATGCGGTCGATCCTCGATTCGATCCAGATGCGGCTCGACGAAGACCGCGACATGGGCCGCTACCTCACCAGCCTGCTCATCTTCCTCGGGTTGCTCGGAACGTTCTGGGGGCTGCTGCAGACGGTGGGCGCGGTCGCCACCACCATCCAGTCGCTCGACGTTTCCTCGTCCAATACCGGCGTCATCTTCGAAGACCTGAAGGACGGCCTCGCCGCGCCGCTGCAGGGCATGGGCGTCGCGTTCTCGTCATCGCTGTTCGGCCTCGCCGGCTCGCTCATCCTCGGCTTCCTCGACCTGCAGGCCGGCCAAGGCCAGTCGATGTTCTACAACGACCTGGAGGACTGGCTGTCGACGGTGACCGACCTCGACCCGGACCTCATGGAGGCGCGCGGCGCCGGGGCGACGACGGCGGAGGATCTCCGCGTCGCCATCGAGCGGCTGTCGCGAACCATACAGGAAGGCAGGAACCTCCCCGCCGGTGACGGCGCCACGGGTGGCACGCAGCGGGCGACGACCGCCATGGCCAACCTTGCCGAGGGGATACAGGGGCTCGTTCAGCACATGCGGAGCGAGCAGCAGATAGTGCGGAGCTGGGTGGAGACGCAGTCGGAGCAGCAGCGTGAAGTCCACGCCCTGCTCGAAACCATTGCCAAAGCGCTGCAGGCGCCCCAACCCGGAGAATAGCCCACATGGCAGTCGCCCGCGCCCGTCGGCTTTCCAGCCGCGCCGAATACTGGCCGGCTTTCGTCGACGTGCTCACCAACCTGCTTCTCGTCTTCATCTTCCTGCTGTCGGTCTTCGCGCTGGTGCAGTTCATCCTGTCGCGCGAGATCAGCGGCCGCGACACGGTCCTGCAGCGGCTGAACGCCCAGATCGCCGAACTGACCGAGATGCTCGCGCTGGAGAAAGCTTCCGCTGGCGAGGCGACGGATAACATCGCCGCCCTGACGGCGAGCCTCGCCGCCGCCGAGGGCGAGCGCAACCGGCTGCAGGGGCTGCTCGACAACCAGTCGAGCCAGTCGCAATCGGCGGGCAGCCAGATCGCGGCGCTGACCAGCGACCTCGACGCCGAGCGCCAGGTGAGCCAGCGTGCCCTGTCGCAGGTGGAGCTTCTCAACCAGCAGATCGCGGCGCTCCGCCGCCAGATCGCGGCGATCGAGACGGCCCTCGAAGCGGCCGAGGACAAGGACCGCGAGAGCCAGACGCAGATCGCCGACCTCGGCCGGCGCCTCAACGTCGCTTTGGCCCAGCGCGTGCAGGAGCTGTCGCGCTACCGCTCCGATTTCTTCGGGCGGCTCCGGCAAATACTCGGCGACCGCCCCGACATCCGCGTTGTCGGCGACCGCTTCGTGTTCCAGTCGGAGGTGCTGTTCGAAACCGGCTCGGACCAGATCAACGCCGCCGGCGCCGGCGAACTCGACAAGCTCGGCGACGCCGTGCTCCAGCTCGTCAACGAGATCCCGACCGAGATACCGTGGGTGCTGCAGGTGAACGGCCACACCGACAAGCGCCCGATCACCGGCACCGCCGGACGCTTCCAGTCCAACTGGGACCTGTCGGCGGCGCGCGCCATCTCGGTGGTCGAGTTCCTCGTCGACAAGGGCATCCCCGCGGACCACCTCGTCGCCGCGGGCTACGGCGAGTTCTTCCCGATCGAGGACGGCGACAGCGACGAGATTCTCGCGCGCAACCGCCGCATCGAACTGAAGCTCACGGAGCGTTAACCCCCGCGCTGCGGCGCAAAAAGCCACGCTGCCGGGGAAGTGCTAGCCTCTCCGGATGAGCAGCCGATTCATCCTCGCGGCCGTCCCGGCGCTGGCGCTGCTGGCGGGCGCGCACATCGCGCTGGCGGCTTCCTCGGTTGACCCCACCGGCCCCGCCGCGCCTAGCGGCGAACGCTTTCGTCTCGCCTGCCACGGCGCGATGAGCACCGACGGCCGCCTCGCCGACCGTAGCGAAACGGCCCAGCGGATCGAGGCGAGCGGCGTTGTCGATCTGGCAACCATGGCGGTGAGCGGCTTCGGCGTGGGCGTCCTGCCCATTGTCGCCTTCACGCCGGGAACGATCGGCTTCGGCGCCGCGCCGGTGGAGCGGCTCATGCCGGCGGTGGACCGGTCGGCGCGCAAGTCCGACGCAACGACAGGATCCGGCCCCATCGTGGAAGGCTCGATCGACCGCCTGAACGGCGCCACCGTCGTCGTGGTCCATCCGGCGGCGGACCCGGAGGCGATCCTGATCGCCATGGCGCTCGACTGCGCCTTCGAGCCGGCGCCGCGCTGACTTCCTCCGGTTGGAGTTGCCTACGGGGGCCGCCGCCGCTATACCCCCTCCCCGAACGCGCCGGCCAGTGGCGCCAATGCAGGGTTTCCCGTCATGAAGAAAGACATCCACCCGAAGTATCACGACATCAAGGTCGTGATGACCGACGGGACCGAATACGTGACGCGCTCGACCTACGGCGAGCCCGGCGCGGTTCTGCGTCTCGACATCGATCCCAAGACCCATCCGGCATGGACCGGCGGCGGCCAGCACATCGTCGACCGCGGCGGCCGCGTTTCGCGCTTCAAGAGCCGCTACAAGGGGCTGATGGGCGGGGACAACAAGTAGACCCACCTCCGCTAACCGATACATTCGAGCCCCGGCCATCGTGCCGGGGCTTCGTGTTTCGGGGGGCGCGCCTACTTGGCGCCGAAGGCCTCTGCGAGGCGGTCGAGATCGCGCGCCACCGGATTTGCCACCGGGTCGGTGGCGGAGCCGTCGCGGAGCGCGCCGTCGAGGCGGATGATCCGCTCCTGCAGGCGGAGCGAGCGGTCGATCAACTGGCGGAGACGCGCTGGCAGGTCGTTCCAGGTCTGGCCTTCGGTGGCGGTCGCCATGCCGCCGAGCTTCACCTTGGCGCGCTCGTGGCTGGCCTGGTCGGGCGTGAGGTCGCCCTCGTTCACCGCGCGCTGCAGGAGAAGCCACGAGGCAAGCTGCATCAGCCGCGTGGTGAGCCGCATCGACTCGGTGGCATAGGCAAGGGAGGCCGAGCGCGACAGGCGGTGGGATTCGCGGCGGCCATCGCCATCAAGATAGGTCGCGGTCTCTTCCACGAGGGCCATGCCCTCGCGAAACATAGCCTTGAAGGCCTCCGAGCCGGCAAGACGCCGCCCGAACGCCACAGGCTCGTCCGCGACCTTCGCCGTCCGCGACCGGTCGTCACTCATACGCAACACCCCACTCTGTGCTGATATGGGACCATCAGCGCGTCTACGGCGCAAGGTCCGCGCCAGCACTTCTGCCGGCCTGTGGATGACCTGTGGATTAGCGCGACCGCCGGGACAAAAAAAGAGCCGCAGATGCGGCTCTTGGAAAGTCTAAACAGGGAGGCGTCAAACAGAGTGGACAGGAGCCACTCGAATCCAGATGACTGGATGAGGGAGTTAAGCGCTGTAAAGCTTAAGGATTGGTTAATGCGGCGCCGCGCTTCGTCGCGATTGCATGCTGCGTGCGCCATGCCGCTGTCTCGAAGCGGAACGTCCTAGCGCTTGAAGAACGAGGCAGCGACATCGGCGCTCGCCTTCTTGGATGCCGACGCCTCCTCGATGCGGGCGATCTCCGCCTTGAGGATTTCGACGCGCTCGGCCAGTTCGTCCAGCGACATCTTCGACAAATCCTCGCCGATCTCGTGGACGGGCTTTTTCCTGGGCGCGTCTTCGTCAAATATCGACACCGCATTCCTCCGTGGCCGAAAGCGTAGCCGACGCTTCCGTGCTTGTCAGCCGACAGGACCCATGACGACAAATCTGCCGACCACCATGACCGTGATCGCCGTCCACGCGCCGGGCGGCCCCGAGGCACTCGCGCCGGAGCAGCGGCCGCTGCCGGTGCCCGGCGCAAACGAGATCCTCGTGCGTGTGCGCGCGGCAGGCGTGAACCGGCCGGACATCTTTCAGCGCGAGGGCAAGTACCCGCCCCCGCCCGGCGCCTCCGACATCCTCGGTCTGGAAATCGCCGGCGAGGTGGTGGCGCTCGGCGCCGGCGCGGCGCGCTACGCCATCGGCGACAGCGTGACGGCGCTCGTGCCCGGCGGCGGCTATGCCGAATACTGCACGGTGCACGAGAGCAACGCCCTGCCCCTCCCGGCCGGCTACGCGTTCGTCGAGGCAGCGGCGATCCCGGAGACGTACTTCACGGTGTGGTCGAACCTGTTCCGGCGCGGGCAGCTCGTGGCCGGCGAATGGGCGCTGATCCACGGAGGCTCGTCCGGCATCGGCACGACCGCGATCCAGCTTGCCAAGGCCTTCGGCGCGCAGGTGATCGTAACCGCCGGCGGCGCCGAGAAGTGCGCCGCCTGCACGGCGCTCGGCGCCGATGTGGCGGTCAACTACCGGACGGAGGATTTCGTCCAGCGGGTGAAGGAGGCTACGGGAGGACGCGGCGTCGACGTTATCCTCGACATGATCGGCGGCGACTACGTCAGCCGCAACTACGTCGCGGCCAAGGAAGACGGTCGCATCGTCCAGATCTCCGTGCAGAAGGGCCCGCGCGCCGAGGCGGATTTCCGCCTGCTCATGGCCAAGCGCCTTACCCACACCGGCTCGACGCTCCGCCCGCGGCCGGTGTCGTTCAAGGCCGAGGTCGCCGCGGACCTCTACGAGAATGTCTGGCCGCTGCTGGCCGCGCGGAAGGTGGCGCCGGTGATCGACTCGACCTTCCCGCTCGCCGACGCCGTTAAGGCACACGCCCGCATGGAGGCGTCGGACCACATCGGCAAGATCATGCTGACGATGGACTAGGCGCTTACCGCTTGCGCACGTCGACCGTGGAAGTCTCCCAGTCGTTGAGCGGCAGTGCCAGCGGCCCAACGAAGGCGAAGGCCTCGATGTCGCGGTAGACCTCGTTCATCATGCAGTCGAGCGAGAACGCGCGGAAGCGATTCTGCGCCGCCTTGAACTCGATCATGCGGT
>CAZXKZ010000066.1:0-5680 GCA_964641825.1 uncultured Bauldia sp.
ATGCCGCCGGGATCGGAGCCGTGGTCGGGCTCGGTGAGGCCGAAGCAGCCGACGAGATCGCCGGTGGCCAGCGCCGGCAGCCACTTCCTGCGCTGCTCGTCGGAGCCATACGCATAGATCGGGTACATCACCAGCGACGACTGCACGCTGAGCGCCGAGCGGTAGGCGGAATCGATCCGCTCCACGGCGCGGTTGATGAGGCCGTAGGCGACGTAGCCGAGGCCGGCGCCGCCGTGCTCCTCCGGCAGCGTCGCGCCGAGGAAGCCGAGCGCGCCCGCCTCGCGCAATATCTCGCGGTCGAAGCGGCCCTCGCGGTTGGCCTCGACGATGCGCGGGAGCAGCTTATCGCGGGCGTAGGCGGTGGCGGTTTCGTCGACCATGCGCTCGTCGTCGGTGAGCTCGTCGGCGAGGCGGAGCGGATCGGCCCAGTCGAAAGCCGCCGCATCGGACCTGGTTGCACGTTGTTCCATGGGCGCATCTCCGCCGCGGGGAGAAACTTTAAGCTTAAAGTATTAGCCGGAAGACGACGCCGGCACAATAACCTGCGCCGCGCTAATCAGGCACCACCGCCGTCGTCTCGATCTCGACCAGCGCGGCGGGCTCGACCAGCCGGCTGACCTCGACCAGCGCCATCGCCGGGTAGTTCCTGCCCATCACCTCGCGGTAGGCGGCGCCGACCGCTTTCAGGTTCGCCAGATAGGCGTCCATGTCACGGACGTACCAGGTCATGCGGACGAGGTGCTCGGGCGCGGCCCCTGCCGCTTGAAGGACGGCGCGAGTATTGAGGAGCACCTGGCGCACCTGGGCGACGAATCCATCGGGGAAGCTGCCGGCGGAATCCCAGCCGACCAGCCCGCCGGTGAAGACCATGCGGCCCCTGGCGGCGACGCCGTTGGCGTAGCCGCGCGGCGGCGGCCAGCCATCGGGCTGGATCACGTCATGAAACAGGCCGTTGTCCTTCACCCGGTTTTCTCCAGATAGGCCGTGGCGGCGGCGCGGATGTCGTCAGGAAGCGGGATGGCGGCGCCGTTTCCAAGGTCGGTCGATACGATGACCAGCGACGCGGCGAGAATCTCCTTGCCGTCACGCCGGGCCTCGATGCGGAGTGGGAGCGACTTGTTCCCCACCTTCTCGATCTTGACCGAATAGGTCAGCACGTCGCCCAAGCGGGCGGGAAGGTGGAAATCGCACGATGCGTGGGCGTAGCCGAGGCCGATGCGGCGCTTGCTGACGAGATCGTAGTAGGGCAGGCCGAGCGCGCCGATGAACCAGTCCTCGATCACGCCGTTGAGGATGTCGAAATGGCTGGCGAAGTAGACGATGCGCGCCGGGTCGCAATGGCCGAAGCGGATGGTGACGTCGGTCGACCAGAGTTTCTCGCTCATGTCCTGTCATCCGCCAGCACGGCCCGCGCGATCACGAGCTTCTGAATCTCGGTCGCGCCCTCGTAGATGCGAAGCGCCCGCACGTCGCGGTAGAGCGCCTCGATCCGGTTTCCCCTGACCACGCCGGCGCCGCCGTGAAGCTGGAGCGAGCGATCGACCACGCGCTGCGCAGCCTCCGTCGCGGTCATCTTGGCAAGCGCCGCTTCCCGCGTGACGCGCTCGGCGCCGCGGTCCTTGGTCCACGCAGCGCGATAGACCATGAGCGCCGCGCCGTCCACGTCGGCGGCCATGTCGGCGACGGCGGCCTGCGTCATCTGGAGATCGGCGAGCGATCCGCCGGACCGCTTCCGCTGCTTCACATGCGCGACGGCGTCGTCGAGGGCGCGCCGGGCGAACCCCAGCGCCGCCGCGCCGACGGTGGTGCGGAACACGTCGAGCGTCGCCATGGCGACCTTGAAGCCGGCGCCGGCGGGGCCGATGCGGTTTGCGGCCGGGACACGGCAGCCGGTGAGGACGATGCGGGCGAGGGGATGGGGCGACATCGTTTCGATCTGTCCGGTGATGGTGAGGCCGGGCGTGGCCGCCTCAACCGCGAACGCCGACAGACCGCGCACGCCCGGCGCCTCGCCGGTGCGAGCAAAGACGATGTAGAAGTCGGCGATGCCGCCATTGGAGATAAAGGTCTTCTCGCCGGTGAGGATGAAATCGCCGTTGTCCGGAACGGCGGTCATGGCAATGGCGGCGGGATCCGATCCCGCATCAGGTTCCGTCAGGGCGAAGGCGGCAATCGCCTTTCCGGCGGCAACCGGCGGGAGCCACCGCGCCCGCTGCTCGTCGGTGCCGAACAGTGAAACCGGACCGCTGCCGAGGCCCTGCATGGCGAAGGCGAAGTCAGCCAGCGCGTCAGCATAGGCCAGCGTCTCGCGGGCGATGCAGAGCGCGCGGACGTCGAAGCGGCCGGTCGCGTCATAGACCACGCAGGGCTCCAGGAGGCCGGCCGCGCCGAGGGCGGCGACCAGCCTGCGGCAGGAACCGTCCACGTCGCCGTGGTCGACGAGCCTGGGCACGCTTTCGGTGGCGAACGCGGCGATGCGGTCCCGCCAGGCGCGATGGTGGGCGTCGAGGAACGGCCAGTCGAGATAGCTGAGGTCGGGCATCAGTTGCCCTGAAACTCGGGCTTCCGCTTCTCCGCGAATGCCTCGTATGCGCGCCGGAAATCGGCGGTGGTCATGGCGAGCGCCTGCGCCGTCGCTTCGGCGGTGACGGCGTCGTTGACACTCATCGCCCACTCCATCTCGAGCATGCGCTTGGTCATAGCGTTGGCGAACGTCGGACCGTTGGCGAGCGCAAGCGCGAGTTCGGTAGCCGTGGCGAGCACGGCCTCGGGCGGGGTGAGGCGGTTGAGGAAACCCCAGCGCTCGGCTTCCTCGCCGGAAAGGTCGCGGCCCGTCAGCAGAAGCTCGGCCGCGCGACCCTGCCCGACGATGCGCGGCAGGATCGCGCAGGCGCCCATGTCGCAGCCCGCCAGGCCGACGCGGTTGAACAGGAACGCGATCCTGCTCCGCGCTGTGCCGATGCGCATGTCGGACGCCATCGCGAGGATCGCCCCGGCCCCGACGCAGACGCCGTCGATGGCGGCAACGATCGGCTGCGGACAAGCGCGCATTGCCTTGACCAGATTGCCGGTGAGGGTGGTGAAGGCGAGAAGGTCGCGAGTGTCGCGGTCGAGCAGCGGCTTGATGATCTCGAACACGTCGCCCCCGGACGAAAAGTTGCCGCCGGCGCCAGCGAGGACGAAGGCGGTGACACTGTCATCGCTGGCCGCCTTACTGAAGATGTCGACGAGCTCGGCATACGACTCGAAGGTGAGCGGGTTCTTCTTCTCCGGCCGGTTCAGGGTGATGGTGGCGACGCGGCCGTCGACGGCCAGGCCGACATGCTGCACCGCGTGCGCCGCGAGCCCGGTCATGCGTCGCCCTCCGGCGGGTTCGCCGCGATGGCGCGGCTGACCGAATCCTTGACCTTGGCGAGCTCCGCCATGGCGGCCTCGATGTCGGCATGGCTCATGCCCGACAGGAGGCCCGCCACCCAGGACTGGTGTGCCGCGGCCATGCGGGCGAAGTGCTTGCGGCCGTTCCGCGTCAGGCGGATCAACTGGGAGCGGCGGTCCTGCGGGTCGGTTCGCCGCTCGACGTAGCCGATCTGGACGAGGCGCTCGACGAGGCTGGTGACGTTGCCGGCCGACACCATCATGCGCCGCGAGACCTCGCCCAGCGTCATGCCGTCCTCGATCCGGTCGAGCTGCGCCATCAGGTCGAAGCGGGGCAGCGTCTCGCCGAACTGCTTGCGGAGCCGACGGCGCACCTCTGCCTCGATCAGGCTCGTGCAGGTGAAAAGCCGGAGCCAGAGGCGAAGCTCGTCCTTGTGGTCGGTCTCGGCCACCTTGGTCTCGGCATCGAGCCGGGGATATTGCGCCGCCTCGCTCATCGCATCACCCTTCGCCGCCGGAGAGCAGGATGGCCTGGCCGTTGACGGCCGAGGCGCCGTCGCCGGCGAGCCACGCCACCGCGTTGGCGACCTCCTCGGGGCTGATCAGCCGGCCTTGCGGGTTCGACTGAGTGAAGACCGCGCGCGCCTGCTGGACGGTTCGTCCGGTGAGCCGCACCACGCGCTCGATGCTCTCCACCGTCATGTCGGTGTCGACGTAGGCCGGGCAGACGGCGTTCACCGTGATCCCGCGCTTGGCGACCTCGATCGCGATGGAGCGTGTCAGCCCGACCACCGCATGCTTCGACGCGGCGTAGCCGCTGGCATAGGCGAAGCCTCGGAGGCCGGCCATCGAGGCGACGGAAATGACGCGACCGAAGCGGCGCTCGATCATGCCGGGGAGGACGGCCCGGGTCGCGACGACGACGCTCTCGTAGTTCACCGCCATCATCTCGCGGAACTGGGCATCGGTCGACTTGATGAAGGGTGCGCTGCCCGCGGCGCCGGCGTTGTTGACGAGGATCTCGATGGGGCCGATGGCGGCGAGAACAGAGCGGAGCGCGTCGGCATCGGTGACATCGACCGGGTGGTAGCTGTTGGCGAGGCCGGCGGCGACCGCGCTCTCGAGCGACGCCTCGTTGCGGCCGAGGACGACCACGCGGTGGCCGGCATCGGTGAGCGCCGCGGCGACGGCGCGGCCGATGCCGCGTCCTCCGCCCGTCACCACCGCCAGCCGCGATGCCATTCGCCCTTCTCTCCGGAAATGGTTTAAGATTAAACTATCCTATTCGATGGGCGGCGCAAACCCGCGCAGAACGACGCACGCACCGCGAAATTGACAGTGCGTGCGGGGCAGACCAAGACTCGTTCCAAAGTCCGACGGGACAGGAAAAGATGGCCGAGCGGTCCTTCGCCAGGGAAGTGCAGCAGCTCAGGATCGGGGCTGGCGAGGAATTCCGCGGCGAGGGCATCCTCGCGATCACGAAGGCGCTGCTCCAGTGCGGCGTCGGCTACGTCGCCGGCTACCAGGGCGCGCCGATCTCGCATCTCATGGACGTGCTCGCCGATGCCGAGGACATCATGTCGGAACTCGGCGTCCACTTCGAGGCGAGCGCCAGCGAGGCGACGGCGGCGGCGACGCTGGCCGCGAGCGTCCACTATCCGATCCGCGGGGCGGTCACGTTCAAGTCGACGGTGGGAACCAACGTCGCCTCGGATGCGCTCGCCAACCTCGCGTCGAGCGGGGTGAAGGGCGGCGCCGTCATCATCGTCGGCGAGGACTACGGCGAGGGCTCCTCGATCATGCAGGAGCGCAGCCACGCCTTCGCGATGAAATCGCAGATCTGGCTGCTCGATCCCCGGCCGAACCTCGAGTCGATCGTGAAGAGCGTCGAGGATGCCTTTGAACTGTCGGAGGCTTCCAACACGCCGGTGATGCTGGAGGTGCGGATACGCGCCTGCCACCTGCACGGCCGCTTCATCGCCAAGGACAACAGGCGGCCGCCGTTCACGGTGGCCGACGCGCTGGAGAATCCGCGCCGCGAGACGGCGCGCATCGTGCTGCCGCCGGCCTCCTACGCGCACGAGCAGGAGAAGATCAATCTCCGCTTTCCGGCGGCGATCAAGTTCATCAAGGAGCGCAAGCTCAACGAGGTCTTCGGACCGAAGGACTCCAGGGTCGGCATTATCCTGCAGGGCGGCATGTACAACGGCGTCGTCCGGGCGCTGCAGCAGCTCGGCCTTGCTGACATCTGGGGCGAGACCGCGGTGCCCCTGGCGGGCGGGATAAAGAACTCGCTGACTCCGAA
>CAZXKZ010000066.1:5690-12656 GCA_964641825.1 uncultured Bauldia sp.
CCTCAACGTCACCTATCCGCTGATCGACGAGGAGGTGGTGGACTTCTGCCGTGGCAAGGACGCGGTGCTGGTCGTCGAGGAAGCGCAGCCGGACTACATCGAGCAGAATCTGGCGAAGATCCTCCGCAATGCCGGCGTGGACACCAAGCTCGCCGGCAAGGGGCCGCTGCCGATGGCCGGCGAGTACACCGCCAAGGTGCTGATCGACGGCGTCGCCGCGTTCCTGCGCACCCACGCCGCGGGCATGCTGCCCGACCGCCTGCGCGCCCCGAACGTCCCGGCGACGGCGGCGGACGAGGACCTCGCGGCGCTGGCGAAGGAAGTGCCGATCCGGCCGGCAGGATTCTGCACCGGCTGCCCGGAGCGGCCGATCTTCGCGGCCATGAAGCTCGTCCAGGACGATGTCGGCGAACACCAGGTGGCAAGCGACATCGGCTGCCATCTCTTCTCGATCCTGCCGCCGTTCAACATCGGTGGCACGACCATGGGCTATGGGCTTGGGCCTGCGTCTAACTCGGCCTTCAACACGCCGGCGAAGAAGCGGTCGATCGCGGTGATGGGCGACGGCGGCTTCTGGCACAACGGGCTCACCAGCGGCATCGGCAACGCCGTCTTCAACAAGCACGACGGCGTCACCATCGTGGTCGACAACTACTACTCGGCGGCGACGGGCGGGCAGGACATCCTGTCCTCGCGTGCCAGGAACAAATCGCGCAGCACGCACCATCCGATCGAGAAGGCGGTGCGCGGCGTCGGCGTCAACTGGGTGCGCACGCTCGACCGGACCTACGACGTCGGCAGGATGCGCGACACGCTGAAGGAGGCGCTGACCACGCCGGAGAAGGGGCCCAAGGTCATCGTCGCCTCGTCGGAGTGCATGCTGAACAAGCAGCGGCGCGAGCGGCCGATCCGCGAGCAGGCGGTGAAGGATGGGAAGCGCGTGGTGCGGCCGCGCTTCGGCGTGGACGAGGACGTGTGCACGGGCGATCACGCCTGCATCCGGCTTTCCGGCTGTCCCTCGCTGTCGCTGAAGAAGCTCGACGATCCGCTCCGCGACGATCCGGTGGCGGCGATCGACAATAGCTGCGTCGGATGCGGGAACTGTGGCGAGGTCGCCGATGCGGCTATCCTGTGCCCGTCGTTCTACCGGACCGATATCATCTCCAACCCGACCGGGTGGGACCGCTTCCTCGCCGGCCTGCGCGCGTCGGTGGTCGGCTGGCTGCAGCGCCGCCGCGAAGCGCGCCGGCTCGGATTCGCGGCCGTCCAGGAGACATGAACGCCGTCAGCCGCGAGCGGCCGCTCACCATCGCCATCCTCGCGATCGGCGGGCAGGGCGGCGGTGTCATCACCGACTGGCTGATCGAGCTTGGCGAGCGGAACGGCTGGTACGTTCAGGCGACCTCGGTGCCGGGCGTGGCGCAGCGTACCGGCGCCACGATCTACTACCTGGAGATGGTGCCTGCCTCCGGCCGGACGCCGGTGCTCGCCATGATGCCCGTTCCGGGTGACGTGGACGTGGTGATCGCGGCCGAGCTGATGGAGGCGGGGCGGGCGATCCAGCGCGGGCTGGTCTCGCCCGACCGCACGACGCTGATCGCGTCCTCCCATCGCGCGCTCGGGATCATGGAGAAAACGGCGCCGGGCGATGCCACCGGCGATTCCGCGAAGGTGATCGACATCGCGCGGCGGAAGGCGAAGCGCCTCATCGTGCACGACCTGCAGCGCCTCGCCGAAGCCAACCGGAGCGTCATCTCGGCGAGCCTGTTCGGGGCGCTGGCGGCATCGGGCGCGCTGCCGTTTCCGCGCGAGGCCGAGCCTTGCGGCGTTCGGCGCGGCGGCGGAGGCCGTGGCGCTCGGCGACCAGCCGCCCGCAGCTCCGCCGAAGGCCCCGGCGGGGCCGGCGGACACGCCGCCCGTCGGAGGCCCGGAGCGCGAGCGGCGCGCTTACCAGCAGGCGGTGCAGCGGATCGCGTCGGAGTTCCCGGTGGAAGCCGCGGCGATGCTGGCCACCGGACTCCGCCACGTGACCGACTACCAGGACGCGGCCTACGGGCACCTCTATCTCGACCGCGCCGCCGAAGTTCTCGCGCTCGACCGGTCATCGGGCGGGACGGAGCATAGATATGCCCTGACCGGCGAGGCGGCGAAATACCTGGCGAAGGCGATGGCCTACGACGATGTGATCCGCGTCGCCGACCTCAAGACGCGGCGGAGCCGGTTTGCGCGCGTGATGAACGAGGTCGGTGCGGCCGACGACCAGGTGGTGCACGTCACCGAGTTCATGCATCCGCGCGCCGAGGAAATCTGCGGGGCGATGCCCGCGCGGCTCGGGCGATGGGTTGAGGCGCGGCCGAGGCTGGTGGCGGCGATCGACCGCATGTTCAACCGGGGCCGGCACGTGCGCACCGACGCGATCCCGTCGTTCGTCACGCTCTACTGCATCGCTGGCCTGCGGCGGGTGCGGCGGAAGCTGCTGCGGCACGCGATCGAGGAGGCGCACATCGCCGACTGGATGGCGAAGGTGCGGCGCGCGGCGGCGTCAAACTACGACCTTGCCGTGGAGGTCGTCCGCTGCCGGCGCCTCATAAAAGGCTACAGCGACACGCACGCGCGCGGCGAGGCGAAGTACGACAAGGTGCTGGCGGCGCTGCCGCTGCTCGAACACCGGCCGGACGGTGCCGACTGGCTGCGGCGGCTGCGCGAGGCGGCGCTGCTCGACGAGAAGGGCGTGCAGCTCGACGGGGCGCTCAAGACGGTGGCGACGCTGGAGGCTTGACTGTCTTCCTCTTGGCTGTCGTCCTCGCGGAGGCGAGGACTCAGTGGATACCTTTGCCTGAAGTGGTGATGGAACCAGTACACCGGCGTACCATAAGGCGCGTCGGCGGTTACTGGATCCCCGCCTTCGCGGGGATGACAAACGGGGCGTTGATCCAGCCTTCCTCCACATCGGGCAGGGGCACTGAATCGAGAAGCTCGCGCGTGTAGGGGTGCTGCGGAGCGGCGAATACGGCTGCCGTCTCGCCCTGCTCGACGATCTCGCCCGCCGACAGCACGGCGACCTTGTCGCAGAGCACGCGGACCACCGACAGGTCGTGGCTGATGAACACCAGTGTCAGGTTGAGCTCCTCGCGCAGCGAGCGCAGCAGAAGGAGAATTTGCGCCTGCGTGGAGACATCGAGGCCCGAGACGATCTCGTCGGCGACGATGAATTCCGGATCGAGCGCGAGGGCACGCGCGATGCCGACGCGCTGGCGCTGTCCGCCGGAAAGCTCGTGCGGATAGCGCGCGGCAAAGGTGGACGGCAACCCGACATGGTCCAGCAGCTCACGGGTGCGCTTGCGGCGGCCCGCTGCATCGAGCCTGCCGAATGCTTCCAGCGGACGCGCGAGGATGGTGCCGATGGTGAGGCGCGGGTTCAACGACGACTGGGGATCCTGGAAGATCATCTGGATCTTCGCGCGGAGCGGCCGGAAGGCGGCTTCGTCGAACGCGCTGATGTCGGTGCCGTCGTAGACCAGCGCGCCAGCCGTCGGCCTGATGAGGCCGACGAGGGTGCGGCCGAGCGTGGTCTTGCCGGAGCCGGATTCGCCGACAAGCCCGAGGGCGGCGCCGCGGTCGATGTCGAGGTCGACGCCCCTGACGATCTCGATCAGCGGCGCGGGGCCGAACAGCGGTTTCGCCGCGCGGTTGGGGAGCGACACGCGGAGCCCGCGGAGCGAGACGAGCGGCGCGGTCATATGTAGGCCGCGCGGTTGGCGGCGTCGTAGGCATGCGCCGCCGCGGTCAGTTCGGCCGACAGAGCTTGCGGGATGGGCAGGAGCGTGTCGGCCGGCCGGTCGAGGCGCGGCGTGGCAGAAAGGAGGGCGCGAGTATAGGCGTGGTGCGGATCGGCGAGGACCGCCGCGACCGCGCCGTCCTCCACGACGCGGCCCGCGTAGAGCACCGTCACCGTCTGGCAGAGCTTCGCCACCAGCCCGAGATTGTGGGTGACGAAAAGGACGGCCGAGCCCAGCCGGTGCTGGAGGTCGTAGATCAGCCGCAGGATCTGCCGCTGCACGGTCACGTCGAGGGCGGTCGTCGGCTCGTCGGCGATGACCAGCCGCGGCGAGCACGCGAACGCCACGGCGATAAGGATGCGCTGGCGCATACCGCCTGACAGCTCGTGCGGATAGAGCTGAAGCACCCGCCGCGGATCGCGGATGGCGACCTCGGCGAGGAGATCGAGCGAGCGGTGCAGGGCGGCGTTGCGGTCGAGGCCCGACTTCAGGCGGAGCAGCGTGCCGATCTGCTCGCCGATCCGCTTGACGGGGTTGAGCGAGGTCATCGGGTCCTGCGGGATGAGCGCAATCTCCGAGCCGAGCAGCTTGCGCCGTTCAGCTTCCGCCATCGTGGCGAGGTCGCGGCCCTCGAACCGGACCTCCCCGCGCGTGACGCGGGCGCCGCCCGGAAGCAGCCCGAAGATGGCGCGAGCGATCATGGACTTGCCGGCGCCGGATTCGCCGACGAGGCCGCGGACCTCGCCGGCGGCGACCGTGAGATTCGCGCCGCGGAGAAGCGGGACCGGCTCGCCGCCGCGATGGAGCGCGACGTGGAGGTCGGTCACGTCGAGGACGCTCATCGCCGCTGCACTGGGTCGAGCGAGGCGCGGAGGCCGTCGCCGAGCAGGTTGAACCCGAGGACGGTGACGATGATGCAGACGATGGGGAGCGCGAGGAGCCAGGGCGCCTGATAGATGATGCTGCGGCCCTCCGCGATCATTCCACCCCACGTCGGTATGTCGGTGGAGATCGACAGGCCGACGAACGACAGGATCGCCTCCACGATCACGGCGATGCCCATCTCGACGGTGAGCAGCGTGGCGAGAAGCGGCAGGAGGTTGGGGAAGACTTCCCTGAACAGGACTGCGAGCGGGCGGAGGCCGACGGTGCGCGCCGCCGCGACATAGTCGAGCTGGCGCTGGAGCAGCGTCTCGGAGCGGACGACGCGGGCAAAGCGCGTCCAGTCCACCACGACGATCGCGAGGATGACGGAATAGAGGCCCGCGCCGACCGCGGCGGCAAGCACGATCGAGAGCAGCACCGGCGGGAACGACATCCAGACGTCGATCAGCCTGGAGACGACCTGATCGACCCAGCCGCGGAAGAAGCCAGCGGCCAGCCCGAGGAGCGAGCCGATCACACAAGCGAGGCTGGCGGCGACCAGCGCCACGATGACGGCGATGCGCGCGCCGTAGATGAGGCGCGAGAGGATGTCGCGGCCGAGGCTGTCGGTGCCGAAGAAGAACTGCGGCTCGCCACCCGGCGCCCACGAGGGCGGCAGTTGCGTCCACAGGAGATCCTGGGCAAGCGGATCGTGGGGCGCCAGCAGCGGCGCGAACAGGGCGGTGAAGAACAGCACCGCCACGATCGTTCCGCCGGCGATGACGCGCGCATCGAGGCGCACACGGTGGCGGCGCGGATCGGCGGCCTCGATGCCGGCATCCGGGGCGGCGGTCCGCTCAGCCATGCTGCAGCCTCGGGTCGAGCCAGTTGGTGAGCAGGTCGATGGCGAGGTTGAGGGCGATAAAGATGACGGCGAAGGTGAGCACGAGGCCCTGGATGAGCGGCAGGTCGCGGTTGATCATGGCGTCGACCGCCATGTTGCCGATGCCCTCGTAGGAGAAGATGCGCTCGACCAGCACCGTGCCGCCGATGAGGAAGGTGAGCTGGACGCCGGCGAGGTTCACGGTCGCGATGGTGGCGTTGGGCATGGCCTCGCGCAGGAGCACGCGGCCGCGCGTGTAGCCGCGGGCGCGCGCGATCTGGGCATAATCCTGCAGCTCCGCCTCGCCGAGGGAGGCCTTGAACACCCGCGTCAGGATCGCCGCCAGCGGCAGGGCCAGCGCGATCGCCGGCAGGATGGCGTGGCGGAGGAGGTTGCCGGCGACCTGCCAGTTGCCGGTGACGATGCTTTCGATGAGATAGAAGCCGGTGACGAACTGCGCGCCGAGCCGCGGGTCGATCCGGCCGGAGATCGGGAGCACCGGCCACAGCACGCCGAACACGAGGATGAACAGGAGCCCCCACAGGAAATCCGGGATGGCCAGAAGCACGGCCACCACGCCGTCGACACCCCATTCAGCGGCGCGGCGCCGGAAATAGGCACCGAGGATCGCCATGGCGGCGCCGAGGGCGACCGCGATAATGGTGGCGACCATCACCAGCTCCAGCGTGGCGGGCAGGCGGTTGAGGACGAGCGTGAGGACGCTCTGCCGCCGGCTGATCGAGGTGCCGAAATCACCGACGGCGACCGCCTTCAGCCAGACCAGAAACTGGTCGAAGATCGGAAGATCGAGGCCGTAGAGCGCGCGAAGGCGATCGACGTCCGCCTGGCTGGCGCCGGGCGGGATCATCATGGCCACCGGATCGCCCGGCACCACGCGGAGCAGCACGAAGACGACGACGGCGACCCCGAAGAGGGTAGGGAGGACGAGGAGAAGACGGCGGATGACCGCGCCCTTCTCCATTCATCCCCCCTTTTGGTCAGCGTCCTATGTGGACGGCGTCACGGTCTGGGGCAGCAGCATACCGCTTGCCTGCGGCACCAGCGAGAGGCCGGGACGCACGATGATCGGCTGGACGTACTGGAGGAGCGGGATGACCTCGCCTTCCTCAGCGATGTGCTTCGCCGCCGCCTTGTAGCCGGCGATGCGCTTCTCCTCGTCCGGTTCGCCCCACAGCGGCGCGATCAGGTCGAACACGTCCTGGCCGTCCCACACCGAGTGCGGCGAGGGGCCGAACATGGCAAAGCCCGTCGAGGTGGACGGGTCGCCGATCGAATTGCCCCAGTTGTAGAAGGCCGCCGGCGCCAGCGTATCGCCGGCGCGCAGCTCGTAGTGCTTGGCGATCTCGTAGACCTCGATGGTGGCGTCGATGCCGACCTCGCGCCACATGCCGACGATCGCCTGGATCATCTCGTAGTCCT
>CAZXKZ010000067.1:0-10033 GCA_964641825.1 uncultured Bauldia sp.
GCTTGAAGCGGTCGGCTTCCTCGCCGCCTTCGCCGGTGTTCGACTTGCCGCCGATCCGGTTCATGGCGATGGCGAGCGTCGTGTGCGCCTCGCGGCTGATCGAGCCGAAGCTCATCGCGCCGGTGGAGAAGCGCTTGACGATCTCCTTCGCCGGCTCGACCTCCTCGATCGGCACCGGCTTGCGGCCGTCTTCCTCCGCCGAGCGGATGCGGAAGAGCGAGCGGATCGTCAGGTACTTGTCCTCGGTTTCGTTCACCAGCCGCGCGAACTCGCGGTACTTCTCCTGCGCGTTGCCGCGCGCGGCGTGCTGGAGCGCCGACACCGTCTCGGAGCGCCAGACGTGCGCCTCGCCGCGGAAGCGGAAGGCGTAGTCGCCGCCCACTTCGAGCGCGTTGGCGAGCACCGGAGAGTCGCCGAATGCGGCGCGGTGGCGGCGCAGCGTCTCCTCGGCGATCTCGTTGACGCCGGCGCCCTCGATGGTGGTCGCGGTGCCGGTGAAGTAGGTGTCGACGAATTCGCTCGACAGGCCGACCGCGTCGAAGATCTGCGCGCCGCAGTAGGATTGGTACGTCGAGATGCCCATCTTGGACATCACCTTGAGGATGCCCTTGTCGATCGACTTGATGTAGCGGTAGCAGGCCTCGTGCCCGTCGACTTCCTCGGGGAAGTCCTTCGCCATCGAGGATAGCGTCTCGAAGGCGAGGTACGGGTTGATCGCCTCGGCGCCGTAGCCGGCGAGCACGCAGAAATGATGCACCTCGCGCGCGTCGCCGGTTTCCACTACGAGGCCGACCGAGGTCCGAAGGCCCTTACGGATCAGGTGATGATGGACGCCCGCCGTGGCGAGCAGCGCCGGGATCGGTATCCGGTGCGCGCTGACGTTCCGGTCGGACAGGATGATGATGTTGATGCCCGCGAGCACCGCCTTCTCCGCCGCGGCGAACAGCGCGTCGAGGGCAGGAGCCATGCCCGCCGCGCCCTCGTGAGCCGGCCAGGTGATGTCGAGTGTCTCGGACTTGAACGGATTGCCGTCCATGTCGCCGATGGCGCGGATCTTCTCCAGGTCCTCGTTGGTCAGGATCGGCTGGCGCACTTCCAGCCGCTGCCGCTTGCCGGCGCCGGTGAGGTCGAGCAGGTTCGGCCGCGGCCCGATGAACGAGACGAGGCTCATCACCAGCTCTTCGCGGATCGGGTCGATCGGCGGGTTGGTGACCTGCGCGAAGTTCTGCTTGAAGTAGGTGTAGAGCGGCTTCTGGCGGTCGGAGAGCACCGAGATCGGCGCGTCGTTGCCCATCGAGCCGATCGCTTCCTGCCCGGTCATCGCCATCGGCGACATGAGCAGCTTCAGGTCTTCCTCGGTGGTGCCGAAGGCCTGCTGGCGATCGAGGAGGCTCGCATGCGCGCGCGCCTCCGGAACCGGCACCTCCGGCAGGTCTTCGAGCACGATCTGCGTGCGGCCGAGCCACTGCTTGTAGGGATGCGCCTTCGCCAGCGAAGCCTTGATCTCGTCGTCGGCGATGATGCGCTTCTCTTCGAGGTCGATGAGCAGCATCTTGCCGGGCTGCAGGCGCCACTTCTGCACGACGCGTTCTTCGTCGACGTGAAGTACGCCGGCTTCCGAGGCCATGATGACCTCGTCGTCGGTCGTCACCATGTAGCGCGCCGGTCTGAGGCCGTTGCGGTCCAGCGTCGCGCCAATGCTCAGCCCATCGGTGAAGGCGACGGCGGCCGGACCGTCCCACGGCTCCATGATCGCGGCGTGATACTCGTAGAAGGCGCGTCGCTCCTCGTCCATGAGCGGGTTCCCCGCCCACGCTTCGGGAATGAGCATCATCGCCGCGTGCGGCAGCGAGTAGCCGCCGCGGATCAGGAATTCGAGCGCGTTGTCGAAGCAGGCGGTGTCCGACTGGCCTTCGTAGGAGATCGGCCACAGCTTGGAGATGTCGTCGCCGAACAGCGGGGATGACACGCTCGCCTGCCGCGCTGCCATCCAGTTGACGTTGCCGCGCACCGTGTTGATCTCGCCGTTGTGGCAGACGAAGCGGTAGGGGTGCGCCAGACGCCACGACGGGAAGGTGTTGGTCGAGAACCGCTGGTGGACCAGCGCCAGCGCCGACTGGAAGTCCGGGTCGTGCAGGTCGCGGTAGTAGGCGCCGAGCTGATAGGCGAGGAACATGCCCTTGTAGACCAGCGTCCGGCACGACAGCGACACGATGTAGAAGTCATTCTGCAGGCCGCCGTAGGCCGCAAAGATGCGCGCCGAGATGACCTTGCGGACGATGTAGAGCTTGCGCTCGAAGGCCTCCTCGTCGGCAACATCCGCGCCCCGGCCGATGAACACCTGCCGGTGGAAGGGCTCGGTCGCTGTCACCAGCGGGTCCTTGGAAAGGCGGCTGTTGTCGACAGGCACGTCGCGCCAGCCGAGCAGCACCTGGCCTTCCTCGGCGATCACCTCGCCGACGATCTTCTCCATCGCGGCCCGCATCGCCGCGTCCTGCGGCATGAAGATGAAGCCGACCGCGTAGGCGCCGGGGGAGGGCAGCGCGAAGCCGAGCCGCCCGGCCTCCTTCACGAAAAACGCATGTGGGATCTGCACCAGCATGCCGGCGCCGTCGCCGACCAGCGGGTCGGCGCCGACCGCGCCGCGATGCTCGAGGTTCTCCAGGATGCGCAGGCCGTCCTGGACGATCTTCTGCGACTTCCGGTTCTTCATGTTGACGATGAAGCCGATGCCGCAGGAATCGCGCTCATTGCCGAGGTCGTACAGGCCCTCGACGGCACGCGCGCGTTTGTTCGCCGGAGCTGCCACTCCGCCGAACTTCAGCGCTTCGCTCTTGCCCGTCGCCTGCATCGCTCGCCCCCATGGCTCGCGGGTTACATCACACAGCATCGCCGGCCACGGAGCAACGATGGGTCGCATCGGCCGGTTCCAAAATTTTCATGACGGTCTGGCGCCGTCTTTTCGGCTGGCCGCTCCTTTTTGCCGGCGCGGCGATAGCCCTCGTTCACTCCCGGTGGCGAACCGCGGTGCCCATGAGCCGCCAGGCTGGCAGAGCAGCCGTCCCGCTGCGGTCGCCGATTGGACAGTATTCCTGTCCTATTTAGGAATGTATGGCAGATTTGGAATGGTTCTGCAAGCCGCCGGACAGGATTGTTGTGCCAGCCGCCATTGCAGTGGAGCTTTCGGCAATAATGACGCTCGTTCGCGCAATAAAATTACTCAAACTCAAACGTCGCTCCGCTGATCGCAGGCGCCCTTGCGGGGCGGCGTCCGTCCCTGCACAAAGGCGCCGATGAATTTTGCGAGCGATAACTGGGCGGGCGCCTCCGAGCCGATCATAAGCGCCCTGGCGGAGGCCGCGCGGAAAGGCGGACCCGCCTACGGCGGCGATGCCCTCACGAAGAAGGTCGAGGCGCGCTTCGCCGAGGTCTTCGAGCACGACGTCGCGGTCTTTCTCGTCGGTTCGGGCACCGTCGCCAATGCGCTCGGCCTGTCCGCCTATGCCCGGCCGGGCGGCATCATCTTCTGCCACCGGGATGCGCACATCCTCGTCGACGAAGCCGGCGCCTCGGAGTTCTTCGGCGGCGGCGTTAAGGTCGTCGGCATCGACGGCATCGGCGGCAAGCTGACGCCGGACGCTCTCCGCGACGCGATGGCCCGCTTTCCGGAAGGCGCGATCCACCACGGCCAGCCCGTTGCCGTCAGCCTCACGCAGGCGACCGAGCTCGGGACGGCGTATTCAGCCGCCGAGGTCGCGGCGCTCGCCGAGGTCGCGCGAAGCCGTGGCGCCGCGCTGCACATGGACGGCGCCCGGTTCGCGGGCGCGACGGTGGGGCTCGGCGTGCGCCCGGCCGACATCACCTGGAAGGTCGGCGTGAACGTCCTGTCGTTCGGCGCCACCAAGAACGGCTGCGTCGCCGCCGAGGCGGTGGTGTTCTTCGATCCGGCGGCGGCGGGCGATTTCGCCTTCGCCCGCCAGCGGGCCGGGCAGGGGTACTCCAAGAACTGGTTCATCGCGGCGCAGTTCGACGCCTATCTCCGCGACGATCATTGGCTGGGTCTTGCCGGCCACGCCAACGCCATGGCCGCGCGATTGGCCGATGCGGTGACGAAGTCGGGAAGCGCGCGGCTCGGCATCGCGCCCGCGGCAAACGAAGTCTTCGCCGTGTTGCCGGTCGCGGCGGACAAGCGCCTGAAGGCCGCCGGCGCGGTCTATCATCCCTGGCCAGCGGATAGCCTGCCGGCGGAGACGCGCCCCGGCGCCGGCGAGATTCTCGTCCGGCTGGTCACGAGCTGGCAGACGGAGGCGGTCGAGGTCGATCGCTTCGCCGCGATCCTGTCGGCGTGATCCCGGGATACGGAAAAGGGCGCCCCTTTCGGGGCGCCCTTCTCTACGTCAGGTCGCACTCAGTGCCCGGGGGAGGTCAGGCAGCGACCTGATCGATCTGCGTCACCTTGCCGTTGGCCTTGCTGCCGTTGATGGCGATCGTGCGCGGCTTCATGGCTTCGGGGATCTCACGCACGAGGTCGACGTGGAGCAGGCCGTTCTCGAGGCTGGCGCTCTTCACCTCAACATGGTCGGCGAGCTGGAAGCGGCGCTCGAAAGCGCGCGAGCCGATACCGCGGTAGAGGAATTCCCGGTCCTCCTTCTCGGTCTCGGACTTCTTCTCGCCCTTCACGGTGAGGGTGTTTTCCTTGGATTCGATCGAGAGATCGCCCTCGGCAAATCCGGCCACCGCCATGGTGATGCGGTAGGCGTTCTCGCCGGTGCGCTCGATGTTGTACGGGGGGTAGGTCTGCGCCGAACCGTCGGAGAGCGAATCGAGAAGGCCGAAAACGCGGTCGAAGCCGACGGTGGAGCGATAGAAGGGGGTGAGGTCGAAAGTACGCATGGCAGTTGTCCTCCAGTGAAGCGACAGGGTTGATGTGGACTCCGGCTTGCCCGCCGTTCTGGCCGGGTTTGTGCCGGTTCCGCGGACCCCGATCGGGCATCCGCATTCGTGCAAATGGGCATCGCCTCCGGCGCCGTCAAGACCCTCCGCGCCATCTCCAAAGTGGCAGAATTACTCGATTCCTTGCTGAACCGCGCGTGAATGCGCCCTTCCGGCGCGGTTCAGCCGCGCTCGCCCAGGATGGCCGCCAAGTGAAGGGAGGGCGGCCCTGTCCGGCCTCCCGGGGAAGGAACGGACCGGCGGTCGCCCGCCCCCCTCCGGCTGCCGGTTCTGTCCACCGGCGGTGCCTCGTGAAAACGGGGCGCCGCCGGTTTCTCGTTTGCAATCCACGCCGCCGTTGCTTGAGCGCTTCCGGAGCGTCGGATAATCAGGGAGCGGCGCGCGGGGCTCTGGCGCCGGCAAGAAGAAGCGGCATGGAACTTTACGGGATCGAAGGAAACCCGGTTCCCGACGGCGCCGTCGTCGGCACCGTCACCACGCCCGACGGCGTCAGGCTGCGCTACGCGCGCTGGCGTCCGAGCGCGCGCCGGTCGCTGGGCACGCTCTGCGTCCTGCAGGGCCGCGCCGAGTCGATCGAGAAATACTTCGAGACCATCGGCGATCTCCGCCGGCGCGGCTTCGCCGTCGCCACGTTCGACTGGCGCGGGCAGGGCGGCTCCGACCGCCACCTTCGCAACCCGATGAAGGGCCACGTCGATTCGTTCGCCGAATACGATCGCGACCTCGATGCGTTCGTGCAGCAGGTCCTCCTGCCTGATTGTCCGCCGCCGCATTACGCGCTCGCCCATTCCATGGGCGCGATGCTTGCGCTGCGCGGCGCCCGCGACAATCGCGCCCGCTTCACGCGCATGGTGCTCATCGGCCCGTTCGTGGGCTTCGGTCCGACGCGGCCGCCGCCCTCGGTCGCCTGCCGAGTGGCGGCGAGCATGACCGCCGTCGGCCTCGGCGAACTGGCCGCGCACGGGCAGGCGCGGGAAACGATTGCGCGCACGCCGTTCGAGGGCAACGCCCTCACCGGCGATCCCGCGCGCTATGCCCGCAACCGCGCCATCGCCGAGCAGTTGCCGAAAGTCTCGATCGAGGGCCCCACCTACGGGTGGCTCTACGCGGCCTGCCGCGCCTGTCGCGAGGCGGCCGAGCCCGATTTCGCGCCGGCGATCAAGATCCCGACGCTGATCGTGGTCGGCGCGCTCGAGCGCGTCGTCTCCATCGCCGCCATCGAGCGCCTCGCCGCCGAGATGCGCACTGGCGGGCAGGTGGTCATCGCCGGCGCGCAGCACGAGCTGCTGATGGAGCGCGATTCCATCCGCGAGCAGTTCTACGCGGCGTTCGATGCGTTCGTGCCGGGGTCCTAGCCGGTGAACTCCATGTCGTTGAGCGCCTCGATCGCCTTCTCGTGAAGGCGCGGGTCGCCGCTGGCCACGACACGTCCGCCGCCGTCCGCCGGGTTGCCCTGCCAGTCCGTAACGCGCCCGCCCGCGCCCTCGATGATCGGGATGAGCGCGACGATATCATAGGCCTGCAGGCCCGCCTCGATGACGAGGTCGGCGTGGCCCGCAGCCACCATGCAGTAGGCGTAGCAGTCGCACCCGTAGCGCGCGAGGCGCACGCCGCGCTCCACCCGGTCGTATGCGCTCCGGTCGGCGCCCTGGAACATCGCCGGCGTCGTCGTGAACAGCGAAGCCTCCGCGATCTCCGCGCACGGCCTCGTCCGCATGGCCCGCTCGCCGTCAGGCCCGCTGTACCAGGCGCGTGTGCCGTCCCCCGCGAAGCGTTCGCCGGTGAAAGGCTGCGCCATCATGCCGAGGATCGGCTTGCCGTCGCGCTTGAGGCCGATCAGCGTCCCCCAGACCGGGAGGCCGGTAATGAACGACCGGGTACCGTCGATCGGGTCGATCACCCAGACGTATTCCGCGTCGAGGCGCTCGTTGCCGAGCTCCTCGCCGAGGATGCCGTGCGACGGGTAGGTGGCGTGGATCAGTTCGCGGATAGCGTGTTCGGCTCCGCGGTCCGCAGCCGTGACGGGATCGAAGCGGCTGTCGCTTTTATTCTCGACCGCGCCCGCTGCCCTAAAATGCGGCATGATCGAATCGGCGGCAGCATTGGCCAGCCGATCGAGGAAAGCGGGCAGGCCAGCAGGGTCCGTCATGCGGGTTTCCTGGCCCGGCGGGAGCCTGAAAAGCCACAGTTTTCCTTGGTTTTGCTACCCCGCGTCATTCTGTCCTCGGGCTTGGCTCCCAAGCCTCTTGATTTTGTGCGCCGCACACCCAATTATTGCGGTGCGGCAGAGATGCCGCATGCCCTCCTTGGGCGTTTCCTCCCTAGACTTAGGCCGCCCACCGGGCGGCCTTTTTTCTTGGGCTGCTATTCGGCCGCATCGCGGCGCGTAAGAAAGCCGTCCTCGAACGCCTCCGCAAGGGCGCCGATCAGCCCGCGGATGTCGTTCTGCAGCGAGGCGAAGCGCGGCGATTTCTCCAGCGTCCGCTCGTCCATGTAGAGCTGGCGGTTCACCTCGATCTGCACGGCGTGCAGGCCGCGGCCCGGCTGGCCGTAGTGCTCGGTGATGAAGCCGCCGGCGTAGGGGCGGTTCCGGCTCACGGTGTATCCCGCGCGCGTCAGCACCTGCGCCATGAAATCGGTCAGTTCGGTCGCGCAGCTTGTCCCGTAGCGGTCGCCCAGCACTACGTCGGGGCGGGCGCGGCTGTGCATGCCGCGGACGGTGGACGGCATCGAATGGCAGTCGATGAGCACCGCCAGGCCGAAGGCGGCGCGTGTATCGAGGACGAGTTGTCTCAGCGTGCGGTGATAGGGCTTGTAGACCGAGTCGATCCGGTCGAGCGCGGCCTCCACGGCGATCGGTCCGGTATAGATTTCCTCGCTCTCCGAGACGATGCGCGCGATCGTCCCAAGCCCTCCGGCGACCCGCACCGACCGCACGTTGGCATAGGTGGGCAGCGTACCTTCGAACATCTTGGGGTCGAGTTCGTAAGGCTCGCGGTTGACGTCGAGCCAAGCGCGCGGAAAGTTGGCCTTGAGCAGGGGACAGCCGAGGCAGGCGGCTTCGGCGAACAGCTCGTCCACCCACGAATCTTCCGAACGGCGGATCGCGCGCGGATCGAGCCGCGAGGCCGCGAGGAAGTCGCCGGGGTAGATCGAACCCGAATGGGGCGAATTGAGAACGACCGGCAGGCGGCGTTCGGCCGGCGTGATCGTCTCGAAGGCTGGCTTGCCGGCAAACGGGCCGCTTGGCGCGAGATGCTCACGCGTCATGGAGGAACATCGATCCCTTGCCGCCGCCTTTGCCGCTCATAGCCGTGATGTTGCCAATATCCCTTGGACCTGTCCACTGGACGGAACCGCGGTTTCCGGTGCTATTCACCCGATCTTTACTCGGGTAAGAAATCTACTTCTCCGGCGGGCGCCGTTTCTCAGGCGCGCGCCGCTCACGATTGCCAGCGGGTTCCTAGTTCTCCGATGTCTCGCATCCTCCTCGCCGAAGACGACACCGACATGCGCCGGTTCCTGGTCAAGGCGCTGCAGAATGCCGGGCACGACGTCGTCGCCTTCGACAATGGCAGGAGTGCCTACGAGCGCATCCGCGAGGAGCCGTTCACGCTGCTCCTCACCGACATCGTCATGCCCGAGATGGACGGCATCGAGCTGGCGCGCCGCGCCACCGAGCTCGATCCCGATCTCAAGGTCATGTTCATCACCGGGTTTGCGGCGGTTGCGCTCAATCCAGATTCAAACGCGCCGAAAGACGCGAAAGTCCTGTCCAAGCCCTTCCACCTGAAGGATCTCGTCAGCGAGGTCGAGAAGCTGCTTGCCGCGTGATTTTTTCGCACGGTGACGCGTGCCGCTGGCGTATGACACGTCCCGGTCGTACTCTCGCGCCTTCGTTTCCCGGGACGTCTTTTCAAACGGAGGTTCAGGCATGCGCAGTGTTGTGAGAATGGCGGGCGTTGTCGCTGCTGCGATGACTCTCGCTGCGGGCGTCTGGATCGGCGGCGGTGCTGCCGCCCAGTCGCCGGCCGTGTCGGTCGCGGTGCCGGCGCCCGGCGGCGGCGGCGGTGTCACCGGCTGCTATCGCGTGGCCCACACTATCTACGGCCCGTACAACTTCAGCTTCTGCCTCAACGGCAGGGGCGGCGGCAGCTACAAGGTGACCGGCGGCGGGCTCAACTGCAATGGCGGGCTCGATTGGTATAGCGCCGGCGGCGGCCGCACCGAGATCGACCTCTACCGCACGTCATGCGGCCGCGGGACCGACTGGACGGGCGACAGCCTGACCTGCCGGCCGCTGCTCCAGGGCGGCAATGTCGCGGGCGCGATCGGCGGTGCCATCGCCGGAGCGATCAGCGGCGGGTTCGGCGTTCCCGCGCCGGCGTTCCCGGCTCCGGGTTTCGCCACGCTCGGCTGCACCTACAAGCCGGTGGCGGGCGGCTATTCGCCGATCTCGGTCACGGCGAACCGGATCTAGGCTGGTTCGGACAAGAACGGCGGGCGAGGCTTGAACGGGCCTCGCCCCGCCTGTTAGAACCGATCCGCTCTAAGGGTTGTTAAGGAACCTTTGGGCGCGTAGCTCAGCGGTAGAGCACTGCCTCGACACGGCAGGGGTCACAGGTTCAATCCCTGTCGCGCCCACCATCCTTCCCGCTCATCACAGGCGCTTGAGGGCCGGAACCTTCCGGTGGGTGACCGGTTGTCTGTCCGGCTGGGGCACACAACACGAGGTGCCTCGAGATGAAATCGACCCCAATCACTGCAGTTGCTTCACTGCTTGCCGTTCTCGCCTTTTCCGCCCCGGCGTTGGCGCAGGACGCCACCGACGACACCACGACCGGCAGCACCGCTTCCAGCCCGCTGGATGACGAGACCGGCTTTGCGGTGTTCGGCATCGACATCGGCCCGGCCGGTGCGAGCCCCGAGACCGTTCAGCAGTTCGTCGCCGGCCTGTCCGCGGAGCAGCAGAGCGGCATCAACGCCACCTGCCAGTCGCTCAGGGACGGCGCCAACACCGCGTCCGTCCATGCGAACGTGACGACCTTCTGCCAGAATCTGCTCGGCAGCTAGCAAGCCG
>CAZXKZ010000067.1:10043-12479 GCA_964641825.1 uncultured Bauldia sp.
CATCAGTCCGCCGCGAGCCGTTTCCGGAAACATCTTGGGTTCCGGAAACGGCTCGTGGTTTGACTTGGGCTAAGCGAGCTTCGCCATAACGTGGCGGACGACCGAATAGTCCTCCAGCGCGTAGATCGACATGTCCTTGCCGTAGCCGGATTGCTTCATGCCGCCGTGCGGCATCTCGTTGGTGAGCATGAAGTGGCAGTTGATCCAGGTGCAGCCGTACTGGAGTCGCGCGGCCACCGCCATCGCCTTGCCGACGTCCTTGGTCCACACGGAGGAGGCAAGGCCGTAGTCTGAATCGTTCGCCCACGCCACCGCCTTCTCCGGGTCGTCGAAGCGCGTCACCGAGACCACCGGGCCGAACACCTCGCGGCGCACGATCTCGTCTTCCTGCTTCGCGCCCGCCACCACCGTCGGCACGTAATAGAAGCCGCCGCCGTTGGCGCGTTTTCCCCCGGTGGTGATCTCGATGTGTTTCAGCTCGCTCGCCCGCTCCACGAAGCTCGCCACGCGCTCGCGCTGCCGCTCCGAGATCAGCGGCCCGATCTCGTTTTCCGTGTCGTCGGGCTTGTTGTAGGTAATGGTGGAGACTGCCGAGGAGAGGTCGGCGACCAGTTTGTCGTAGACCTTCGCGCCGGCGTAGATGCGGCAGGCGGCGGTGCAGTCCTGCCCGGCGTTGGCGTAGCCGAACACGCGCACGCCCTCCACCACCGAGGCGATGTCGGCATCATCGAACACGATCACCGGCGCCTTGCCGCCGAGTTCCAGGTGCGTGCGCTTCACCGTTTTCGCCGCGGCGGTCAGCACCTTCTTGCCGGTGGCGATGTCGCCGGTGAGCGAGATCATGGCGACGCTGGGATGGTTGATGAGCGCGTTGCCGACGCTCTCGCCGCGGCCGACCACCACGTTGAGCACGCCTTCCGGCAGGATGCCGGCCGCGATCCTGGCGAGCTTCAGCGTGGTCAGCGGCGTCTGCTCGGAAGGTTTCAGCACCACCGTGTTGCCGGCCGCCAGTGCCGGCGAGATCTTCCAGGCCGCCATCATCAGCGGATAGTTCCACGGCGCGATCGAGGCCACGACCCCGATCGGGTCGCGCCGCACCATCGACGTGAAGCCGGGGAGGTATTCGCCCGCCGCCGATGCCGGCACGACGCGGGCCGCGCCCGCGAAGAAGCGGATCACGTCGATGATCGCCGGCGTCTCGTCGCGGAGCACGGTGTGGCGCGGCTTGCCGCAGTTGAGCGCTTCGAGGTCGGCGATCTCCTGCTCTTCCGCCGCGATCGCGTCGGCGAGGCGGAGGAGATAGCCGGCGCGCTCCGCCGGCGTGGTGCGCGACCACGACGCGAACGCCTTTTCCGCCGCCGCCACCGCCGCGTCCACCTGCTCGGCCGAGGCTTCCGGCAGCGACAGGATCGTCTCGCCGGTCCGCGGATTGAGGATCTTCTCCTCGTGCTCAGTGCCTTTGACGAAGCGCGAGCCGATCAGCATCTCGGTGTTCATGAGCGTGTACTCCCTTTCATGCGCGTCATTTTCCTTGCCCCGCCACCGTCTCGCTGCCGCGCGTCAGGTAGTAGGCCCCGAGGATCGGCAGGAAGGTGACGGCGATGACGAAGACGGCGACGACGTTGGTGATCGGCCTCTGCCGCGGCCGGATCAGCTCCGACAGCATCCAGATCGGCAGCGTCTGCTGGTGGCCGGAGGTGAACGTGGTGACGATCACCTCGTCGAAGGACAGCGCGAAGGCGAGCATGCCGCCGGCGAGCAGCGCCGTGCCGATGTTCGGCAGGATGATGTAGCGGAACGTCTGGAAGCCGTCGGCGCCGAGGTCCATCGAGGCCTCGATCAGCGAGGGCGAGGTGCGGCGGAGCCGCGCCACGGCGTTGTTGTAGACCACCACCACGCAGAAGGTCGCGTGGCCGAGCACGATCGTCCAGAACGAGAACGGGATGCCCATGATGTTGAAGGCCGAGCGCAGCGAGATGCCGGTGATGACGCCCGGCAGCGCGATCGGCAGGATGATGAGGAGCGAGATCGTCTCGCGCCCGAAGAATTTGGTGCGCGCCAGCGCCATCGCGGCGAGCGTGCCGAGGATCATCGCCATCGCCGTGGCGATCGCGGCCACCTGCACGGAGAGTCCGATCGCCGCCCAGATGTCCTCGCGGAAGAAGGCGATGCGGAACCACTGCACCGTATAGCCCGGCGGCGGGAACTGATAGCTGCGGTCCTCCGTGGTGAAGGCGTAGAGGAAGATCAGCAGGAGCGGCACGTGCAGGAACAGCAGCCCTGCGACGGCCGCGAGCGACAGGCCGATCGGCGCGCGTTCGCTACGCATGGCGCTCCGCCTTCGGTGCGCGTCCAACCCCTCCCCCTGAAAGGGGGAGGTCGGCGAGCGAAGCGAGCCGGGTGGGGGTCTGTTTCAGCCCGCCGTCCGCGAGTATG
>CAZXKZ010000068.1:0-4883 GCA_964641825.1 uncultured Bauldia sp.
CTCCGATCAGGCAATCGACCGGCTCCGCGCTCCCGGCCTCCGCCACCAGCACCACGCGCGGCGGCAGCCCGGCGATCTCCAGTATCAGCTTCCGGCGGATCGCCTCCGCGAACTCATCCGGACTGCGCACCGGGATGATGAAGGCGCCCGGCCCGCCGATGACGCACTCCTCGTAGTAGGCATCGAGATTGGGGATGCCGAACGGTCCATAGCCGTACACACGGTTCAGCATGATCGGCAGGCCGTTGATGGTCACGCCGCGTTTCAGCAGCCAGTCGCGGCTCTCCACCACCGGGCGGCCGGCGTTGTTGGGACCGTCGCCCGATATATCGACCGCCTGCCGATAGCCGGTATAGACCTGCCCGAACAGCTCGCCCGCCTGCAGGATGGCGCCCGAGATCGAGGTGCCCGATTCGCGCGTCTGCGTCGAACCTTCCAGCATCTGGGCGAACTGCTCGCCGTCCCCGCTGGTCGCGATCACCGTCCACGGCACCACCATGGTCCGGTGCGCCGGCCCCGCCCATTCGAAATAGGTGACTGCGATCCTGCCGAGCGGCCCCGTCATGATGGCGTCGATCACATCGGGATGGCGGAAAGCGGCGATATAGCCGTCGCGCTGCACGGCCTGCTCGGTCACGTCCATGGACCGCGAAACGTCGACGGCGAGCACAAGTTCGAGGTCGACGTCGAACTCGAAGTCGTCGATCTGTGCGAGCGCGGGAACCGGTCCCGCCAATATGCCCAACAACAAGGCTTGTGCCGCAAGCCGCCGCATGCGCACCTCCGCACGCCGGTCGCCACCCTCGGGAATCGATCGTAACCCTCGTTCGCGCTCGGTCAACGAAGGAACCGGCGCCGCCGTTCACAAGGGCGTCAACGCGATTTCCCGCGCGGAGGTTCCGCGGACGACTTCCGGACGACGAGTTCGGGATCGATGAGCGTCACCTTCGCCGCCTGCGCGTCGTTCGACACCAGCGACAGGAGTCGCTCTATCGCGCGATCGCTCACCGCGTCGGCGGCATAGTTGATGGTGGTCAGCGGCACGTCGGCGAAGCGCGCGGCCTCGATGTTGTCATAGCCGACGATCGAGAACTCGTGCGGCACAGCGATGCCGTTGTCGCGGCACCAGGCGAGCGCACCGAGCGCGAGGTTGTCCGTCGGGCAGAACAGCGCCGTTGGCCTCTTCCGCCCCGCCATCAGCTCCGGCATCGCCTCGTAGCCGCTGGTTTCGCCGTGGCCCCTCGGATCGACCACCAGCTTCGGGTCGACCTTGATCCCGTGGCGCTTCAGCGCCCGCTCGTAGCCCTCGAACTTCTCGCTGTTGCCGAGCTGCCGCGCGGCGTCGAGGAAGCCGATCGACCGATGGCCGAGCTCCAATAGATGACTGACCGCCTTCTGCGCACCGCGGCGGTCGTCCACCGCCACGACGTCCATTCCCGCGCCGCCGTCGGCGCCGAGCAGCACCACCGGATACCCCGCCCGCCGCAACGGCTTGATGTGATCGAGCTGGTGATGGCTCGCCGGATAGATCAGGATCCCGTCGACCTGCCGCGAGCGCAGGACTTCCAGCGCCTTGATCTCGTTCGCCACCACGTTGTCGGTGGCCGCGAACATCATGGAGTAGCCGCGCTGGTTGAGCCTGCGCTCGATCGAGCGGGCGGCGAGCGTCAGCGTCGGGTTCATGATGTCGGTCAGCACCAGCCCGATCGTGTGGGTGGCGCGGCTCACCAGCGACCGCGCCACATGGTTGGGCAGGTAGTCGAGCCGCTCGGCGGCCGCCGCGATGATGTCCTTGGTTTCCTGCGGAATCCGGCCGCTGCGCCGCAGCGCCAGCGAGACCGTGTTCACGGAGTACCCTGTCGCGAGGGCGATATCCTTCAGGCGGACACGCGGCTGGGCCATGACTTCGGCAGCGATCGGGAGTTGCGCGGGCCGCGCCAGATTTCACCGAATCGCCCGGGAAGCAAGGCGCCGGACGCCCGGAGAGAAAAGAATGGGGGATCGCCAGCGGCATGACGCTCGGCGATTCCCCCATCGGGACGCAGCCTCGGGAGGGTCAAGGCGCGTCCATTCCCGTTCACGCCACCGCGCGGAGCCGCGCGATCGCCTTTTCCTGCATGGAGCCCGGCATCATCTGCATGATCTCGATGCGGTTGCCGTCGGGGTCGGCGACCCACGCCTGACGGTTGCCGTCGGCGCCGTCTTTGAGCTGGACGATCAGCTTCACGCCCTTGTCGGTGAGTCGCCGCACCACGCCTTCGATGTCGTCGACGGTGAGGCAGAGGTGCGTCATGCCGTTGTTGTGCCAGCTCTCCGGCGCGCGCTCCTCGTCCGCACCGGGGAATATCTCGAGGAACTGGTCATCTGTGATGCGCAGGTAGACGAGCCACGTGCTGCCGTCGTCCTTGTTGATGCGCATCATCTCTGGGAACTCCATCACCCGCGTGTAGAAATCCAGAGACTTGTCGAGATCCTTCACGTTGATCGCGACGTGTCCGAGGCCTGTAACGCCCTTCATGGAACCTTGCCCTCAGGAATTGGAACCGGTGATGGGCTGCGCGGGCGCCTTGTCCCGCGCAGCCCCATGGCATCGTCTCGCGGGGATCAGTCGAAGACCGCCGCGCGCTCGTCCTTGAGCTGCTGGATCACGTCGTCGGTGGTCATGTTCGGGTCGCTCTGCAGCGCGAACATCGTGTTCCACACCGAGTTCTGCCAGTCGAGGTCGGCAACGTAGAAGGTGTTCTGGACGCTGCCGTTCGGCACGCGCAGCGACTCGAGCACGACCTCGTTGCAGATATCGAGCTTGTCGGTGGGCACGTCGAGGCGGACCGGGCTCGATCCCTTGTAGAACGCGAACTCGGCGTTGATCGCCGGATCGACGACCAGCGTGGCGAAATCTTCCTCCGCCTTCAGCGTCGCTTCATCCACACCGCCGAGAATGCCGAACGAGTCGACCGTCACCGACACCGCCTTGGTGCCCGGGATGTTGACGCAGCCGAAGTCGACGCCCGGCTCCTTGCCGTTCGCCTTCCACTGGCCCTTCATCCAGTCGCCATGGATCTGCATCAGCGCGTTGCCGGCGATCACCGTGTTGGTGGTGTCGTTCCAGCTCCGGTTGACCCAGCCCTCGTCGGTCTGGCGGAAGATCTTGGCGAGCGTGTCGATCGCCGCGCGCACGCCGGGATCGTCGATGATCGCGTCGTCAGGGCTGCCGTAGAACTTGTTGTAGACCTCCGGCCCGGCGACCGCCGCAAGCAGCGGATGGAAGGTGTAGCCGGCCTGGAAGGTGTTGCCGCCGATGGCGATGAACGTGTAGCCGGCGTCCTCGACCTTCTGCTGGTCGGCCCACATGTCCTCCAGCGACGTCCACTTGGTCGGGTCGACGCCCGCCGCCTTGGCGACCTCCATGTTGTAGTAGACCATCCCGTCGATGTGCACGCCGACCGGGATCTTCATCACCTGGCCGTCGATGGTGATCGCGCGGAGCACCGTTTCCGGGAAGTTCGGCGTGGCGCCGATGCGGTCGAACAGCGTGCCGACCTCCTGCCCCTGGCCTTGCGCATTGAGGTCGCGGAAGAAGCCTGCCTCGGCGGCGATGAACACGTTCGGCGGCGTTCCGGCGACGAACAGGCTGACCAGCGGGCTTTCGCCGGCGGTCTCGTGCGGAGTCGAGGCGGCGACGACCGTGTTGCCCTGGGCAACGAAGGCGTCGACGATCGTGTTGAGCGCCGCCATTTCGGATTCGTTCGACCACGAATGCCAGAGCGTCAGTTCGGCGGCACTTGCCATGAGCGGCGACATACCGATTGCCAGCGCCAGTGAGGCGGCGGCGACTTTGACCTTATGCATGTTTCACTCCCTCTTCTGGTTATGGATCGCACCTACATTCGAGACCCGGTGCGGGCGTCGAAGACGTTGATCTTGTCGGACGGAAAGTTGGTGATGACGGGCTTGCCGGCCTGCATGCCGTTGATGCGGGCCGGGTCGACGCGCACCGCCAGCAACTGGTCGGAAGCCTCCAGGAAGACGGTGGCGTCGCTGCCCGTCTTCTCGCTGTAGCGCAGCGGCAGGCTGAACACGGCCGCCGGGTTGGAGCCGTTGCCGTCGCCGAAATGCTCGGGCCTGAGCCCGATGGTGATGCCGGTGCCGTCGACGGGGCGCGTGGTGAAGGGATAGCGGGAGAGATCGACCGCCACCGCGGTCGGCTCGTGGACGGCGGTGACCTTCCCGTCGGCGACCGCGAGGCGCGCATCGAGCACGTTCATGGACGGCGAGCCGATGAAGCGCGCCACGAACAGGTTCGCCGGCATCTCGTAGATCTCGTCGGGCGTGCCGATCTGTTGGATGACGCCGCCGTCCATCACGGCGATGCGCGTGGCCATGGTCATCGCCTCGATCTGGTCGTGGGTGACATAGATGACGGTCGGCCGGAGCTGGCCGTGGAGCTTCTTGATCTCCAGCCGCATCTCCGTCCTGAGCTTGGCGTCGAGGTTCGATAGGGGCTCGTCGAACAGGAGCACGCCGACGTGCTTGACCAGCGCGCGGCCGATGGCGACGCGCTGGCGCTGGCCGCCGGAAAGCTGCGACGGCTTCCGCTCGTAGAGATGATTGATCTGCAGGAGCCTCGCGGCCCACTCCACGCGCCGGTCGATCTCGGCGCGGTCGAGGCGTTGCGAGGCGAGCCCGAACCGGAGATTCCCGCGCACCGTCTTGGTCGGATAGAGCGCGTACGACTGGAACACCATGGCGAGCCCGCGATCCTTGGGATCGAGGTCGGTCACGTCGCGGTCGTCGATGGTGATCCGTCCGGCGGTCACTTCGAGCAGGCCTGCGAGCAGGTTGAGCAGGGTCGACTTGCCGCATCCCGACGGCCCGAGCAGAAC
>CAZXKZ010000068.1:4893-12279 GCA_964641825.1 uncultured Bauldia sp.
GTCCTCGACCGTGAGGTCGAGGCTCTCGAGGACCGTCAGGGCGCCGAACTGCTTGACGATGTTGCTGAACTGGACGCGCGGCATGGCTAACCCTTGATCGCCCCGGCGGTGATGCCCTGGACGAAGAACTTCCCGAGCGCGAAGTAGACGACGAGCGGCGGCACCGCGGTCAGCAGCGCGGCCGCCATGCTGACGTTGTAGTTGACCTCGCCGCGCGAGGTGATGACCGAGTTGGCGAGGATGACGGTCATCGGCTTGGCGCCGATGCCGCCGAAGATCAGCCCGACGAGGTAGTCGTTCCACACGCTGGTGATCACGAGGATCAGCACGACGACCATGATGTTCGCCGACATCGGCAGGATGATCTCGAAGAACACCCGCCAGAAGCTGCCGGAGTCCATCATCGCCGCATTCATCAGTTCGAGCGGGATGTCCTTGTAGAAGTTGCGGAAGATCAGGGTCAGCAGCGGCATCAGCAGGATGGCGTGCACCACCGCGATGCCCCAGACCGTTCCGTAGATCCGCGCGCTGGCGATTAGCACGATCAGCGGGATCATGATGATCTGGAACGGAACGAACGCGCAGATGAACAGGATGAACAGGAAGGTCCCCGCCCAGCGGACATTCCAGAGCGCGAGCGCGTAGCCGGTGACGGCAGAGAGCGCGATGGCGAAGACGATGCTCGGGAACAGGATGGCCAGCGACGTGAAGAAGCCCGCCTTGATGCCGTCGCAAGCCAGGCCGGTGCACAACGTGTTCCAGGCCTTCCACCACGGCTCGAAGGTCCACGTCGTCGGCAACGTGAAGATCTGCCCGAGCGTGATCTGGTCGATCGTCTTGAACGAGGTGACGATGACGACATAGAGGGGAACGCACACGAACAGCGCGCACATCGTCAGGAAGATGAGGATGGCGATGCTCGATCCGCGGATGCGCCGCTTGCGCCGCGGATAATCCACCACCCGGTTGGCGAGCCGCGGGACGCTGCCGGTTGCGGTTCCGACGCTCATTGGGCTGCCGCCGCGCGCCGGCGCTCGCGCCAGCCGGTCGCCGCCGCCAGCGGCAGGAAGACGATCAGCGTGATCAGCAGCATGATCACCGCCGCCGCGGAGGCGAAGCCGATGTTGCTGCGGGTCGAGTAGGCGTTGATCGCGTAGTAGGCGGGCGTCCATGTCGAGGTGCCGGGGCCGCCGTTGGTCATCGCTACGACGATGTCGAACGCCTTCACCACGCCGAGCGAGAGCAGGATGGCGCACGTCAGGAACGTGAACTTCATCATCGGGATGATGATCTCGACGTAGAGACGCGCGAACGAAACGCCGTCGAGCTTTGCGGCGCTCCAGATTTCCGTGTTGATCGATTTGAGGCCGGCCAGCATCAGGGCCATGTAGAAGCCGAGCCCGTGCCAGATCGAGGCGAGGATGATGCCGTACATGGCGGTGCGTGGCTGCGCGAGCCAGTTGAAGCTGGCGCTCTCCCAGCCGAGGCTGTGCAGGAAATTCTCGATGCCCAGCGACGGATTGAACATCCACCGCCAGACAAGGCCCGTGACGATGAGCGAGATTGCCAGCGGATAGAGGAAGACCGTGCGGAAGAATCCCTCGCCCCGCTTCTCGCGCTCCACCATCGCGGCAAGGACGAAGCCGAACACGATGGCGAGCGCGCTGCCGATGCCGAGCACGAGCAGGTTGCTCAGCGCCGTCCACCAGACGTTGTCATTGAACAGGCGCGCGTACTGGCGACCCCACTCTTCCGGATTGATGGTGTAGTCTGGGAAGCGGCGCGAGCGCGTGAACGAGATGTAGATCGTCCAGCCTATGGCGCCGATGAATGCGACCAGTGTGACCGCGACGGCCGGAGTCAGCGCAAGCTGCGGAGAGACCTTGCTCCATCTGAGCGCCATCGCTTCCTCCCCAGGAGCGCCCGGCGGAGGAATGCACGGCCGTCTTCGGCTCTCCCCTCCGTCCGCAAGTCATCTTCGGGCCGGGCGCCGGTCAGTTCAAACAATCAATTCAGATATGAACGGCGCTGTCCAACCATTGAAACACTATGGGAGGAAGCGCATGCCGGTCAACCGAATTGTATTATCGTTAAACCGCCCGTCCACACCTTGGTTGGTCCCGGGTGGACCGGGCCGGTGGCCTTGCCGCCGGAATCAGGCTTGATTGCCGCCGGGAACATCGAGCGAGAGCGCTGCCCGTGAAGATCGTCGACCTGAAATGCGCCGTCATCGGGCGCAATCCCGTTGTCCGCATCGTGACCGACGAGGGAATCAGCGGCTACGGCGCCGCCGAGTCCTACAAGCCCTACCTGAAGCCGCATGTGCTGGCGCTCCGCGACGACATCGTCGGCGAGGATCCGACCGATGTCGAGCGCGTGGTGCTCAAGATCAGGGCGCGTGGCGCCTTCAAGCCGTGGGGCTCGGCCGTGAGCGCCGTCGAGCACGCGCTCTGGGACGTTGCCGGCAAGGCGGCCGGCGTTCCCGTCTACAAGCTCCTCGGCGGCAAGGTGCGCGACCGCGTGCGCGTCTACAACGGCGCTATCCGCACGCCCCTGACAGCCTTCACGCCGGAGGAGTACGCCGCGGACTGCCGCAGGATGAAGGCGCTGCCCGAGGGCTTCAGCATCGTCAAGCAGGGCATCTCCTTCCACAGCGACATGAAGCGCACGATTCCCGGCTTTTTCTACGGCGACGTGGCGCCGGTGCACGTCCACGGCGGCGCCACCGATCGCGGGCTGCTGACCGAACGCGGCCTGAAACACGTCGTGGCCTGCGTCGAGGCGATGAAGGCCGCGCTCGGCGACGAGGTCGGGCTGGCGCTCGATTGCGGGCCGGGCTGGACCGTGCCCGACGCCATTCGCTTCGCCCGCGCCGTCGAGCACCTCAACCTGATGTGGCTGGAAGACCTCATCACCGGCGACTACACCCCTTACGTCAACGCCGATGTCTACCGCGAGGTGACGCGGGCGACCTCGACGCCGATCCACACCGGCGAGCAGATCTACCTCCGCCAGAACTTCAAGGCGCTGATCGAGGGCCACGCGGTCAACATCGTCGGCCCCGACCCTGCCGATGTCGGCGGCCTCGCCGAGCTGAAATGGATCGCCGAGTACGCCGACCTCCACGGCATCCTGATCGCCCCGCACGGCACCGGCAACGGCGTCCTCGGGCTTGCCGCGCTCGTGCAGGTGTCGGCTGCGCTCCCCCACAACTACATCGCCTTCGAGTACCCGACCGGCGATCCCGCCTGGTGGTACGACATCGTCGACGGCCTCCCCGATCCGATCGTGAAGGACGGCATGATCGAGGTCTGGAGCCGGCCCGGCATGGGAATCGAACTGGTGCCGGAGCGGGCCCGCCGGTACCTTGCGCCCGAAGACGCGGCATTCTTTGACTGAGTGATCATGATCAGCACCATCTCCTACCTGACGACGATCGAGTTCGGCTCGGGCGCGCTCGCCCGGCTGCCCGCAAGCCTTGAGGCGCTCCGCATCGAGCATCCGCTGGTGGTGAGCGACCGTGGCATCGCCGCGGCCGGCCTCCTCGACCGCGTCACCGCGCTCCTGCCGTCCGCGACGCCGGCATTCCTGGACGTGCCGCCGAACCCGACCGAGGCCGCGGTCGCCGCCGCGCTCGTCCTCTACCGTACTGAGGCCTGCGACGGGCTGGTGGCCGTCGGCGGCGGATCGCCCATCGATCTCGCCAAGGGCGTCGCGCTCATGTCCACCCATGCCGGCCAGTTGGAGAACTACGCCGCGATCTACGGCGGCATCGAGCGCATCGGGCCGGTGGCGCCGGTGGTGGCAGTCCCGACCACCGCCGGTACCGGCGCGGAAGTCGGCCGCGCCTCGCTGCTGACCCTCGACGACGGCAGGAAGCTCGGCTTCATCAGCCCGCACCTCATCCCGAAGCGCGCCGTCTCCGACCCCGACCTCACCCTCGGTCTGCCCCCCGCGCTCACCGCCGCCACCGGCCTCGACGCGCTGTCGCACTGCATCGAGACGTTCCTGTCGCCGCGCATCAATCCGCCCGCCGAGGCGATCGCCCTCGACGGCGCCGGCCGCATCTGGCGGAACCTGCCGCGCGCCTACGACAACGGCGCCGACCTGACCGCCCGCACCGAGATGCTGATGGGCGCGCTGGAGGGCGGGCTGTCGTTCCAGAAGGGGCTGGGCGCCGTCCATGCGCTGAGCCACGCGCTCGGCGGCCTGAAATCGCCCCAGCTCCACCACGGCACGCTGAACGCGATCCTGATGCCGGGCGTCGTGCGCTTCAACGCCGGCCACGTCGGCGACAAGCTCGACCGGCTCAAGGCGGCGATGGGCATCACCGGCGACCTCGCCGACGCGCTTGACGATTTGAACCGCCGGCTTGCCATTCCCAAGGGGCTTGCCACACTCGGCGTGAAACCGGACGTCCTCGATTGGGTCGTGGAGCGCGCCCTTGCCGACCACAGCCATGCCACCAACCCGCGCCCCGCTTCGGCGGCCGACTACCGCGCCCTTCTCGACGCGGTCATGATCTGACGGCGCCCATGAAAATCACCGGCCAGAAGATTTTCGTCGCCAACGCCCAGCGCACCAACTTCGTCTTCCTCAAGGTCTACACCGACGAAGGCATCGACGGCGTCGGCGAAGCGACGCTGGAGTGGAAGACCGAGACGGTGGTCGGCGCGCTTCGCGATCTGGAGCGCGTCGTGGTCGGGCAGGATCCGTTCCGGACCGAGTACCTGATCGAGACGCTGCACCGCGATTCCTACTGGCGGACCGGCGCGGTCTTCCGCAGCGCGCTCGGCGCGCTGGAAGCGGCCCTCCTCGACATCAAGGGCAAGGCGCTCGGCGTCCCCGTCTACGAGCTTCTTGGCGGGCGCCAGCGCGACCGCGTCAAGTGCTATGCCAACCACTGGTTCTTCGGCGCGCAGACGCCAGACGAGTACCACGCCAAGGCGAAGTCCGCGGTGGCAATGGGCTACCGCGCCCTGAAATGGGATCCGTTCGAATCGACGTGGCTGGAGATGGACCCGCCGCAGCGCCGCCGCACGATCGCGATCGTCGAAGCGGTCCGCGACGCCGTCGGACCCGACATCGATCTCATGCTCGACGTCCACGGCCGGCTCAACGTGCCGACCGCCATCGCCATGACGCGCGAGCTGGCGCGCTTCAACCTGGCCTGGATCGAGGAGCCGACGCCGCCGGAGTCGCTCGACGCGCTGGCCGAGGTGCGCGCGAAAAGCCCGGTGCCCATCGCGGCCGGCGAACGCCTGTTCGAGCCGGTCCGCTTCCTCGAGCTGATCGAGAAACGCGCCGCCGATATCCTCCAGCCCGACGTCTGCCACCTCGGCGGCATGCTGGAGACGAAGAAGGTCGCGGGGCTCGCCCACATGCGCCTCCTCCCGGTCGCGCCCCACAACCCGACCGGGCCGGTGATGAACGCCATGACGCTCCACCTCGCTGCGGCCATCCCCAACTTCATGATCTTCGAGACCGTCTCGATGGACGTGCCATGGCGGAACGAGCTGGTGCGCGAGAATCTCGAGTTCCGCGACGGCGACCTGCTGGTGCCGACGGCGCCGGGTCTCGGCGTCGAGTTGATCGAGGAGGCCTGCGCCCGCTTTCCCTACGAGCCCTACAACGTGCCGCTCTTCGACGGCACCATCAACCTGTCGGGCGTCGCCGGCGGCGCGGCCGTCGTCACCGATCCGACGCTGACGAAGGGCTAGGGTCAGGACTCAACACGCTCCATGTCGTCCCGCACGCGGTGCAGCACGAAGTGCTGCGCCGCAGATGCGGGACCTCGCGGCCCAACATTCGCGCGCACCGGCAACATCATCTAGCTAGCAACGCGCAGGTGGCCCCGCTGCACCGGCAGGTCGGCAGAGATCGCCCGCGCCGTGGCGATCGCCGCAAGCCGCAGCTTCTCCACCTGCGTCGGCTTCGCGCCGGCGAGGAACGGCAGGCTGAGCGCCGCCACCACCCGCCCGTTCCGGTCCGCGATCGGCGCGGCGAAGGCGTGGATGCTCTGCGAATATTCGCCCTTGTCCTGCGCCCATCCCTGCCGGCGGATGCGCGCAAGCTCGACCGCGAGCTTCTTCGCGTCGGACAGCGTTTTGGGCGTGAAGCGCTCGAAGTCGGCTTCGAGCCGCTCGGCCAGCTCGGCCTTCGGCAGGTTGGCGAACAGCACCTTGCTCGCCGCGCCGGCGTGGATCGGCAGGCGCTGCCCCGGCACCACGGTCAGCGCGTATTCCCGCTTGCCGTTGGAGGCCGCCACGACGACGATCCCCTCCCCGTCGAGGATCGACACCTTGCAGCCCTCGCCAGTGTCGGCGGCGAGCCGGTCGAGATGCGGCTGGGCGATCGCCGCCAGGTCGTAGTCGTGCGTGTCGCTGACCGCACGCGACGCCAGCGCCATGAGGCGCGGTCCCAGGCGGTAGCCGCCGTTCGACGTGCGCCGCACCATGTCGTGGAACTGCAGCGTGTTGAGGATCCGGTAGACGGTCGTGCGCGGCAATTCGAGCTGGTCGACGAGATCGCGGATCGTGACACCGCTCGCGCGCCGCTCCAGCATCGAGAGAACATCCATCATCCGGTCGATCACCGGGATCCGGTGCCGTGCCAGCGCATCGCTGGTCAGTACTTCAGTCATGTCAGCACGCCCTGTCGATTGACTCCCCGTGAGCATCGCCTTTATCATCCACAGATGAACATTGGAAGTTCATATTTGAAATGAGCTTCCACGCGCCGCGAAACGACGGCGCACACCCGCGAAGCGGCAAGGGTGTCAGGGAGGCCGCAAGGGAACGTTCGTATTAACGTTCCCGCAAGGGGCGGAGCAGGGCCATGAAGGGCATCAACGCGATCGGCCATGTAGCGATCCGGGTCAAGGACATCGACCGGTCGCTCGATTTCTACGTGAACAAGCTCGGCTTCACCGAGATGTTCCGCCTCCACCGCGACGACAAGCTCTGGATCGTCTACCTGCGCGTCACCGACGGCCAGTACATCGAGCTGTTCCCCGATGCGGTCGGGGAGCGCTCGCCGCCGCCGGAAGCCATCGGCCTCAACCACCTCTGTCTCACCGTCGACGACATCGACCCGGTTCTGGCCGAGCTCGACCGGCAGGGGATTCCGCTGTTCCGGCCCAAGAAGATGCAGGTCGACCGCAACTGGCAGGCATGGATCGAGGATCCCGATGGCAACCGCATCGAGCTCATGCAGATGGCGAATGACAGCCTGCAGTACGAGGCAGTCCGCAGGCTCGCCGAGGCGCGGGGGACCACGGCAGCATTGAACTGACAACCCGGTGGAAAGCCGGCCCAAGGCGGAGCGGCGCAAGACGCGGCGCACCGGGCGACACAAGCAGAATTGAACGGCGGCATCGAACTGCCG
>CAZXKZ010000069.1:0-1484 GCA_964641825.1 uncultured Bauldia sp.
CGCGCACGATGTCGCAGCCGCCCACGAACTCGCCCTTGACGTAGAGCTGCGGGATCGTCGGCCAGTTGGAGTATTCCTTGATGCCCTGGCGCACCTCGGCGTTCTCGAGGACGTTGACGCCCTTGTAGTCGACCCCGAGGTAATCGAGGATCTGCACCACCTGGCTGGAGAAGCCGCACTGCGGGAAGGTCGGGGTGCCTTTCATGAACAGCACCACGTCGTTTGCCTTCACTTCGTTGTCGATCCAGGTCTTGATATCGCTCATCTCAGTTCGATCCCTGTTGCCGTCTCCGGCGGTTGGACCCGCTTTTCCGCCTCTCCGGGCCGGCGGTCAAGAAACACCTTGCTCCGGCACGCCGGTCTGGAGGGCAAGCGCGTGCAGGGCCCCGCCCATGCGCCCCTTGAGCGCGTCATAGACGATCTTGTGCTGTTGCACCCGGCTCTTGCCCCGGAAGCTCTCCGACACGACCTCGGCGGCGTAGTGGTCGCCGTCGCCGGCCAGATCGCGGATGGTCACTCTCGCGTCGGGGATGGCGGCCTTGATCAGCGCCTCGATATCCCCGGCGTTCATCGCCATGCCAGTCTCCCTCAGCCAGCAATAAACGCCGGAAACCAGCCTTCATGGGCCCGGCGCAGGTCGTCCACAGATATGGCGCGGGAATCGCCGAGTTTCAATTCGGAGCCGCCGGTGGTCCCGATCCAGGGCATGAATACCCCGGCTTCGCCGGCCAGGTCCTGCAGGTCCTCCAGCAGGTCGCGGGAGGCGGTCAGTAGGTAGCGGCCCTGGTCTTCACCAAAAAACACTGCGGCGGGATCTGCGTCCTGCAGGCCGGGTATCGTGGCGCCAATCCCCGAGGCCATCGCCATTTCCGCCAGTGCGACTGCGAGGCCGCCGTCCGATAGGTCATGGCAGGCGCTGACCAGCCGGTCGCGGATCAGCCCGCGCACGAAATCCCCGATGCGTTTCTCATGATCGAGGTCAACTGGCGGTGGTGTTCCGTCCTCGCGTCCGTGGATCTCGCGGAGCCAGACCGACTGGCCGAGATGAGTTCCCCATGCTGGTGGAGCCCCGGCCAGCAGGATGATCTCGTCCGGGTCTCTGAACGCCGATGTCGCGGTTGCCTCGATGTCGGTGACGAGTCCAACGCCGCCGATGGCGGGCGTCGGCGGGATCGCGACGCCGTTGGTCTCGTTGTAGAGCGAGACGTTGCCGGAGACGACAGGGAAGGCGAGCGCGTTGCAGGCCGCGGAGATGCCGCGAATGGCGTCCACCAGTTCGCCCATGATCTCGGGTTTCTCGGGATTGCCGAAGTTGAGGTTGTCGGTGACAGCCAGCGGTTCCGAGCCCACTGCGGTGAGGTTGCGCCAGCACTCGGCGACAGCCTGCTTGCCGCCCTCGAACGGGTCGGCGGCGCAGTAGCGCGGCGTCACGTCGAGCGAGAAGGCGAGGCCCTTGTGGCCGGCAATGCGCACGACTGCGGCGT
>CAZXKZ010000069.1:1494-1944 GCA_964641825.1 uncultured Bauldia sp.
CCGCCCGGCCGCTGTAAGGTGTTGCCCTGGATCAGGTGGTCGTACTGCTCCCACACCCACCGGCGCGAGCTCATATCGGGTGAGGCGAGGATGCGAAGAAGATCGGCAGCGATGTCGGCCGACTTTGGCGCATTGGCCAGCGCCGGCAGCCGCGCCTTGGCAATGTGCGGGCGGTCGTATTCGGGCGCCTGATCGCCGAGGTCCTTGATGGGCAGGTCCGCTTCGACCTTGCCCTTGTGGATGACACGGAAACGCAGGTCGTCGGTCGTCCTGCCGACCACCGCGAAGTCGAGGCCCCATTTGCGGAAGATGGCTTCCGCTTCGGCCTGCCGCTCGGGCCTGAGCACCATCAGCATGCGCTCCTGGCTCTCCGACAGCATCATCTCGTATGCCGTCTTCTGCTTGAAAAAAAAAAGCACCTTGTCGAGATCGAGCTCGATACCGAGATCG
>CAZXKZ010000069.1:1954-12269 GCA_964641825.1 uncultured Bauldia sp.
GACCACTGCACCGGTCTTCATCAGCTCGAGGCAGGCTTCGAGCAGCAGCTTTTCGGAGAAAGGATCGCCCACCTGCACGGTCGGCCGCTTTTCCTCCGACGCATCATCGAACTCGGCGGAAGCCATCGATGCGCCGTGGATGCCATCGCGTCCGGTTTTGGAGCCGAGGTAGACGACGGGCAATCCGACTCCGGTAGCCTTCGAGTAGAAAATCGAGTCTGTCCGCGCGATGCCTGCGGCGAAGGCGTTGACGAGGATGTTGCCGTTGTAGCCGCGGTGGAAGTTGACCTCGCCGCCCACCGTCGGCACGCCGAAGGAGTTGCCATACCCGCCGATCCCGGCGACGACACCGGCGACGAGGTGCCGGGTTCGCGGATGATCTGGCGCGCCGAAACGCAGCGCGTTCAGCGCCGCAACGGGGCGCGCGCCCATGGTGAAGACGTCGCGGAGGATGCCGCCTACGCCGGTCGCAGCACCCTGATACGGTTCGATGAACGAAGGGTGGTTGTGGCTCTCCATCTTGAAAATGACGGTAAGCCCATCGCCGATGTCGACCACGCCGGCGTTCTCGCCTGGCCCACAGATCACGCGTGGACCCGTCGTCGGAAGCGTGCGCAGCCATTTTTTCGAGGACTTGTACGAGCAGTGCTCGTTCCACATGGCCGAGAAGATGCCGAGCTCGGTCAGCGTCGGCTCGCGGCCGATGAGCGCCACTGCGCGCTCGTACTCATCGGGCTTCAGCCCGTGGGCGGCGATCAGGTCGGGCGTGATGCGGACGGGAGCGTTCATGCGCAGTTCGTTCCGCCCTGCCGCCAGCGTTCGAGGTCGGCGCGGATGCGTGGCCCGGTTTCGGACACCAGAAGCGGTCCGTAGAAGTCGATGGCCGTGCGCCCCTTGGCTTCTACCACGAGCAGCGGAAGCGCGGTCGGCTCGCCCTTGGGCACGACGAGGATGCGCGGTGTGCCGGCGTTGATCTCGGGTGAATAGACATAGGCCGCAAATGCCGGGTCGCCGGAGAACCAGCATGTCTCCATGGTCTTGCCCAGGGCGGCATGGAGCGCGTTGGCATCGGCGAAGGTTCCGGTCGCTGCCGGTCCAGACGACTGGCAGCCGGCGAGTGCGGTCACGGCGAGGAGCGCCGCGGCGAGTCTCACGCCGCCGCCTCCAGGGCACTCGCCAGTCCGGTGAAAAGCGGGCGCCCGTCCTCGCCGCCGTGCAGCGGCTCGATCAGGTTCTCAGGGTGCGGCATCATGCCGAGGATGTTGCGGCGCTCGCTCAGGATGCCGGCGATGCTGTCGATCGAGCCGTTTGGATTGGCCGCCTCGGTCGCCAGCCCGCCGGCATCGACATACCGGAACGCGATGCGGTCTTCGTCTCTCAGCCGCGCCAGCGTCTCGTCGTCGCAGCGATAGTTGCCGTCGCCGTGCGCGACCGGTGCGCGGATGACCTGGTCTGCCGAATAGGCCCGTGTGAAGACGCTGTCGGTCGTGGCGACGCGGAGGTGCACCTCGCGGCATATGAACTTGAGGCTGGCGTTCCGCATGAGGATGCCCGGCAGCAGCCCCGCCTCGCACAGGATCTGGAACCCATTGCAGACACCCAGCACCGGCACGCCCGCGGCGGCGCGCTCCGCGATGGCCCGCATGACGGGGGCGCGCGCCGCGATGGCGCCCGAACGCAGGTAATCGCCGTAGGAGAAGCCGCCGGGCAGCACGATCAGGTCGACAACGGGCAGGGCAGTCTCGGTGTACCAGACGATATCCGGTGCCTGCCCCAGAATCTTGCGTAGCGCCACGATCATGTCGTGGTCGCGGTTCGAGCCCGGAAAGGTGACGACGGCCGATTTCATGGCAAGACCGATAGCCGATTCCGGCAGCATCTACACGGGAAGAATGGCCTCAATTGGCAGCTTCCGCCATGGAGACAAAGGCGAACGTCGGAACGACCGTCCCTCACGCTTCCAGCGCGACTTCGTATTTCTCAATCACCGTATTCGCCAGAAGCTTCTCGGCCATCGTCTTGAGCGCGGCCTCGGCCTTGGAGCGGTCGGTTTCGGCGATCTCGACGTCGAAGACCTTGCCCTGCCGCACGCCGGCGATGCCCTCGAAGCCGAGCGAGGCCAACGCGCCTTCGATGGCCTTGCCCTGCGGGTCGAGAACGCCGGGTTTCAGCGTGACGAAAATCCGCGCCTTCATCGCCTGCGCTACTGCACTAGGACGGGACCGGAGCCCTTCGGCCGCTCCTGCTCCATGAGGATGCCGAGACGCCGCGCCACCTCCTGGTAGGCTTCGACGAGCCCGCCCATGTCGCGGCGGAAGCGGTCCTTGTCGAGCTTGTCCTTGGTCTGGATGTCCCAGAGCCGGCAGGAGTCCGGAGAGATCTCGTCGGCAACGACCACGCGCATCATGTCGCCTTCCCAGAGTCGCCCGCACTCCATCTTGAAGTCGACAAGCTGGATACCGGCGCCGAGGAAAAGGCCCGAGAGGAAATCGTTGACGCGGATGGCGAGCGCCATGATGTCGTCGATCTCCTGCGGGGTGGCCCAGCCGAAGGCGGTGATGTGTTCCTCGGAGACCATGGGATCTTCGAGCTCGTCGTTCTTGTAGTAGAACTCGATGATCGAGCGCGGCAGCACAGTGCCTTCCTCGATGCCGAGGCGCTTCGACAGCGTTCCGGCCGCGATGTTTCGCACAACGACCTCCAGCGGAATGATCTCGACCTCGCGGATCAATTGCTCGCGCATGTTGAGGCGCCGGATGAAATGGGTGGGGATGCCCATCTTGTTGAGCTGATTAAAGATGTGCTCGCTGATGCGGTTGTTGAGCACGCCCTTGCCGTCGACGATCTCGTGCTTCTTCTTGTTGAAGGCGGTGGCGTCGTCCTTGAAAAACTGGACAAGCGTCCCCGGCTCAGGGCCCTCGAACAGGATCTTGGCCTTGCCTTCGTAGATGCGCCGGCGGTTCTTCATGGGCACATACCGCGGTTTGAGAAAATCCATGATGGCGGGTTCCAGGGTGCGGAAAAGCGGGTGTCGAAGCGTCCGCCGACTCACAAGGGTTGCCGTGGGCCTGCCGCCACGCGGCGGACCCTATTCGATCAGTTCCGTCAGTACAATGCAGCAGGCAAGAAGCGCACCACCGTTGCGTGCGACACGTTGGCGAAAGCGTGGCAGGACGGCGTTGATTTAGGCCGGGTCAGCCTATATGCAAGGCCCCGAAATCGGCTAAGGGAGCCCTGCCTATGACGACGTTCGACAAGCGCAAGGACGCCTTCGAGACGAAATTCGCGCATGATGCCGAACTTCAGTTCAAGGCTGGCGCCCGACGCAACAAACTGCTCGGACTTTGGGCAGCGGAGCTTCTCGGCAAGACGGGCGAGGATGCCGAAACATACGCCAAGGCGGTCGTCACGGCCGATTTCGAGAGGGCGGGCGACGAGGACGTTTTCGAGAAGGTCCGGAAGGATTTCGACGCCGCCGGCGTGGCGCAGTCCGACCATCAGATTCGCCGCACGATGGACGAACTGATGCAGACCGCCATCGAGCAGATCCGCAACGAAACCACCTGACCACCCGGTCCGGACCGTGCCAGCACCCACGCTCGCCGAACGGCTGAGGGCGGGCGACTGCCTCTACGCGGCATGGAGCTCTATTCCTGAGCCTATCGTCGCGGAGTTGTGCGCGCGGAACGGCTTCGACTGCGTCACCGTCGACATGCAGCACGGCATGCACGATCCAGTTACGGTGATGCGGTCGATCACCGGCATCGCGCTGGCCGGGAAGCCCGCGCTCGTGCGCGTGGCGCTCGGCGACAACGGCATGGTCAGCCGTGCCCTCGACATGGGCGCCGAGGCGGTGATCGCGCCGATGATCAATACCGTCGCCGAGGCGAAGGCGCTCGTATCGGCGGCCAAGTATCCGCCGGTCGGCGACCGGAGCTGGGGGCCGTTTCGCGCGCAGACGATCTTCGGGACTGATCCGCCGACGCAACTCGCGCTCGGCAACAGGACCGGCATGGCCTTTGCCATGATCGAAACACGGCAGGCGCTCGATGCCCTGGATGAAATCCTGGCGCTCGACGGGATCGACGGCATCTTCGTCGGTCCGTCGGACCTGTCGGTCACGTTGAGCGCCGGGCAAAGGATCGCGCCGGGAGACGCGATCGTCGATGGACCGATGAAGCTGATCGCTGAGAAGACCATCGCAGCCGGAAAGATCGCGGGCGCATTTGCCTTGGGCGGCGCCCGCGCGCAGGCGTTCCGGGCGCTCGGCTATCGCCTCATCGCTGTTGGCAGCGATCAGGCGTATCTGGCGCGGGGTATCAGTGCGATGCTGGCCGAGATTCGGCCAGAGGCGCAGCGCTAGGGCGCCGCGCCGAGCGCCTTCTCGACCGCGCCCACCAGGATGGGATCGGATGGAACAACGTCCGGGTCGAAGCGTGCGATCACGTCACCGTCCCGGCCGACGAGAAACTTCTCGAAGTTCCAGCGCACGTCCTTCTCGTCTTGCTTGGCGATTGCACCAGGCTTGGGCGTCGCGTTGAGCGTGCGCCGCGGCTGTGCGTTTGTGAGCATCGTATACAGCGGCGCCTGATCGTCGCCGCTCACGGAGACCTTGGCGAACATCGGGAAGTCGATGCCGTAGACAGACCGGCAGAAGGATGCGATCTCCTCGTTGGTTCCCGGCTCCTGGCCGTTGAAGTTGTTCGCCGGGAAGCCGAGCACAACGAAGCCGCGGTCCTTGTAACAGGCGTAGAGCGCCTCCAGCCCCTCGTACTGCGGCGTCAACCCGCACTTCGATGCAACGTTGACGATGAGCATCACCGCGCCGGCGTAATCGCCGAGCGACGCCGGGGAGCCGTCGATGCGGCTGGTCGAGATTGTGTGGATCGGAGCGATCATCTGGATTTCTGCTTCCCGCGTTTGGGCGCGATCCGGCGGTCGATACCGAAGACGCGCCTGAAGATCGTGTCGACGTGGCGGGTGTGGTAGCCGAGGTCGAAAAGCGCCACGATTTCCTTTGCGCTCAGTCTCGCCGTCACGGCCCTGTCGGCGCCGAGCAGCGCCTGGAAGTCTGCGCCCTCGGACCATGCCTGCATGGCGTTCCGCTGCACCGCTTCGTAGGCGTCCTCGCGGCTCATGCCCTTGTCCACGAGGGCCAGCATCACGCGTTGCGAGTGCACCAGCCCGCCGAGTGCGTCGAGGTTCGCCTTCATCCGTTCCGGATAGACGACCAGCCTGTCGATCAGGTTGGCCAGCCGCACCAGCGCAAAGTCGAGCGCGATGGTCGCGGCGGGCGCGATCACACGTTCTACCGACGAGTGCGAGATATCGCGCTCGTGCCACAGCGCAACATCTTCGAGTGCCGGGATCACCGTGCCACGAACCAAACGGGCAAGGCCGGTGAGGTTCTCAGATAGGACAGGGTTTCGCTTGTGCGGCATCGCCGACGAGCCCTTTTGCCCTGGCGAGAAGAACTCCTCCGCCTCGCGCACTTCTGTCCGCTGCAGGTGCCTGATTTCGGTCGCGAGCCGCTCGACCGACGAGGCAACGACGCCGAGCGTGGCGAAGAACATGGCGTGGCGGTCGCGCGGGATTACCTGCGTCGAGATGGGCTCGGGGCGGAGCCCGAGCGCGCGCGCGACATGTTCCTCGACCCGCGGATCGACGTTGGCGAAGGTGCCAACTGCACCCGAGATCGCGACCGTGGCCACCTCCTCGCGTGCTGCGTGCAGGCGCCGCCGCGCCCGCGCGAACTCGGCGTAGGCATAGGCGAGCTTGAGGCCGAACGTCGTCGGCTCGGCATGGATGCCGTGGCTGCGGCCGATGGTCGGCGTATCCTTGTGTTCGATGGCGCGGCGGTGGAGCGCGTCGAGGAGGAGGTCGATGTCCGCCATCAGCAGATCGGCAGCACGCGTCAACTGCACGCTGAAGCAGGTGTCGAGCACGTCGGACGATGTCAGGCCCTGGTGGAGGAAACGAGCCTCCGGTCCGACGATCTCGGCCACATGGGTCAGGAACGCGATGACGTCGTGCTTGGTGGTGCGCTCGATCTCGTCGATGCGTGCAATATCGAAGGTCGCCTTGGCGCCATTGCGCCGCACCGCCTTCGCCGCCGGTTTCGGCACGGCGCCGATTTCGGCCATGGCGTCGAGCGCGTGCGCCTCGATCTCGAACCAGATGCGGTATCTCGTCTCCGGCGACCAGATCGCCGTCATCTCGGGGCGCGAGTAGCGGGGTATCATGCGGGAGCCTGATGGGGCGCGAGGGAACCCGCGCGGTCTACCAGAGGGCGGCGACGCTCACAATCTGTGAACGTCTAGAACGTGGCGGCCTCCCGAATTCCGGCGATGTTGCCGGCGTAGGCGGCAGGCCCGCCACGGAACACTGAGGAGCCGGCCACCAGCACGGTCGCCCCGGCGCGCACGACGGCGTTGGCGTTGCCGGCGGTAATGCCGCCGTCCACCTCGATGAGGATGTCCCGGTTGCGCACCATCGTCCTGATCGCGGCTATCTTGGTGATCGCGGCGGGCATGAACTTCTGGCCGCCGAAGCCAGGCTCGACGCTCATCACCAGCACCATGTCGACGAGGTCGAGGTAGCGCGAAATGGAGGAGGGGGGGGTTCCCGGCTTCAAGGTGATGCCGGCCTTCTTGCCGAGCTGGCGGATGGTTCTCAGCGATGCCGCGGTGTCGGGTCCCGCCTCGACGTGGATCGTGATCGTGTCCGCTCCGGCCTCGGCGAATACCTCCAGGTACGGGTCCACCGGTGCGATCATCAGATGCACGTCGAGCGGCTTCTTCGTGTGCGGCCGGATCGCTTTCACCACGTTCGGCCCCATGGTGATGTTGGGGACGAAATGTCCGTCCATCACGTCGACGTGGATCCAGTCGCCGCCGGCGGCATCGATCGCGCGCACCTCCTCGCCCAGTTTGGCGAAATCAGCGGAGAGGATGGAGGGCGCGATGAGCACGGGCGGGTTCATGCCGCCCGGTACCACGGACGACAACCGACGCGCAAATTTGCGCTAGCCGCCGAACCGGTCGCGCCATGTCGGCAGCAGGTCGCCCGGTGCCGCTGTTGCTGCGTGGACACCGCGCGCGATCGCCCGGCTCATGCAGGCAGCCGCAGCGGCGCCGATTTCGATGATGTTCGGCCGGGCACTGTGCCCACCCGTAGCGATCGCGAACACGAGATCGCCGTCGGAGGGTGTGTGGGCCGGCCATAGTGCGCGGGCAAAGCCGTCGTGCGCCATCACGGCGATCCGTTTGGCTTCGGCCTTGGTGAGACGCGCATCCGTTGCAACCACGGCGATGGTCGTATTGGCGAGGCTGCCGCCGCCCTTGTAGCGCACGTACGCGGCTTCCGGCGGCATGGGGTGCGGCCAGCCAATCCCGCCAAACTCGCCGGCAACCTCGAAGGGCGCCGCCCAGAAGGAGGCCGTATCGCCGACTGTCGCCTGGCCGACCGCGTTCACGACTGCCAGCGCTCCTACGGTGATGCCGTCGGGAAGCTGCGCGGATGCCGAGCCCAGCCCGCCCTTCAGGTTCGCCGTGGTTGCGCCGAACCCTGCGCCGTGAGAACCGATGCTGAAGGTATGGCTCGCCGCTTTGAGCGCCGCTTGGCCGAGGGCGGCGTAGGGGGAGGGATCGCCCCAGTCCTTGTCGCCGCCGTTGAGGAGGTCGAAGCAGATCGCGGCGGGCACGATCGGCACGCGCAAATGGGCGATCGGCAATCCCCGGCCCATGGCACGCAATCCCGCGGTGACCCCGCTTGCCGCGTCAAGCCCGAAGGCCGAGCCGCCGGCCAGCACGATCGCGTCGATCGCTTGCGCGGTTTGCTCGGGTGCGAGCAGGTCCGTCTCGCGTGCGCCCGGCGCACCACCCATGACGTGCACCGAGGCAACGAACGGGCCTTCGCAGAGAACCACGGTGACACCAGACTTGATCTTGTCGTCGTGGGCGTTGCCCACGGAGAGACCGGCGACATCGGTCAGGAGATTCTGCATGCGGCGACGCTAGACCCTGTCGCCCCAAAGAAAAACCCCGGCATTTCCGCCGGGGTTCTCCGTCCGCCCGAAGGCGGCGAACATGCAAAAATGCCTAGTTCATGTAGTCGTAGGTGCCGTTTTGCCACTCGTAGAAAACGTAGCCCGGGAGCTGGACGTCGCCGACGTCGTCGAAGCTGACATCGCCGAGCACCGTCTTGAAGGTGCGAGCGTTGAGTTCGGCGACGACCGGCTCGAAGTCCGTCGTGCCGGCTGCCTCGACCGCCTGCGCCCACGCCTGGATGGCACCGTAGGAGTAGAGCACGTAGCCTTCCGGCTTGATGCCCGCCGCCTCGAACTTAGCGACGATCTCGGCGTTGGCCGGGTCCTTGGCCGGGTCCGGCGAGAAGGTCATGAGCGTGCCGGCGCCGGCATCACCCGTGATCTGCCAGTACTCCTCGGTCACGAGCGCGTCGCCCGAGACGAGGATGGTGTCCATGCCCTGCTCGACCATCTGGCGCTTGATGAGGCCGGCTTCCGGGTGATAGCCGCCGACGTAGAGCACCTCGATGCCCGCCGCCTTCAGCTTGGAGACCAGCGCGTTGTAGTCCTGCTCGCCGGCATTGTACGACTCGTTCAGAACCTCGGTAACGCCGGCCGCGTTGAGAGCCTTGCGGGTCTCGTCGGCGAGGCCTTTGCCGTAGGCGCTCTTGTCGTCGATGATGGCGATCTTCTTGTCGCCGAAGTTCTCGGCGAGGAAGCCGCCGGCGATGATGCCCTGCTGGTCGTCACGGCCGCAGACGCGGAAAATGCCCGGGCCGGGACGCTCTTCGGTGAACGCCGGGTTGGTCGAGGCCGGCGAGATCTGGAGGATGTTCGCATCGGCATAGACCGCCGAGGCCGGGATCGAGGAGCCGGAGCAGAAGTGGCCGGCTACGAAAGCGACGTTCTTGGCAGCAAGCTGCTCGGCGACCGAGACCGCCTGCTTCGGGTCGCAGGCATCGTCGCCGATCTCGAGTACGAGCTGCTGGCCGAGCACGCCGCCCGCCGCGTTGATGTCGGCAACCGCCATTTCGGCGCCGGCCTTGAGCTGGGCACCGAAGGAGGCGAGGCCACCGGTCATCGGGCCGGCCGAGGCGATGGTGATGTCGGCCTTTGCGACGCCGGAAAGCGCCATCCCCAGCGACAGGGCGATGCCCGCCGTCATTAGTTTCTTCATGTGAGAAAACTCCCCTGGAAATACTTCCGTTGTGGGTTCTTAAGCTTAGGCCGAGACGTTCTGCCCCGGCGCTGCAAAAGCTATAGCCCGGGCGCTGCCGTCGCGCAAATCCGTGGAAAATGCTTGGTAAAACCGGCCTGGGGCCGGGTCAGCGCCTCGCCCGCCAGGCGAACAGGTTCTGCCGTTCGTATAGCCACGAATACTGGCGGGCCATCTGTCCGGCGCGGGTGATGCGGAACCCGAGGAGCCCGAACGCGAACAGCACGACGAAATCCACAAAGGCATATTGGAGCGACAGGAAGGTGCCGCCGAACAGGGCATAGTGGATGAACCGGACCGCGAACGTGAGGCCCAGGGTATAGACGAAGAGCTGCAGCAGCGGCCGCCAGGTGAGGGCGACCGCCCTCCCGGTGAGGTACGCCGCGCCTCCGCCGATGACGACCGTCACCAGCAGAAACGTCCCGAAGCCGATCTCCCAGATGACGCCCATACTAGTGGCGGCCTCCTTCCAGATAGGCCGAACGCACTTCCTCGCGCGCGAGCAGCTCGGCGCCGGTGCCGCTCATGGTGATGAGGCCGTTGACCATCACGTAGCCGCGATGGGCGAGCTTCAGCGCGTGATAGGCGTTCTGCTCGACGAGGAAGACGGTCAGGCCTTCACGCGCGTTCAGGTCGCGCAGCACGTTGAAGATCTGGCGGACGATGAGCGGTGCCAGGCCAAGCGAGGGCTCGTCGAGCAGCAGCAGGCGCGGGCGGCTAACGAGCGCGCGCGCTATCGCCAGCATCTGCTGCTCGCCACCGGAGAGTGTGCCGCCGCGCTGGCCGGCGCGCTTCTTGAGGATCGGGAAGTAGCCGTAGACTCTTTCGAGATCCTCGTCGAAATGGTCGTAGCCGATGGTCGATGCGCCCATCTGCAGGTTTTCGAGCACCGTCATGCGCGGGAAGATGCGCCGGCCTTCCGGCGACTGACTGATGGCGAGCCGCACGATCTCGTGGGTCGGCATGCGCGTGATCTCGGTGCCGTCGAAGATGATCGAGCCATCACGGGCGCGCGGCATGCCGCAGATGGTCATCATCAGCGTCGACTTGCCGGCGCCGTTGGCGCCGATCAG
>CAZXKZ010000070.1:0-6610 GCA_964641825.1 uncultured Bauldia sp.
CGACCTGAAGGCGGCGCGTGCGGCATGGGAGCGGGCGAAGGCGATCATCACTGCCGGCAAGCACAAGCTCGTCCTGCTCGACGAGCTTAACATCGTGCTCCGCTACGACTATCTGCCGGTTGACGAGATCGTGGCCTTCCTGCGCGACGAGAAGCCGGACAACGTGCATGTCATCATCACCGGCCGCAACGCCGCCGATGAACTTATCGCACTCGCCGATCTCGTGACCGAGATGGAGATGGTCAAGCACCCGTTCCGCTCCGGCGTGAAGGCGCAGCAGGGGATCGAGTTTTAGGATGACGGCATCGTCCTCCACGAACGGAGGCCAGTGGCAGTGAAACCGGTTCCCGCCCTGATGATCCAGGGCACCGGAAGCCATGTCGGCAAGTCGGTGCTGGTGGCAGGGCTGTGCCGGGCGCTGGTCTTGCGGGGGATTCGCGTCGCGCCCTACAAGCCGCAGAACATGTCGAACAATGCGGCGGTCGCCGTCGATGGCGGCGAGATCGGCCGCGCGCAGGCGCTGCAGCAGCGGGCCGCGTGGCTCCAGCCGTCCGTACACATGAACCCGGTGCTGCTGAAGCCGGAGTCGGAGACGGGCGCGCAAGTGATCGTGCAGGGGAAGCGCGCCGGCACCATGCGCGCCGCTGAATACGGACGGCGGAAGACTGAGCTGCTTCCTGCCGTGATCGACAGCTTCAGGCGCGTTGCCGCCGATGCGGATATCGTTCTGGTCGAGGGCGCCGGCAGCCCCGCCGAAACGAACCTCCGCGATGGCGACATCGCCAACATGGGCTTCGCGGAGAAGGTCGGTATCCCGGTCGTGATCGTGGGGGACATCGACCGCGGCGGCGTGATTGCAAGCCTCGTCGGCACCCATGCTGTGCTGGCGCCGGGAGATCGTGCGCGCATTTGCGGGTTCATCGTCAACAAGATGCGCGGTGATGCTGGCCTGTTCGCCGATGGGGTGAGGCGCGTCGAGCAGGAGACGGGCTGGCCTTGCTTCGGCATCGTGCCGTGGTTCACGGACGCGGCGCGCCTGCCGGCGGAGGATGTGCTGGGGTTGGACCCTTCGCGCTCGATGGACTCGGGCCCGACTGGCGAAAGTCCGGATTCTCGCTTTCACTGGAATAGGCGGAGGGGAGACGAGAAGATCATCATCGCCGTCCTTCAGCTTCCCCGCATCGCCAACTTCGACGACCTCGACCCGCTGCGCGCCGAGCCGGGAGTGGCCGTGGTTGCGGTGAAGCCGGGCGAGGCGATCCCGCGTCAGGTGGCGCTTGTCCTGATCCCGGGCTCCAAGTCGACCATCGCTGACCTCGCATTCCTCAGGGCGCAGGGCTGGGACATCGACATCAAGGCGCATGTTCGCCACGGCGGCCGGGTGCTCGGCCTCTGTGGGGGCTACCAGATGTTAGGCCGCACGATCGCCGATCCGGCCGGCGTGGAGGGGCTAGCAGGTGCGGTAGAAGGGCTCGGGCTGCTCGACGTGGAGACCGTGCTCGGCGGCGACAAGACCACGGCGGCCGTCAGCGGCCGGCATATCGAAAGCGGCACGAACGTGGCCGGCTACGAGATTCACCTCGGCCACACCGCCGGAGCGGATTGCGGCCGCCCGCTCCTCGATCTCGGCGGCCGGCCAGACGGCGCACAGTCTCGTGACGGGCGGGTGGCCGGCACGTACGTCCACGGCATCTTCGCATCGGACGGTTTCAGGCGCGCGTTCCTCGCTGGCCTTGGTGCGGAGCCGTCCCGCGTCAACTACGAGGCCTCCGTGGAGGCCGCCCTCGATGCGCTCGCCGCTCACCTGGAGCGCCACCTCGACATCGACGGCCTTCTCGCGATCGCCGGCTACAAGACGGCCCCGACCGCGACCGCGGCAACGAGCAGCGCCAGGAAAGCGCCTGCGCCGATATAGACGCGCAGCCCCCTGCGGATGTCGTCGGGCGTTGCCTCCCTGCGGCCGCCCTCGTTCACGAATGGATCGTCGACGATGATCCCGCCATAGCGCCGCGGCCCCGCCAGCGCCACGCCGAGTGCAGCCGCCATTGCCGCCTCGGGCCACCCCGCGTTTGGCGAGCGATGCTTGCGGGCATCGGCAAAGGCGACGCGGAGCGAGCGCGGCAGGCTGCCGCCGGCCAGCGGCGCCGCCAGCGCGATGAGGAGTGCCGACAGCCGCGCCGCCGGCCAGTTCACCAGGTCGTCTAGCCGCGCCGCCGCCCAGCCGAAATCGCGATGGCGCGCGGTGAGGTGGCCGATCATGGAGTCTGCCGTATTGATCGCCTTGTAGGCGAGGAGGCCGGGGAGGCCGAAGAGCGCGAACCAGAGCGCGGGCGCGACCACGCCATCGGAGAAGTTCTCCGCGGTCGACTCGATCGCGGCGCGGCAGATGCGCGGCGCGTCGAGGCTCGCGGGGTCGCGTCCGACGATGCGCGACACGGCGCTACGCGCCGCAGGAAGGCCGTCCGCGAACGCGTCAGCGACTGCCTTGACGTGATTGTGGAGCGAGCGCCCTGCCAGCATGACAGCCGCCACGATGATCGTGCCGATCCACCCGAACGGGACCGCCGCGAACAGCCGCTCCAGTCCGTATCCGACGGCCCCCGCCAATCCCGCAACGAGGACGATGGCCGCCACGCCGAGTGTGCGCCGCGCGCCGGCCCCCCAACGGTCGCGGTTGAGCCAGCGATCGAGCGCGCCGATCGCCACGCCGATCGCCACGACCGGATGCGGAACGCGCCGCCAGATCGCGTCGGGGTCGCCAACAACGGCATCGAGCAGGAGCGCCGCCGCGAGCAGCGCGAAGCGTTCGGCGATCACGGCAACGGTGCGATCCGCCGCGCTTCGGCGGCAAAGCGATCGAGCGCTGCCGGCAGCGACGGGCCACCGCACACGGTCAACCGTTCCGGCACCTCGATCCGCCGTTCTGGCGGGTAGTAGTGGGCAAGCGCGGGGTGGGCGAGCAGTGCGGACCCCTGATCCTCGCGCGGCCGGTCGGCTCCTGCGACCACGATGAAATCGGGCGGATCGGCCACGATCGTCTCCAGCGGAACGAACCCGCCGCGCTCGCCGGCGAGTTCACCGCCGACGTTACGGAAGCCGGCGATGGTCAGAAGCTCGCCGGTGAGCGTGTCCCCGCCGGTGACGTATCCGCGGCGCTGGTACACCGCCGCTGTCGGGCGCTCGCCGCCCGTCGCCACAGTCGCGCGCTCGCGCGCAGCCTCGATCTCCGCCACGAGAGCCGCGCCGCGCTCCGGATGACCGACGAGGTTGGCGATGCGCCTGATCTGCGCGACCGACTCATCGATGCTGCTCACTGCGTCAAGCAGCTCGAGCCGGTAGCCGAGACGTTCGAGCATCTCGCGCGTGGCGCGCTTGGTGTAGCGCCCGGCGAGCACGAGATCGGCCTTGATGTCGACCACCTGCTCGGCATCGGCCACGTCATGGCGGAATGCCGAGGCGGCTTCCGCGTTGAACGAAAGCACCGGGTCGGTGGCGTAGATCGACAGCGCTGCGATCTGTCCGGGGTCGGCCAGCGCCACCAGAAGCTCGTCGGCGCACAGGTTGATCGAGACGATGCGCGTCGGCGGCGCCTCCGCCATCGCCGTGGAAGCGGCTAGGGCTGCCGTCAGGAACAGAAGAAATCCGGTGCGCATCGAGGACGCCCAGTTGCGTGCGGTGCGCCTGTCGTTTACCGCTTGGGTGTCCGGGTGGGAAGCCGGACGGGCCCGGGACACATTCCGTGACGGGCGTCTGACCAGATCGATCCATTCCGGAGATCTGCCGCCATGGCCTTCGCTTCGCGCCCCCCGGTGGGCGTTCTTGCCGTCATCTTCGCCGTTGCGGCCCTGGGCTGTGCGCCTGCGGCCGCGCAGAGCGGCACGCTGCCGGAGATCGTGGTGACGCCCTACAACACGCCGGCGCTTCTGGCGCAGACCGGCGCCAGCATCACCGTCATTCCCGGCGAGCGGATCGCCCAGGCCGGCGGCGGGTCGCTGTCGCAGGTGCTGCGCTCGGTCCCCGGCGTCAACGTGATCGAGTCGGGCGGGCCCGGCGGGACAGCCGAAGTGCGCCTGCGCGGCGCCGAGACCGGTCATACGCTGGTGCTCATCGACGGCGTGCGGGTCAACGATTTCGCCACCGCGCGCGACGATTTCGATTTCTCGCTGATCGCGCCAAGTGAAATCGAGCGCATCGAGATATTGCGGGGGCCGCAAAGCGCGATCTACGGCTCCGACGCCATCGGCGGCGTCATCAATATCATCACGAAGAAAGCAGCGCGCGGAAAGCCGCGGTCGTCGGCATCGGTGGAGGTCGGTAGCTACGGGTCGAACACCGAGACGCTGTCGACGAGCATGAACCGCGGCGACGTCAGTCTGCGGCTCGGCGGCTCGCACCACTACACGGCCGGCTTCTCGCGGAGGGGCGACCGCGACAACAACGAAGCCGACTCCTACGAGAAATGGGCGGGAAGTTTCCGGGCGACCTACGCGCCGGACGACGGTCCGCGCGTCGAGATCGGCGGCAACGGCAGCCATGTGCTGTCGGAGTACGATGCCGCATCGGGCGCTACGGCTCCCGATGCCGATAACGACGTCGCCAAGACGTTGCTCACCGCTTTCGGCAAGATCACCTGGCCCAATGCCGGCTCGGGCATCGAGCATTCCCTGATGGCTTTCGGGGAATACTCCGCGCGCGACAATACCGAGCGCGCGCCGCCGACGCCGTCGATCCCGGAGTCGCACTTCCGCTCCCGCTCGGTTGGTGCCGAGTACAAGGCATCGACGGACATCGGCGCGTGGGGGAGGTTGCTTGTCGGTGGGCGGGTGGAGCAAGAGGCGGCAGACTATGATGCGCCGGCCGGAGGCTTCTCCGCATTCACCAACAGCCGACTCCTGTATGCGCTCTTCGCCGAGCACAAGATCACGTTGGCGGACCGGTTCCACCTTGCCTTCAACGGCCGCTACGACGCGGCGTTCGATGGCGAAGGCTTCCTCACCGGCCGTGCCACCGCCGTCTACGATCTCTCCGAGTACGGCACGCGCCTGAAAGCCAGCGTCGGGACCGGCGCCAAGCGCCCGACCGCCTACATGCTGGCCAACAACGCCTTCCAGGCGATGACCCACGACGACGTAACGCTCGACCTCAAGCCCGAGCGGAGCTTTGGCGCGGACCTCGGCATCGAGCAGGAGTTGTTCGACGGCGGCGTTCGCCTGTCGGCGACCGGGTTCTACAATCACTTCGTCGATCTTATCGAGACGCGACAAGTCGGCGGCAGCATCTTCGACGTGGCCTACGAGAACACGAGCACCGCAACCACGGCCGGTGTCGAGCTGACCGGCGAGGTCGACGTGGTCCCCGGCACGTTCGTGGTCGGCGGGTCGTACACGTACCTTTACTCCGTGGACGCCAGCGGCAAGCCGCTACGCCGGCGGCCACGCGATTCCGGATCGGTCTACGCCACGCTCACCCCGACCGAAGGCGCGGAAGCGACGTTGAGTGCCGTGTATGTCGGCGAACGCTACAATTCTGCCGGCGGGGTCAACCTGCTCCCGGCCTACTGGCGGGTGGATGTGGAGATGTCCGGCAACATCACGGAAACGACGAAAGCGTTTGCCCGCATCGAGAATCTTTTCGATGCGCGCTATCAGGATCCGGGCGGCTTCAACACGCCGGGCCTCTCGGCCTATCTCGGGTTGCGATGGGCGAACTAGGGTTTCGCCGCTCCTGCAAGGCGATGCAATGTCCGTGACCGGCAGAGACTCCATCCTCGTCACGATCCTCGCCGCGCTGGTTGCGGCGCTGTTCGTCGGCTCGCTCGCGGTCGGGCCGGTGCCGCTCCGGCCGGGAACCGTGCTCGCGGCGCTCGCCGGGCAGGGGACTGAGGCTGCGCGCATCATCGTGGTCGAGATACGCTTGCCGCGCGCCATCCTCGCGCTCCTTATTGGCGCAACTTTGGGGCTTTCCGGCGCCGCACTGCAGGGCCTTCTGCGGAACCCGCTGGCCTCCCCGTCGCTGTTCGGCGCGCCAGCCACCGCGGCGTTTGGCGCGGTGACGGTGATCTCGTTCGGCCTCGTTGACGCCCTCTCGTTCGCGCTACCCGTCGCCGCCATCGCCGGCGCGCTGGTTTCGGTCGGCCTCCTCATCCTTGTCGCCGGGCCGCGCGCCAGCCTGCTCGTGCTCATCCTTGCCGGCCTTGCCATCTCGTCGCTCGCGGCGGCAGGCACGTCGCTCGCGTTGAACCTCGCTCCCAATCCCTTTGCGGCGCTGGAGATCGCCTTCTGGCTGCTGGGCTCGCTGGAGGATCGCTCGATGCGCCACGTCCTCATCGCGCTACCGTTCATGGCGGTGGGTGTGGTGCTTCTGTTCTGGGATCGCCGCGCCTTCCGCGCGCTGACGCTCGGCGAGGAGGCGGCGGCAAGCCTCGGGTTCGATCTCGGGCGTATTCGCCTCCGCGTAGTGGCGGGCGTCGCCGCCGCCGTCGGTGCCGGCGTTGCCGTCGCCGGCACGATCGGCTTCGTCGGCCTCGTCGCGCCGCACCTCATGCGCCCGTTCGTCGGCTACGATCCGGGCCGGCTGATGATCCCGGCGCCGCTCTCCGGCGCGGCGCTCC
>CAZXKZ010000070.1:6620-12170 GCA_964641825.1 uncultured Bauldia sp.
TGGCAGCGGATATCGTCGTCAGGCTCATCCCGTCGCAGACCGAGATCAAGGTCGGCGTGGTGACGGCACTGATTGGCGCGCCCTTCTTCATCGTCCTCATCATGCGCCGCCGCTACGACCTTTCCGGGACGGCGCTATGAGCGCGGCTGTCGACCTCGCCGGCGTCTCGGTCTCCCTGTCCGGCAGGCCGGTCGTCGCAGGGGTCACGCTTGGCATTTCGCCCGGCGAGTTCATCGCCGTCATTGGGCCGAACGGCGCCGGCAAGACGACGCTGCTCCGCGCGATCGCCGGCCTCGTGCCGGCGTCCGGCGCGATCCGCGTTGGCAGCACGCCGCTCGCTGAGCTGCCGCTGGTCGAGCGCGCGCGGCGCATCGCCTATCTGCCGCAGGGCCATGTCTTCCACTGGCCGCTGCCCGTCGCCGATATTGTCGCGCTCGGGCGGCTGCCACGCGGCGCCGGCGCCGATCTGTCGGAGGCCGACCACGCCGCCGTCGCGCGCGCACTGGCTGAGACGGGGACCGGAGAGTTCGCCAGCCGCGCCGTCACGACGCTGTCAGGCGGCGAGCGCGCCCGCGTCGCGCTGGCGCGTGTCCTTGCGACCGAGGCACCGGTGATCCTCGCCGACGAGCCGACAGCATCCCTCGATCCGCGCTACCAGCTTGCGGTCGTCGATATCCTGAAGCGGCACGCGGCGGCCGGCGGCGCGGTCATCGCTGTCCTGCACGATCTCGCGCTGGCCGCACGCAGCGCCGACCGCATTGTGATCATGCACCGCGGGGAGATTGTCGCGGATGGTGCGCCGAGCAACGTGCTGAGCGTAGAGCGGCTCACCGAGGTCTTCGGCGTAGTGGCCGAAATCATCGATGTCCGCGGCGTGCCGGTGGTGGTGCCATACGCGACCGAGTCCTAGCCGGCGGCAAGCGCACGCTCGAGCCGCCCAAAGTTGTCCGGCGCCGGCAGGCCGATACGGAGCCAGCGCGGGTTGTAATCGAAGATCCGCGTCCAGATGCCCCGCCGGGCAAGGCGGATGTGGATCGCGGCCGCGGTTTCATCGTCCACCAGCGTGAAAAGATCGGTGCCGCCGGCGGGCTTCAGACGGTGGGCGGCGAGCATCCGCCGAAGGCGCTCGCCGTCGCTACGCAGCCGCTGGCGTGTGGTCTCCCGCCACGCCTCGTCGCCGAGCGCTGCGCGGCCGAGCGCGACGGCCGGGCCTGACACCGGCCAGTCGCCGAGCAGCGCTGCGAGCCGGGTGAGCAGCGCGGGAGGGCCGGCGGCGAAGCCCAGGCGGAGGCCCGCCAGTCCGTAGAACTTGCCGAGCGATCGGAAGACGACTGCCGGCGTTCCGCCGAGGTGTGGAGCGAGGGAAGCCTCTGGCACGAGATCGCAGAAGGATTCGTCCGCCACCAGCAGCCCGCCGCGTGACGCCAATTCTGCCGCCAGGCGGACGAGGGTCGTCGCGTCGGTGCTGCGACCGTCCGGATTGTTGGGGTTGACCACCACCACGTACGCCGCATCGCGCGGCACTCCGACGGGCGACGGCACCTCGGTGACGGCGTGTCCCGCCACGCGCCAGGCCTCCGCGTGCGTGCGATAGGTTGGGCTTACGATCGCGACCGTGTCCGCGGGGAGCAGCATTGGAAGGAGCCTGATCCCCGTCTCGGTTCCGGGAAGCGCGACCAGTCCCGCAGCGGACGGCACCGCGTACGCGCGCCGTGCGGTGGCGAGAAGTGCGGCAAGGTCGTCGGGGCTCGGAAGGCGCGTGAGGGCGGCGGCCGCGATCGGATCTGCTGGGTAGGGCACCGGGTTGATGCCGGTGGAGAGGTCCAGCCAGTCGCCTTCGGGGATGCCGTAGAGGCGGCTCGCCTGGCCGATGTCCCCGCCGTGGCGCGGGAGGCTTGAGCCGATGGGGTCGCCGGAGTGCGTCAACGCTGCCTTGAAGGTCGGTGGAGCGGCTGGAGGCCTCGCCCGGAGTCGAACCGGGGTAGCGGGATTTGCAGTCCCGTGCATGGCCGCTCTGCCACGAGGCCGCCGCGGCCATATAGATGGTCAGGTGGCCGGAATGCAAAAGGATTCGGCCAAATTGCTTGTCAGAAATAGCGGTCGCAGCTAATGACGGACCGCCCGGAGCCCCGCGCTCCGTGGGGAGAGATCGGGGTATGGAAGACTTTGCCGAGGCGCGCCGCAAGATGGTCGATTCGCAGCTCCGCACGGAGGGCGTGACCGACTATGCGATCCTGGCGGCGATGGGCGAAGTCCCGCGCGAGATCTTCGTGCCGGCCCAGCAACGGGCGCTCGCCTATCTCGACAAGGACATTCCGCTCAAGGAGAGTGCGGCGCCCGGTGGCCAGCGTTACCTGCTATCGGCCTCGCCGCTCGCCCGCCTGCTGCAGCTTGCCGACCTCGCGCCTGCCGACCGCGTCCTGCTGATCGGCGCGGGCACTGGCTACGCGGCAGCCGTGCTGTCGCGTCTGGTAGGCAGCGTCGTCGCGCTGGAATCGGACCCGGCGCTGTCCATGCAGGCGGCCCGCAATCTGGCCGATCTCGGCCTCGCCAATGTCGATCTCGCCGTCGGCCCGCTTGATGCCGGCTACGCGGCAAGCGGCCCCTATGACGTCATCGTCGTGGACGGCGCCGTCGAAACCATGCCGGAAGCGCTCTTCGACCAGCTCGCCGAGGGCGGGCGAATGGTCGCAGTTGTCGGCTATGGCCGCACCGGCACCGCCTTCCTCTACACCAAGAGCGAGGGCCGGATCGGCCGCCGCCCGGCTTTCGACACGAATGCGCCTCCGCTGCCCGGGTTCCGCAAACCGGAAGTGTTTGTTTTCTGACACACTTCTCGCGAATCTCGGCTGACCCGAAATGAGGGGATTTCGTGACCGCAAGCGCGTTGTTAGTTTGAAGGACGAGCGTGCCGTCAGTTAGAGTACGGCCATAGAGCAGCAGGCCGCGGGCGTCTGTTGCGGGGCGCCGACGATCCAAGGTTCTTGCCGTGTCCCCATCGCCGATTGGACGTGCGATCGCGGTTGCTGTCGGCATCGGCATGTTTGCTGTCGCGCCGGCTTCGGCCGAGACGCTGCTAGAGGCGATGGCGTCGGCCTATGCCAACAACCCCACGCTCAACGCCGAGCGCGCGGCGCTTCGCGCCACGGACGAGGGTGTGCCGCAGGCGCTCGCCGGCTACCGCCCGACGATCAGCGCCGGCGCCACGGCAGGCATCACCTCGTCGAGCGGCAATGTGCTCTACCCCCGCTCGATCTCCATTTCGATCGAGCAGCCGATATTCCTCGGCCATCGCACGACGAACGGCGTCAAGATCGCCGAGACTGCGGTTCTGGCGGGCCGGGAGATGCTGCGGAACGTAGAGCAGAACACGTTGCTTGCCGCCGCCGAAGCCTTCATGGGCGTGGTGCGTGCGCAAGCCATCCTCAACGTGCGCCGCGAGAACCTCGAATTTCTCGCCGAGCAGGTGCGCGCCGCGGAGGAGCGGCTGAACGTCGGTGAGGGGACGCGCACCGATGTGGCGCAGACCCGCGCCGGCCAGGCCGCCGGCCAAGCGGCCTTCAACGCCGCTGCAGCGCAGCTCAATACCGCCATCGCCATCTACCAGCAGGTGATCGGGCACGAGCCGCGCACACTCGGCGCCGCGCCGCCGGTCGACGGCTTCCTGTCGAAGTCACTCAATGCCGCGCTCGCCGACGCGATGACCTCGCACCCGGCGATCCTCGCGTCCGGCTACAACATCGACATCGCCGAGTTCAACGTGAAGGTGATCGAAGGCGAGATGCTTCCGAGCGTCACCGTCACCGGTTCGCTGTCGCACAGCGCCGACAGCGGCGGGCCCGGGTCCTCCAGCTCCGCGCAGATCATGGGGCGCCTCAGCGTGCCGATCTACGAGGGCGGGCGCACCACTTCGCGCGTCCGCGCCGGCAAGGAGGTACTCGGCCAGCGCCGCATCGAACTCGATGCCGCGCGCGATCAGGTCCGCCAGGCGGTGATATCGGCGTGGGGCGGGCTCGATGCCGCGCGCGCCCAGATCCGCGCGGCCGAGGCGCAGGTCGCCGCCGAGCAACTGGTGCTGTCGGGCGTCATCGAGGAGCGCCGGGTGGGCCAGCGGACGACCCTCGACGTGCTCAACGCGCAGCAGAGCCTGCTCGATGCCCGCCTGCTGCTCATCAACGCCCAGCACGACCGCGTCATCGCGTCGTATTCGCTGCTGGCGGCGGTGGGCATGCTGAATGCCGACCGGCTCGGCCTCGCGGTCCAGCGGTACGACCCGACCCACCACTACCTGCAGGTGCGGGATAGCTGGGGCGGCCTCAGGACGCCCGACGGGCGCTGAAACGCCACACATCGCGCTCCTTTTCTCGGGGCGGCGAAAATCGCTAGCCTGCCGCGGACCGAATCATGCAGGATTCGCCGGTACTTCGGGTTGGGAGAGCTATGGCCAGCGGGCCGGGTCAGAACGCGACCGTCGAGGAAATTCTGGCGTCGATACGCCAGGCGATTTCCGAGGACGACGCAAGGCGGAGCAGCGCACGCCGGGCGGAGCCGCGATCGCTCGCCGACCGGCCGGTTGCGAGCGTCACGCCACTGTTCGACACGGCCGAGCCCCCCGCAGACGATCCGCCCGAGGATGATGACAGCGGCGAAACGGAAGCCTCAGCCGAGGCGGTGCTTGATGCGCCTGCGCCGGCTGCCATCGACCAGGGCGTGATAGAACTCGCCATCGAGCAGGCGCTCGATGGGGTGCGCGCCGAACTCGAGAACCGCAAGCCAGCATCCTCACGCCTGCGTCCACCGCGTCAGGAGCTGGTGCGGGCGCCGCAGCGTCCCATCCCGCGCGCGCCGCGCATGGCGACCATGCGGCAGGAGGCCGAGCCCGCCCGCCGCGTCCTGCTCTCGCCGCGGGCCGATGCCGAGGTTTCTGCGTCGTTCGATGAGCTCGCCAAGGCCATGATCGAGGGCAATTCCAGCAAGCTCGACGCCGTCGTCGAGGATCTGCTCCGGCCGATGCTGAAGACGTGGCTCGAAAGCAACCTGCCGCAGATGGTCGAGCGGCTGGTCCGCGAGGAGATCGAGCGGGTTTCGCGCGGCAGGCGGTAGGCGCCTTCCTTTCGTATTAGCCCAGGGAAGTGAGGCCCCTCAGGCGAGGTCGCGCCCGGCTACGAGCTGCCCCCTCGGTTGACTCCGTCCGGGCCATCCGATTTACACCGGCGCCACCAAGGACATCCGGACGTTTCCGGCACATCATGCTCGACAAGACCTACGACTCGGCCGCCGTCGAACCGCGCATCTATGGGATGTGGGAGGCCGCAGGCATCTTTGCCGCCGGCGCCAACGCCAGGCCCGGCGCGGCCCCGTACTCGATCGTCATCCCGCCGCCCAACGTCACCGGCTCGCTCCATATCGGCCACGCCCTCGACAACACGCTGCAGGACATCCTGATCCGCTTCCAGCGGATGCGCGGGCGCGACGTGCTCTGGCAGCCGGGCACGGACCACGCCGGCATCGCCACGCAGATGGTCGTCGAGCGGCAGTTGATGGAGCGGC
>CAZXKZ010000071.1:0-2638 GCA_964641825.1 uncultured Bauldia sp.
ACTGAAGGGACACGATGCCGTCGATCAGGCCGCGATCGACCGCACGCTGATCGAACTGGACGGCACGCCGGACAAGTCACGCCTCGGCGGCAACGCGCTCACCGCCGTATCGCTGGCAACGCTGCAGGCCGCCGCGGCTGCTGCACGCCAGCCGCTCTGGCAATACCTCGCCACCGGAAGGCCGGTGCGATTGCCGCTTCCCGAGATCCAGCTCTTCGGAGGCGGCGCTCATGCCGCCCGTCGCGTCGACGTCCAGGATTTCATGGTGGTCGCTGTCGGCGCGACGACGTTCACGGAAGCGCTCGACATGACGGCGGAGGTCTATCGCACCGCCGGCGCGCTGCTTGCCGAGTCCGGCCGCCTCATGGGCGTCGCCGACGAGGGCGGCTACTGGCCCGCGTTCGGCTCCAACGAGGAAGCGCTGGAGCTTTCCGTGCGCGCCATCGAACGCGCCGGGCTGGTGCCCGGCGGCGACGTGGCGCTCTCCCTCGACATCGCGGCTTCCGACTTCGGGAGCGGCGGCCGCTACCGGCTGGCGCGCGAAGGCAAGGAGATCGACAGCGACGGCATGATCGAGATGCTGCTCGGCTGGCTCGGACGCTATCCGATCGTCTCGATCGAGGACCCGCTGGCGGAGGACGACAAGGGCGGGCTGATCGCCTTCACCAAGGCGGCAGGCCCGCATATGCAGGTGGTGGGCGATGACTATCTCGTCACCAGCGCGGCGCGCGTGCGCCACGCGCAAGACGTCGGCGCCTGCAACACGGTTCTCGTCAAGCCGAACCAGGCCGGCACGGTGACCGAGGCGAAAGCCGCGCTCGATACGGCCAGCGCGGGCGGGTGGAACGCCATCGTTTCGGCGCGCTCGGGCGAAAGCGAGGACACGGCGATCGTCCACCTCGCGGTCGGCTGGGGCGTGGGGCAACTGAAGGTCGGCTCGTTTGCGCGCTCGGAGCGCATGGCGAAATGGAACGAGGGCCTCCGCATCGGCGAAGCGCTCGGCGACTTCACACTGCCGCCGAGAGCGAGCTTTCCGTGGGGACGCGGATAGCGGCAATCGCGGGCCGCCTTGCCTTTCCGCCGGCTCGCCGTTACGGGAACGCCTCACCTCAACCGGAGTGTTCCGCCCATGCCAAGCCGCCACCTGTTGCTTCTTCCCGGCGACGGCATCGGACCCGAGGTGATGGCCGAGGTGAAGCGGGTGATCGCCGTCCTCAACGAGGAGGGTGCAGGGTTCACCTATGAGGAGGATCTGGTCGGCGGCTCCGCCTATGACGCGCACGGCAAGGCAGTCTCCGAGGAGACGATGCGGAAGGCGCTCGCCGCCGACGCGGTGATCTTCGGCGCAGTCGGCGGGCCGAAGTGGGATGCAGTCCCCTATGACGTGCGGCCCGAGGCCGGGCTGCTGCGGCTGCGCAAGGACCTCGAGCTGTTCGCCAATCTCAGGCCCGCGATCGTCTATCCGGCGCTCGCCGACTCCTCGTCGCTGAAGCGCGAGCTGGTCGAGGGCCTCGACATCCTGATCGTCCGCGAGCTGACCGGCGGCGTCTACTTCGGCGAGCCCAAGACCATCACCGACATCGGCAACGGCCAGAAGCGCGCCATCGACACGCAGGTCTACGACACCTACGAGATCGAGCGGATCGCCCGCGTCGCCTTCGACCTCGCCAGGACGCGCCGCAACAAGGTGACGTCCATGGAGAAGCGCAACGTGATGAAATCGGGCGTGCTGTGGAACGAGGTGGTGACCGCGACCCACAAGCGCGAATACCCCGACGTGACGCTGGAGCACATGCTGGCGGACGCCGGCGGCATGCAGCTCGTCCGCGCGCCCAAGCAGTTCGACGTGATCGTCACCGACAACCTGTTCGGCGACATGCTCTCCGACGTGGCCGCCATGCTGACCGGCTCGCTCGGCATGCTGCCATCCGCTTCGCTAGGGAGCCCCGACGCCAAGACCGGCAAGCGCAAGGCGCTCTATGAGCCGGTGCACGGCTCGGCACCGGACATCGCCGGCAAGGGCGCCGCCAACCCGATCGCCATGCTCGCCTCGCTCGCCATGGCGCTCCGCTATTCGTTCGGCATGGGCGCCGAGGCGGACCGCCTGGAGACGGCGATCTCCGCCGTACTCGACAAGGGGCTGCGGACCGCCGACATCTGGTCGGAGGGCACGGAGAAGGTCGGCACCGTGGCGATGGGCGACGCGATCATCTCAGAGCTCAAGGCATGACGCGCGTCTACGAGAACCGCGGCTTCTGGTGGCGGCAGACGCTGTCGCTGATGGCTGTCATCCTCGTTGCGCTCTACGGCGCGTGGGAGCTGTGGTCGGCGACCACGTCCACGCAGGAATACCACTCGCCGGTCGGCGAGCTCTTCGGCCTCGGCGACGACCGCTACCTGTTCGGCATCATCTTCCTCGGCGGCGGCCTCTACGCTATCTGGCAGCTCATCAACGATTCGACCGATACGGTGGCGAGCCTCGACGTGGACGAGGCCACCGGCAAGGCGACGGCGACGCTCTGGCGCCCGCTCCAGAAGATGACGCTGACCGCCGACCTGGCGGGGATCAGCGACTGGCGGCTCTACGTGAAGATCGGCAACCGCAACATGCGCACGGCGCTCATCTATGCGAACTTTC
>CAZXKZ010000071.1:2648-12123 GCA_964641825.1 uncultured Bauldia sp.
GCTATCCGCGCCCGCTCCAGTTCGACCTCCGCCGCACCGACGTGGAGGGCGTCCGGAAGATCGCACCGGAAGCGGTCGCCGAATACGAACGCGCCACCAAGCCGCCGCCGACCGCCTGACGGCTTGGGCCGAAAGCCGTTGACTCCGCTCGTCTTTCGCGTAGAACGGCGCGGTTTTCCGGAAACGAGACCGAAATGTCCCGACGCGTTTCTTCTGCGCTGACCAAGGGCCGGGCACCTGCCGCCGGGGCCATTGACGCTGCGCCGCGCGTCACCGGAAAAACCACGAAAATCGACTGAACGACCGCGCTCGCCCGTCTGCTTCTTCCCCGCGGCCGAGCGATCAGCAGGGGAAGGTACGGAGCAGGCACGTCATGGGCTTCAAGGTCGCAATCGCAGGCGCCACCGGCAACGTCGGGCGCGAGATGCTTTCGGTGCTCGACGAGCGCGGCTTCCCGGCCGACGAGGTGGTGGCGCTCGCCTCGCGGCGGAGCCAGGGCACCGAGGCCTCATTCGGCGACCGCATCCTCAAGGTGAAGGCGCTCGACACCTACGACTTCTCCGACACCGACATCTGCCTGATGTCCGCCGGCGGCGCGGTCTCGAAGGAATGGTCGCCGCGGATCGCCGCGCAGGGCTGCGTCGTCATCGACAACTCCTCGGCCTGGCGCTACGACGCCGACGTTCCGCTGATCGTGCCCGAGGTGAACGCCGACGCGATCGTGGACTTCACCAGGCGCAACATCATCGCCAACCCCAACTGCTCGACGGCGCAGCTCGTGGTGGCACTGAAGCCGCTGCACGATCGTGCGAAGATCAGGCGCGTGGTGGTGGCGACGTATCAATCCGTCTCCGGCGCCGGCAAGGACGCCATGGACGAGCTCTTCAGCCAGACGCGCTCGGTGTTCGTCTCCGATCCGATCGAGCCGAAGAAGTTCACCAAGCGCATCGCCTTCAACGTCATCCCGCACATCGACGTGTTCATGGAAGACGGCACCACCAAGGAAGAATGGAAGATGGTGGCCGAGACCAAGAAGATCCTCGACCCGAAGATCAAGCTGACGGCGACATGCGTGCGCGTGCCGGTGTTCGTCGGCCATTCGGAGGCCGTCAACATCGAGTTCGAGAATCCGATCACCGCCGAGGAGGCGCAAGATATCCTGCGCGAGGCGCCCGGCTGCCTCGTCGTCGACAAGCGCGAGCCCGGCGGCTACGTCACGCCGGTGGAGGCGGCCGGGGAGGACGCCACATACATCAGCCGTATCCGCGAGGACCCGACGGTGGAGAACGGCCTGTCGCTGTGGGTGGTGTCCGACAATCTGCGCAAGGGCGCGGCGCTGAACGCCGTGCAGATCGCCGAGGTGCTGGTTAACCGCAAGCTGATCCAGCCGAAGCGCAAGGCGGCGTGACGGGCGGACTTACCAAGATTTAATCCCGCCGCCGCCGCAGCGCCATTGCCGGAACGGCATGCCGCCGCAATTCAGGGGGTAGATGGAGGCCGTTCGAATCCTCCTCCCCTGAAAGGCTGAGCCCCCAAAATGAACCGACTGTCCCTTCGCCTGTTCGCCGCATCGGCGCTGATCGCATTCGCCTGGAACGCCCAGGCCTCGATTGCCGGCGACGCCGCCAGCCTGCAAGGCACCGAATGGCGCCTCGAGACGATCAACAACCACCCGATCGCCAACGGGCAGCCGCGGCTGGAACTGGGAACGAACGGCACGGTCGCCGGCTCGACCGGCTGCAACGCCATCAGGAGCACCTACGCGCTCGACGACGGCTCGCTGAACCTCGGCGCCATCGGCACGACGCGCAAATACTGCCGCGCCGTCTGGGAGACGGAGCGCGCCTTCCTCGAGATGCTCGACAACGTGCGCGGCTACACCATCGACGGCGATACGCTGACGCTGACCGGCCTCAACGGCGAGACGCTGGCGACCTTCCGGAACGAGTAGCGCCCCACGCGCATAAAAGCGACGCCGCACAACAAAAACGGCGCCGGCGTTCCACTTTCGATTCTCCCGCGCGGCGCCGTGTGCTATCCCGCGCGTCCGCGGGGAGTCGGTTTTAGAAACGTGCAGCAATCCGAAAGCCAGCGGTCGTTCCGTCACTGGGGGGGATTTCTCTTCTCCGGCGGCGTGGCGTTCCTTGTCGACACGATCGTCACGCTAGGACTGGTGCACCTCGCCGGGCTCGACCGGTTCGTGGCACGCGTCGTCGCGATCCTCGTGGCGATGGTGGTGGCGTGGCTGCTCCACCGCCGGCTGACGTTTCGCGTGAGCGCGCCGCCGAGCCTCACCGAGTTCCTGCGCTTTGCCGGCGTGGCGTGGACGGCGAACGCCATCAACTATCTCGTCTACGCCGGCATCCTGATCCTGTGGCCGGCGACCGCGATCATCGTCGCACTCATCGCCTCGACCCTGATCGCCGCGATCTTCTCCTACGTCGGCTTCCGCTTCGGCGTCTTCCGCCAGCCGCCGCCGGTGGCTTGACCCGGAGAGATCAGAGCCGCGCCACCGTGACGCCGGCGGGGGACGACACCAGCGCCTGCTGGCCTTCGGCGAGCGGCAGCTCGTCGCTGCCGGCCTCGGACGCGAGCCGTGCCATTGCCATCGTCGCGGCGGCCGCGCGCTCCAGCGCCACCGGCGGTGCGGCGCCATCGAGGCTGTGGCCGAGGTAGAGCGCTGCGAACAGGTCGCCGGTGCCGTGGGGAGCGTCCGGGAACGCGGCGTGGGTCGCGAGATGCGTGCCATGCGGCTCGGCCAGCAGCAGGGCGCAGTCGCCCGCGGACGGGAATGCCGACGTGACCACGACTTCCTTCGGGCCGAGGCGGCGCGCCGCAGCGGCGAGCTCGTCGTTGTCCGCCGCGCGGGTGCCCGTCAGCCACATCAGCTCGTGACGGTTGGGCGTGGCGATGTCGGCGAGCGGCAGCAGGCGGTCGCGTATGCCGGCGACGACCTCCTCCGGCCGGAACGGGCCGTCGCCATCGCCGATCACCGGGTCGCAGAGGTAAAGGGCCTCCGGATTCCGCGATTTGGCAACCGCCACGATCTCGACGACGGGCTCGATCTGGGTGGCGTCGCCGAAGTAGCCGGTGAGGATGGCGCCGACCTCGCCGGAATTGCGCGCCGACAGGTCGGCCACCGCGCCGGTGAAGGCGGCACGGTCGAACGGAATGCGGGTCGAAGGGCCGTGGCCCGGATGCCAGGGCAGCAGCACGGTGGGGAGCGACCAGACGGGGAACCCCATCCGCTGGAGGGCGAAGACCGCCGCGCGGCCGCCCACCGAGCCGCGCACGACATGGCTGGAAACGACAATGACGGCTGGCTTCGGCATCGCCCGGCCTGCTGATTCTGGTCTCGCCTGCGATCTCTATCGCACCCCTCGCCCTTGTCGGGCAAAGCAGGTCGGGTACTGTGCAGACCAGCATCTGGAGAGTTGAGTAGAATGCCCGTCAGCCTGCGCCCGCACCGCAGCGCCCTTTACGTTCCGGGATCGAACCAGCGCGCCATGGAGAAGGCGCGGGGCCTGCCGGCCGATGTCCTCATCTTCGATCTCGAGGACTCCGTGGCCGTGGAGCACAAGGACAAGGCCCGCACCGCAGTGGCCGCCGCCGTCGAAGCGCTCGCCGACAGCCGCCGCGAGGTCGTCGTCCGGATCAACGACCTCGACAGTCCATGGGCGGCGCGCGACATCGCCGCGCTGGTGGCGGCAAAGCCCGACGCCATCCTGATCCCCAAGGTCGTGCGGCCGGACGACATCCGCCGGGCGCGCGCGGCACTGGCCGCGGCCCAAGCGCCGAAATCGACGAAACTCTGGCTCATGCTGGAAACGCCCGGCGCCGTCCTGAACGCCGGCGCCATCGCGGCCGTATCGGCAATCCCGGAACCTTCCGTGACCGGCTTCGTGATCGGCACCAACGACCTCATCACCGCGCTCGGCGCGCCGGCGAAGCCCGGACGGCCAGGCCTGCTGCCACACCTCGCCCACGCGCTCCTCGCCGCGCGCGCGCACGGGCTTTCGATCCTCGACGGCACCTTCAACGACCTCGACGACCGCAAGGGCCTCAAGGCCGAATGCCAGCAGGGACGCGACCTCGGCTTCGACGGCAAGACGGTCATCCATCCCGGCCAGATCACGGTCGCCAACGAGGTCTTCGCCCCCGACAAGGAGGAGGTCGACTGGGCACGCCGGATCGTCGCCGCCTTCGCCTCGGCGGACAACGCCGGGTTGGAAGTCATGCGCCTTGCCGGACGGATGGTGGAGCGCCTGCACGAGCGCGATGCGCGCCGGACGCTCGAACTCGCCGACGCCATCGCCGCACTGGAGGCCGAAGCGGCCAAGTCCGTGGAGCAGGTGAAGCCGCTACGTCCCGCCCCGCTGCGGCCGAAGCCGCAGCCGCGCAGCCCGTCGGCCTAGAGCCAGGGCCTTTCGCCGACCGCACGCGCCTCGTAGGCGGAGATGCGGTCGCCCTTCTCCATGGTGAGGCCGACCTCATCGAGGCCATTCAGGAGGCAGTGCTTCTTGAAGGCATCCACCTCGAAGCGCACCACGCCGCCATCGGGACCGGCGATCTCCTGCTTCTCCAAGTCGATGGTCAGCGTCGCATTCGCGCCACGCGCCGCGTCGTCCATGAGCTTGTCGAGGTCTTCCTTGCTGACCACGATCGGCAGCATGCCGTTCTTGAAGCAGTTGTTGTAGAAGATGTCGCCGAAGCGCGTCGATATGACTACGCGGATGCCGTGGTCGAGCAGCGCCCAAGGGGCATGCTCGCGGCTCGAACCGCAGCCGAAGTTGTCGCCGGCGACCAGGATCTTCGCCGATTTGTAGGCCGGCTTGTTGAGGACGAACTCCGGGTCTTCCTTGCCGTCGTCCTTGTAGCGCAGCTCAGCAAACAGCCCCTTGCCGAGCCCGGTGCGCTGGATCGTCTTCAGGTAATCCTTCGGGATGATCATGTCGGTGTCGACATTGATCATGTTGAGGGGCGCGGCGACGGCAGTGAGCGTGGTGAACTTTTCCATGGATTCCGGCCGTTTCGTGTGAAGGCGTCGCGGCTTAGATGCGCCCGCCGGGCCGGGAGGTCAAGTCGGCGGCGGGCTCAGAAATAGGCGATGAGGCGGCCGAGCGCCGCCGTGGTCAGCCAGATGGCGAGCGAGGCGCCGGCAGCCGTCCGGAGCCCGCCGCCGACCGCGCCATCGGCAGGACGCCGCACCAGCCACTCCAGCACGAACACGTTGATAAGGCCGAGGAGGATCGCCAACAGCTTGATGCGGAAGACGGGGTTCATGGCGATGTGGCTGGCCTCCGGCGCGAGCAGCATCACGCCGCTCGCCACCTGGACGAGGAAGGCGACGATCGCCACCGGGCGCACGCGCGCGATGAAGGTCCGCGCGCCCTCCACGGTGGCTGCCCGCAGCACGCGCACGTCCATCGCCGCCACCGCCGCGAAGAAGACCAGGAGCGCGAGGATGTGAACGACGTTGGCGAACGGATAGAGCCACAGCGAACTGCGCATCGCCGCGGCGAAGGCCGATCCCTCAAGGACGAGAAGCGGCGAGCCCTCCACGGGCCGTCACCGAAGCTCGAAACGCTGGCCGTCGACCTCGATCCACTCGGCGCGGATCTCCTTCGTGCCGTCACGGCGCGGATAGCCGTAGGCGACGACCTCCGCGCCGTCCGCGACGATCTCCACCGTGGCGCCACGCGCGTTCATGCGCGACAGCGGCGCGAGCGTCACCAACCACGGCTCGCCTTCGAGCTGGATGGTCATCTCTCCATGTGGATTCTGGAGCACGGCGCCTTCGATCACGCCCTGGAGCGTCATGGGATTGTCGGCGTCGTAGGAACCCCATCCGTGGTGCGCGAGGGCGGGCGCCGCAACCGCAAGGGCAGCGGCAAACCCCAAAGGCAGCATCAGGCGCATCGTCGAACTCCTTGTCGAACAGCGAACCGGCATGACCGGCGACGGGAAGCGACTAGTCGAGGCCGCGTGGACCCCAGGTGCGTCTCAAGGCGAAGAACAGCATAAGACCACCGACCGCCAAGGTCACCAACCCGATTGCAGCCCATGCCGGAGAACCTCCCTCTATGGCTTCGCATTCGGCGAAGCAGAGGATCGGCGGAATCGTGACGATCCCCAGTCCCTGAAGCGCCCAGAGGCCTCCGAGCAGAACGGCGATCGCACCCAATACAACCACAACCGCCTTCACGGCGCGCTCCATCTCCCCGGAGATCGAAAAACGTGGAGCCTGTCCCTTCGTTCCGTTCGCCGGCGACCAGCCGGAAACGGGGAAACGGGCCGGTCCGCGCTCTCCGCCGGGAGATTGCGGGCGGCATTGTTCGATGGCAACGTTTCGCTCCAGACAGGGGGGAAATCATGACACCGCACATCGAGGCCAAACGCGGCGACTATGCGGAAGCCGTATTGCTGCCGGGAGACCCGCTTCGCGCCAAGTGGGTGGCCGAGACGTTTCTTGAAAATCCGCGGCTGGTGAACCGCGTCCGCAACTGCCTCGGCTACACCGGCACATGGAAGGGCAAGCCGGTGAGCGTGCAGGCGACGGGCATGGGCCAGCCCTCGCTCGGCATCTACGTGCACGAGCTGATCGAAACCTTCGGCGCAAGGACGCTGATCCGCATCGGAAGCTGCGGCGCGCTGGTGGAGAAGGCGAAGCTCCGCGACCTGGTGATCGCCATGACCGCGACCACCGACTCGGCCATGAACCGTGACGTCTTCGGCATGTACTCCTACGCCCCGCCGGCGGACTTCGGCCTGCTGCGCAAGGCCGTCGAACTCGCCGAGGCGCGCGGCGGCCGCTTCCACGTCGGCGGCATCGTGTCGTCCGACGTCTTCTACCACCCGGAGGGCAAGGCCGTTTACGAGGTGCTCGCCCGCCACGGCGTGTTGGCTGTGGAAATGGAGACGGCGGCGCTCTACACGCTCGCCGCCCGCCACGACCGGCGCGCGCTGGCGATCTGCGCGGTGAGCGACTCGCTCGTCACCGGCGAGCAGCTCGGCGCGGACGACCGCCAGTCGACGCTGACGGAAATGATCGAGGTGGCGCTGGGCGTGGCGACGGAAGCCTGAACCTCTACGGCCGGTCCTGCTGGAAGTAGGGCCGCGACTTGATGTTGAGAAGCACGATCGGGGTCGCCATCAGCAGCGCGCCGACAACGAACGATCCGACCACCGCCCACACGTCGAGCACGCCGGCGTTGGCCGCCGACCAGTAGGTAGCGATGCCGATCGGGTAGAACAGGATGACCGCGGAGAAGGTGCCCGGCGAGTAGCGCCCCGCGGTCCGGATCATCGGAAGGATGTGGAAGAACGTCGCGTTGATGATCATCAGTGCCGGGAAACTCAACGCCAGCCACGGCAGCCCAAGAGCAAGGCCGGCGGCGATGAAGCCGAGCACGATCACCGAGAAGTTCACGACGTAGAAATCGTGCCACTCCACCGGCAGCTTGATGACGGCGCGCGCCCAATCACGCCAATCGAGCTCGAACTCCTCGAACGCATGCAGCGTGTAGGCGGCGGTGCCGACCAGAAGCCAGTCCGACAATGTCATTTGTGTCCCCCGTCCGATCACGGCCGAAGCCGGCCCGATGCATCAATCCGTCGCCGCCTCGATCGCCTCCATGTCGTCGTCGGAGAGGCCGAAGTGGTGGCCGATCTCGTGGATGAGCACATGGGACACGATGGCGCCCAGCGCCTCCTCGTGCTCCGCCCAGTAGTCGAGGATGGGGCGGCGGTAAAGCCATATCGCATTGGGCATGCGGCCGGTGTGCGGCACCGCCGCGTCGTGCGCCATGCCGATGCCGTGGAACAGCCCGAGGATGTCGAACTCGGACTCGGCGCCGAGCTCCTTGATGACGTCTTCGTCGGGAAACTCGGTGACGCGGAAGTGCACCTCGCCGGTGAGTGCGCGGAACTGCTCCGGCAGGCCGGCGAAGGCTTCGCGGGCAAGCGCCTCGATATCGTCGAGCGAGGGCGCCTGCATTTTGGAAAGGGCGTCAGGCATCGGCGTGACGTGTCATGCCCGGAACGGCGCGGTCAAGTGCCGTGCTGTTCATCAATGTGGCCGCCAGGTGAACCTGAGATAAACGGCAGGATCAGTTGCGGTTCAGCCGGACGGCGACACAATGGAAGCAGTCGGTCGCGTGGACGCGATCGGGGCGACATCCGGCAACCCCGGACCTCGCGGTTCGGCACCAAGGGACGACATCGATGCTGAAGAAGACACTCATCGCGACCGCGGCGGCGGGCATGATCGCCGCAGGATCGCTTGTCGCAACGACCGTCGGCGCATCCGCCGGCGCAGCCGTCCAGTTCGGCGGGCCCGGCTGGAACGTGCAGATCGGAAACTTCGGCCACGGCAAGCACAATCGCCACTGCCGGCCGATCGTGAAGACGGTGAAATACTGGAAGTGGGGACGCCCGCACTGGCGGCAGGTGGTCGTCGGCTACGATTGCCACCGTCGCGGTCCCCCCGGCCCGCCCTTCCCCGGCCCATGGGCGCCCGGCTGGGGTTGGGGCTGGTAGCCCGAAGATGCGAAAGGCCCGCGCTCCCGCGCGGGCCTTTTTCGTTGCTGGTCCGCTTGCGGACGATCCTCGCGGCTATTGCCACTCCCTGACGTCGACGAAGCGGCCGGCGATCGCCGCCGCTGCCGCCATCGCCGGCGATACGAGGTGCGTGCGGCCCTTGAAGCCCTGACGGCCCTCGAAGTTACGGTTCGAGGTCGAGGCGCAGCGCTCGCCCGGCTTGAGACGATCCTCGTTCATGGCAAGGCACATCGAGCAGCCCGGCTCGCGCCACTCGAAGCCCGCGGACTTGAAGATGGCGTCGAGCCCTTCCTGCTCGGCCTGCTCCTTCACCAGACCGGAGCCGGGAACGACCATCGCCGCCACGCCTTCATGCACCTTCTTGCCGCTGACGATCTTCGCCGCTGCGCGCAGGTCTTCGATGCGCCCGTTGGTGCACGAGCCGATGAACACATGCTCGATGGCGATGTCCTTCATCGGCGTATTGGGCGTGAGGCCCATGTAGGCGAGCGCACGCTCCACCGCGCGGCGCTTGTCGGGATCCTCGATGGCCTCGGGGTCCGGTACCTTGCCGTTGATGGTGACGACGTTCTCCGGGCTCGTGCCCCACGTGACCAGCGGCGGCAGCTTCGAGGCGTCGAGCTTCACCTCGGTGTCGAAGTGCGCGCCCTCGTCGGAGTAGAGCGTGCGCCAGTGCTTGAGCGCCATGTCCCACGCCATGCCCTTGGGCGCCTTCGGGCGGCCCTCGATGTAGGCGAAGGTGGTCTCGTCCGGCGCGATGAGGCCGGCGCGCGCACCGCCCTCGATCGACATGTTGCAGATCGTCATGCGACCTTCCATGGACAGCGAGCGGATGGCCTCGCCGGCGTATTCCATGACGTGGCCGGTGCCGCCGGCCGTGCCGATCTCGCCGATGATGGCGAGGATGATGTCCTTG
>CAZXKZ010000072.1:0-11984 GCA_964641825.1 uncultured Bauldia sp.
GTCGTAGCGGAGCACGATGTTAAGCTCGTCGAGCAGGACGAGCTTGTGCTTGCCCGCAGTGATGATCGCTTTCGCACGCTCCCATGCCGCGCGCGCCGCCTTCAGGTCGCGCTGGCGGTCCTGCGTCTCCCATGTGAAGCCCTCGCCCATGGTGTTGATCGAGACGAGATCGCCGAACTTCTCCAGCGCGACGCGCTCTCCGGTCTGCCACTTGCCCTTCACGAACTGGACGATCGCGACGGGCATGCCGTGGCCGAGCGCGCGGAAGACCATGCCGAAGGCTGCTGTCGACTTGCCCTTGCCCTTGCCGGTGTGGACTATGACGAGGCCTTTCTCGATCGTCTTGGTGGCTAGGATCTTGTCGCGCGCCGCCTTCTTCTTGCGCATCTTCTCGGCGTGGCGGGCGTCGAGCTCCGCCTCGGTCATATCTTTCATTCCACCGCCTCCGTCCGCCTGACGATCAGGGCCGACAGCCGATCATAGGCGCTGTTCGAACGCGGCGACCAGAGGCCGCGGTCGATCGCCTCGCGGAAGCGCTCCGCGATCTCGGAGAGCGCCGGCGGGTTGGCCTCCGCGATGAACGCCCGCACCGTGTCGTCCTCGATGTAGGCACCGAAAAGCTGATCGAAATGGTGATCCTGAACCGCGTCGGTGGTGGCGGCGTATGCGAATAGGTAGTCAACCGTCGCGGCGATCTCGAAGGCGCCCTTGTAGCCGTGGCGCATGACGCCGGCGATCCACTTCGGGTTCGCCGCGCGGCCGCGCACCACACGGCCGATCTCCTCGCCGAGCGACCGGACGACAGGCTTCTCGGGGCGCGCATGATCGCCGTGATAGATGCGGGGCGCGGCGCCGCGGAGTGTTTCGACCGTTGCCGCAAGCCCGCCCTGGAACTGGTAGTAATCATCGGAGTCGAGGATATCGTGCTCGCGGTTGTCCTGGTTGTGGAGCACGGCATCGGCGGCCGACAGCCGCTCCGCGAACAGATCACGCACGGCTTCGCCGTACTGCCCGCCGCCGTAGGTGAACCCGCCCCATGCGAGCACGGCATCGGCAATGTCGGACCGCGATTCCCATGCGCCCGTATCGATGAGCGCCTGAAGGCCGGCACCGTACGCGCCCGGCTTCGCCCCGAAAATACGCGAGCCGGCCTGCAATGCGGCGCGCTCGGGCGGAACGCCCTCCGCCGTCAGGCGCGCGCGCGTCTCGCGCGCGGCCGCGGCGATCGGGTTGGACGCCGCGTCCTCATCCAGAGCGGCGACTGCGCGCACCGCCGAATCGAGCAGGTCGATCTGGCCCGGAAAGGCATCGCGGAACATGCCACTCACCTTCAGCGTGACGTCGATGCGCGGCCGCTCGAGTTCCGCGAGCGGAAGTATCGTAAAGCCAGTGACGCGGCCGGTGCCGGCCTCCCACACGGGCCGCGCGCCGATCACGGCGAGCGCCTGCGCGATGTCGTCGCCGCCGGTGCGCATGTTGGACGTTCCCCATGCCGACATGGCGATCGACCGCGGCCACTCGCCTTCCTCCTGGAAATAGCGGAGCGCCAATGCGTCGGCCGCAGCGCGGCCGAGCGCCCACGCGGCAGCAGTGGGGACGGCGCGCACGTCGACGGAATAGAAGTTCCGCCCCGTCGGCAGCACGTCCGGTCGGCCGCGGGTCGGCGCCCCGGAAGGCCCGGGCGGCACGAACCGCCCGTCGAGGCCGGTCAGTATTGCCGTGATTTCCGCCTCACCGGAGGCATCGAGGGCGGACGCGAGATCGCGCGCGATCCATGTGAGGATGGGGGTTGTGCGCTCTCCTCCCCGCTCATCCCCGCGAAAGCGGGGATCCAGTTCTACGCTCCCTAGATTCCCGCTTTCGCGGGAATGAGCGGTTGAGAAATTGGCGGCAGCGCGCTCCACCAGCGCCGCCGCCAGCAACTCGATGCGCTCCACTGTGTCGCCACAGCTCCGCCATGGCGCGTCGGAAAGTGGCGCGAGCACGGCGGGGCGCGGCCCTGTCCACGGTTCGGCCAGGTCGCAGTCGAGCGGATCGAAGCCGAGGCCGAGATCGTCAGCGATGGCGCGGTGGAGCGAGGCGTCCTCGGGCCGGCCGCCGGAGCGTGGCGTGCGGGCGATCGCCACCAGCGTATCGGTGCGCAGCCTCCCGGCAGGCGAAAGGCCCAACGTGTGCAGCCCATCGCGGATCTGCATCTCCTTCAGTTCGCAGAGATGCGCGTCGAGCGCCCGGAGCGTGTCGCCGTCCTCGCCTGCGGCGATGCCAAGATCGCGGTCGAGGCCATGCCGTGTCGCGAGCGTCACGATCTCGCGGGCGAGATAGTCGCGCCGACGCCGGTCGACGCCGGCAGCCACGTAGTACTCGTCGATGAGGGTCTCGAGCTCCGCAAGCGGACCGTAGGTTTCGGCGCGCGTCATCGCCGGCATCAGGTGATCGACGATCACCGCCGATGTCCGCCGCTTGGCCTGACTCCCCTCGCCCGGATCGTTGACGATGAACGGATAGATCAGCGGCGTCGGCCCCAGCGCTGCTTCCGGCCAGCAGGACTCCGACAGTCCGAGGGCCTTGCCCGGAAGCCATTCGAGATTGCCGTGCTTGCCGATGTGAACGATCGCATCGGCCTGGAAGGCCGTGCGGAGCCACGCATGGAAGGCCATGTAGTGGTGCGGTGGCACGAGATCCGGGTCATGATAGGTCGCCTTCGGATCGATGGCGTAGCCACGCTGCGGCTGGATGCCCATAACTACATTTCCGAAGCGACGGACGCGCAGCCGGAACGCGCCATTCGCGAAAGACGGATCGTTCTCGGGCACGCCCCAACGATCGGTGAGGCCAGCGCGGATGGAGTCGGGGAGCGTTGCGAGGAAAGCGCGGTAATCGGCAAGCGGCAGGGCCTCGCCCCCCTGCTCCCGAAACAGGTGGGCTAGCAGGGCCGCGCCCGCCGCCGGGAAACCCGGCAGCGTGTACCCCGCCGCCTGCATCGCGGCGGCGACGCGGGCGGCGCTCTCCGGCGTGTCGAGGCCGACGCCGTTGGCAATGCGGCCGTCGCGGTCCGGATAGTTGGAGAGAACGAGGGCTACCTTCCGCTCCGCCGGCGTCTTCGCGCCCAGGCGAACCCAGCCCGCCCCCTGCCGCGCCACGAAGCGAATGCGGTCGGCGACCGCGCGGTACGTTGTCGTGTCGCCGTCCGCGACCTTGAACGAGACGGCGCGGGTCAGGATGCGCCCGTCGACCTCCGGGAGGACCACGTTCATGGTGAGATCGCGCGGTCCGAGCCCGCGGGCATCCTCACGCCACGCGGCCTCCGTCGAGCCGGCCAGCACGACCTGCAGGACGGACCGGCCTGGACGGTCGAGGACGGTCCCGGTTGCCGTATCGCCGATCCTCGACACGGCGAAGGACGTGGTATTGAGCACGATGGCGGGCGGGAAGCGCGCCAGCAAGCCCGCGAGAAACTCTTCCGACTCCCGATCCTTCAGGCTGGTGACGAAAACGGGAAGGCCGGTGATCCCCTCTTCGGCCAGTGCGCCAACCAGCGCCGCGATCGGTTCAGTGGCGCCACCCTGCACCACCGCACGATAGAACACGATCGGCGCAAGCGGCCGCGCCACATCGGCATGCCGGGGGACATCCTCCGCACCGATCTCGCCGATGCCAGGCAACCAGCAGCCGGCGTGCGGCAGCGCCACCGGCGACGGCGGCGCATCGCCGCGACCGACGAGATGATCGCAGAAGGCGAGCGCGCGCCGCGCGTTCTCCCGGCCGCCCTCGACGAGATACCGCCAGATGAGGCGGCAACTTTCGGCCGGTACGGTCGCGTAGGCTTCGAGCGAGGCATCCCAGCGGTCCTCGCCGGGCATGACCGCGAGCTCGGGGCCACCCCGCCGCGCCAGCGCCCGAAGTTGCTCCAGCCCGTAGGGCCAGTAACCGGCGCCGCCCATCATGCGCACGACCACGAGCTTCGCACCGGTGATCGTCTTTTCGAGATAGAGATCAACCGACAGCGGGTGCGACAGGCGCCCGAGGTTGGCGAGGCGCAGTGACGGCGCATCTCTATCGCGCTCCGCCGCCACCTCGGCGAGCACCTTCAGCTCGGTGTCGGCCGCCGAAAGGATGACGATGTCGCCGGACGGCTGGCCGAGATCGACCGCGGCATCGCCATCGTCGACCCGCGCCACGTCTGCGGCGAGCAGGTGCATGGCTCAGCCGGCAAGCGCAGCGGCGACGGCGTCCCGGTCCATGTCGCGGAGGCCGATGACGACCAGCGCGCTATCGGCGGCGCCCGGCGCGAACGAGACCTCGACCCGCGGTCCGACCGCCTGCACGACCGCGGCCGCGGCCTTGCCGGTGACCGCCGCCCTGCCCTTGACGCGGAGCACGCCGGGGACGGCCAGCGCAGCCGCCACGCGCGCCTCCAGCGCCGCCAGTGACGGTGCCGGCGGAACGGGCACGACGACAGAATCAAAATCGTCGTGCTCGTGGTCCTCGCCTTCCAGCTCGTGGTGGCTCTCGCGCCCGGTCATGTCGGCCTCGGCGGAAGCATCGATGCCGAGCAACACGGATGCCGGCACGCTGCCGCCCGCGCCGCGCACGACGCGTGTGCCGGCGCGAGCCTCGCGGGCGACCAGCGCCTCGGTGCCAGCGAGATCGTCCGGCGAGACGAGGTCAGCCTTCGACACCACGACCAGGTCAGCGCAGCGGAGCTGGTCCTCGAACAGCTCCTCGATCGGATCGTCGTGATCGATGGCCGGGTCGGCGGCGAGCGCCGCCTTCGTGGCCTCCGGGTCCGGCGCAAAGCGCCCAGCCGCAACCGCCTCGGCATCCACCACCGTCACCACGCCGTCGACGGTGACGCGGTGGCTGACGCCAGGCCATGAGAAGGCGCGCACGAGCGGCTGCGGCAGCGCCAGACCGGACGTCTCGATGACGATATGATCGGGCGCCGGCTCGCGGGCGAGGAGTGCCTCCATGGTGGGCAGGAATTCGTCGGCGACGGTACAGCAGATGCAGCCGTTGGTGAGTTCGACGATCTGGTCCGGCCGGCAATCGTCGTCACACTCCGCGATCAGCGTGCCGTCGAAACCCATGTCGCCGAACTCGTTGACGATGACGGCGAGCCGACGCCCTTTCGCCTGCTGGATGAGATTGCGGATGAGCGTCGTCTTGCCGGCGCCAAGGAAGCCGGTGACGATGGTGGCCGGAATGCGGGCGGGCGCGTTCATATGACGACCTCGGTGCGCGGCTGTTCGGATTTCAGGACGATGGGCAGGCCTGCCGCTGTCAGGACGACGCGGTCGACGGCCGCCGCCACGCGCTGGTTGAGGATGCCGAGCTGATCGGCGTAGCGACGGGCCAGCGCATTGTCGGGCACGATGCCAAGCCCGACCTCGTTGCTGACCAGCACGACAGGCCCGGTCACCCGGGCGAGCGCCGCCAGCAGGCCGTCGACCTCGGTATCGACAGACCGCTCCGCACCCATGACGTTCGACAGCCACACCGTCAGGCAGTCGACCAGTACGTGGAAGCCGGGGCCGCTTTCGCGGGCGAGCGCGCCGGCAAGGTCGAGCGGCTCCTCGACCGTGTGCCAGTTAGCGCCGCGTCGTGCCCGATGCGCGGCGATGCGCTCGCTCATCTCGTGGTCCCCGGCGGTAGCCGTGGCGACGTAGACAGGCGCAAGCCCGCTCGCCGCCACGATCTCCTCCGCATGCCGGCTCTTGCCGGAACGCTGGCCGCCGAGCACCAAGACGCGGGTCGGCACGCCGTGCTCCTTATGCCCTGGCGGTGAGCCGCTGGTAGAGCCAGGCCGACCCGGCGCCGGCGACGGCCCACATGGCCGCGCTGACCACCAGCGACGCGATCACGAATTCGCCGGCGAGCGCGCCGGGATACGAGACGTCGTGGCTGGGCGGTTCTGGCGCGCCGATGACGTGCGGCGCGACGATAAGCACGGCGCCGAGCGCGAGCCACCACCATTGGCGCCCGAAGACGATGAGTGCGAGGCCGCCGGCAGACGCGATCGCGGTGGCGAGCCACCACGCCTGCCGGCTGCCGATTTCGGCGGCCGGCGTGCCAGGAAGCTCCGGCGGCAATCCGAGCGAGGGCAGCAGCGATACCGCGAAGAAGGCGGCAACGCCCCAGAGGAGTCCGCTCCACACGTCGATCGGCCCACCCCTCAGCACCATCAGGCTGAGCAGCATGAGCGAGACGCCGAAGCCGATCACGAGGTTAGCGAGCACCGTGTAGAACGTGCGCTCGAAACCGTCGGCCGGCCCCCATTCTTCTTCCTCTTCCTCGCCTGCGACTCCGGCTTCCTGGGCCGCAGCCTCGTGGGCCTGCGCGGCCATCCACCCGCCGGTGGCTTGAGGTGCGGGAGCTGCCGCGTGATCGTGCGGCGCGGCGCCTTCGAATTCCTCCGCGTGGAGGATCAGCGGCTCGGTCGTGAACGCCTGCAGGACGGAGATGCCGACGCAAATGGCCAGCGCAGCGCCGAAGGCGCTGAAAACGATATTGCGAAACATGGATCTGTCCTCAGTGGCAGGGAAGGCCAAGCGCGTGGCGCGTGTCGTGCGTGGAGTTGTGCAGAACGGTCGGTGCGGCAAAGCCCGCGCCGATGAACAGCACCAGTCCGAACACAAACGCAGCCAGCGCAGGCCAGGCGCGCGCCGAAATGCCAGATGACAGAATCGTGGATGCAAGGGACGAATTCATCGTCGATCTCCTTTTCCGTCCCACCGACGGAAGGTTGGGGTGATGCGACGGCCGGTCTCCTGGCTCGCGGTTGTCGTCCCTCCCACGCCTTCCCGGTTTCCCAGTGGCAGTTGCGGGCGGACTGGCCGCTTACAGTTGCGGGGGCAGCTACGGCTTCGGCGGGCTAGACCCTATTCCTCACCGTATTCCCGTTTCACCCTCGAGGCTCGCCGCCTCGAAGGACCGTCGCTACGAACACTCGAGAGGGTACGTTGAGGGCGCGTCGCGCGCAAGCGCGATCAGGTGACGCTGCTGGGATTGCGCTTGCTCTTGCGGCCGCGCCACCAGCCGACGATGGCGACGAGCATGCGACGGTTCCAGCGGCGAATCATCGGGCTGTCGGAGGCGAGGACCAGGAGCCCGAACGGCACCATCCAATAGCCGAGGATCGGCAGCCAGCCGAACAGCCCGCCGAGCACGACCAGGGCAACACCCAGGCTGATGCGCACGATGCGGTTCTGCGGCAATTCCATCGAAAACTTGCCGATGCGAACCTTGGGCACTATCTGGCTCTCCTGACCGCCGAAGACCGCAAGATGGGGCTCAGGCCCGCCCGCCGCAAGCAAATACCGGCCGGGCGAGCCGCCGGTGCCGTCCTTTGCAATGCCGGCAGGCTTTGCTATAGGGCTCGCGCACGACGGAAACGCGACAATCCCCGGTAGCTCAGTTGGTAGAGCATTCGACTGTTAATCGAATGGTCGCTGGTTCGAGTCCAGCCCGGGGAGCCAGTTTCGCGGAGGGAAGCCTGCCACTTCAATCGATGATATGCTTCGGAGTCGATCAGGGCTTCGGATTCGGCTGGCGGCTAATGCAACCGATCATGAGGAGATGTCATGTCTAACAACGACGGAATGAGATCAGGCCAGGGCGGAGGTAACCGCACGATTATCTACATCGTCGTCGCGGTCGTCGTTCTGGGCATCATCTATTTCGCCGCTCGCAACTACTGGGCTCCGGCTCCGACCCCGCCGGTCGCGGAAGAGCCGGCACCTGCTCCGGAACCGGCACCGGCTCCCGAGCCCGCTCCGGCACCAGCGCCTGAACCCGCGCCCGCTCCGGCCCCTGAACCGGCGCCTGCGCCCGCTCCCGAGCCGGCACCCGCGCCAGCACCGGAACCGGCGCCCGCTCCCGAACCTGCTCCGGCGCCAGAACCGGCACCGGCGCCTGAACCCGCTCCGAGCCCGTAGCCGAAGCGGCTGACGAATCTGCACCGCCCCGCCCGACCCATCGGGCGGGGCGTTTTTCGTTGGGGATCGCGCTGCGGGAATGAACTTCTCCGCGCGCGCCGGTGCCAACGTCCGCTAACCTTGAAGCGGCTTTTCCCAGCGAATAGCTTCCGCCCCTCGCCCGCGACCGGAATCTGGCCATGGACGTCAAGCCGTCAGTCATAGAAGCGATCGGCAACACACCGCTGATCCGGCTTCGCCGCGCGTCCGACCTCACCGGCTGCGCCATCTACGGCAAGGCGGAATTCCTCAATCCGGGCCAGTCGGTGAAAGACAGGCCGGCGCGCCAGATGGTGCTCGCGGCGGAAGAACGCGGTGACCTGAAGCCGGGCGGCCTGATCGTGGAGGGAACGGCCGGAAACACGGGCATCGGACTGGCGCTCGTGGCGAGCGCGCGCGGCTACCGGACGATTATCGTCATCCCGGACACGCAGAGCCAGGAGAAGAAGGACATGCTGCGCCTGTCGGGCGCGCAGCTCATCGAGGTCCCCGCCCTGCCCCACAGCAATCCGGACAACTACCAGCACGTCGCGCGCCGGCTGGCCGAACGCCTCCGCGACACCGAACCCAATGGCGTCCTGTTCGCCGACCAGTGGAACAATCTCGAAAACCGCGCTGCGCACTACCTCACTACCGGCCCGGAGATCTGGCAGCAGACCGACGGCACCGTCGACGCATTCATCTGTTCGGTCGGGACCGGAGGAACGCTCGCCGGCGTCTCCACGTATTTGCGCGAGGTGAAGCCAGGCATCGTCATCGGCTGCGCCGATCCGGAAGGCGCCGCCATGTACAGCCTGTTCTCGACCGGGACCGCCACCGTCAGCGAAGGAACCTCGATCACCGAAGGGATCGGCCTCGGACGGTCCACGCCGATTGTCGGCGACATCACCGTCGAACGCCCGTACATCGTTCCCGACGCGGAAGCGCTGGACTGCATCTTCGAGCTTGTCGAGCACGAGGGGCTGATCCTCGGCGGCTCGACCGGCATCAACGTGGCCGGCGCGATCCGCCTCGCCCGCGACCTCGGGCCTGGCCATACGATCGTCACCATCCTGGCGGACCTCGGCACGCGCTATCAGTCGAAGCTGTTCAATCCGGCGTTCCTGCGCGAGCACAACCTTCCAACACCGCGCTGGCTGGAGGCGAAGGCCGACATCGACGTGCCTTTCGCCGCCGGCTGACGTTTGGCCGCGGCGGGAAGAACCGGATAGGATCGGCGGCCAGGAACCCCGCGAGCGCATCGATGCCGACCGAACTGCTCTTCCGCGACGACGCCTACCTCAAGGACACGGAAGCCACGGTGCTGGCGGTGAACGACCGTCGCGGCATCGTACTCGACCGCACCGTCTTCTATGCCACCGGCGGCGGGCAGCCCGGCGATGCGGGCGCCCTCCAACGCGCCGGCGGAAGCATCGCCATCGCCACGACGGTCTATGGTGGCGACAAGAGCGAGATCGTCCATGTACCCGGCGAGACAGAGCCGCTACCCGAACCCGGCGAGACGCTCCGCGCCGTGCTCGACTGGAACCGCCGTCACCGCCACATGCGCATCCATACCGGCCTGCATCTGCTGTCGGTCGTGCTGCCGTTTCCAGTGACCGGCGGCTCGATCGGCTCGGACGAAGGCCGGCTCGATTTCGACATCGACGGCGAGGTTCCTGCGAAGGAGGAGATCGAGGAGAAGCTCAACGCGCTGGTCGCCGCCAATCATGCCGTCACGCAGGAATGGATCAGCGACGACGAGTTGCTCGCCAACCCCGGCCTCGTGAAAACGATGAAGGTCAAGCCGCCGATGGGCAGCGGGCGCGTGCGGCTGGTGCGCATCGGCGACATCGACCTGCAGCCGTGCGGCGGAACGCATGTCCGCTCGACCGCCGAAATCGGGCGGCTTGCCATCGGCAAGATCGAAAGCAAGGGCAAGCAGAACCGGCGCGTTCGCATCCGGTTCGCGGAGTAGGCCGGTGTCCGAACTCGCCCGCTGGTTCGTCTCCACCGACTGGCTCGCCGCGCATCTCGACGACCCGGACGTGGTGGTGCTCGACGGCTCGTGGCATCTCGCCACCACCGGTCGCGACGCGCGCCAGGAATACGAGCGCGGACACATACTGGGCGCCATCTTCTTCGACATCGACGAGATCGCCGACACCGACAATCCGCTGCCGCACATGCTGCCGACCGCCGAGGTATTCGCCGCGGCGGTCGGTGCGCTCGGCATCGACGAACGCCAGAAGATCGTTGTCTACGACACGGTCGGCCTGTCGTCCGGACCACGTGTCTGGTGGACGTTTCGCGTGATGGGTGCGCACGACGTGGTCATCCTCGTAGGCGGGCTGCCCAAGTGGATCGCGGAAGGACGGCCGCTCAGCACGGCGGTCGTTTCCCGTCCACCGCGCCGCTTCACCGCGTCGCTGCAGCCGGACGCGACCTACGACCTTGCCCGCGTCCGCGCAGAGACGGAGGACGGCACGATCCAGCTCGTCGACGCGCGTCCTGCCGCACGCTTCCGTGGCGAGGCGCCGGAGCCGCGCTCGTGGGTCAAGTCCGGTCGCGTGCCGGGCAGTTTCAGCGTTCCGTCAAGTGACCTGATCGCCGACGGCACACTCAAGGACCGCGGCGCGCTGCAGGCGGCGTTTGCCGCCGCCGGCGTCGACCTAGGCCGGCCCATCGTGACCAGTTGCGGCTCGGGTGTGAATGCCGCAACGCTCAACCTCGCGCTCGAAATCCTCGGCATCGACGATGTCGCGCTCTACGACGGGTCGTGGACCGAATGGGGCGCACGCGACGATACGCCCATCGCGCGCGGATGAGCGCGGGCTGAAGCCCGCATTCAGGTTCGGTTCACGTCGTTCCGCCCATATCCGGCCCATGTTTCGCCGCGTAGTGCCGCCACGATGGCGCTGCGAATCTGAGAATGCGGAGTCGACCATGCCGTTGAGAGCCCTCCTCCTCGCAAGTGCTGCCGTGTCGCTTCTGGCGATGCCCGGCGCCCATGCCGAAGACACCAGCCGTCTGCTGCTTCTGGCGCAAGCGGAGACCGAGGTACCGGCTGCGGAGGAAGCCATCACCGATCCGGTGTTGCTCGCCGAGCAGGCGCTCGAAGAGGCGCGCGCTGCGCTCCGCGCCGCGATGGCATCGGGCCGCGGCATCGCGGTAGCGCGACAGAATCTTCGTGAAGCCATCCGTGCGCTCGAGGACGCGCGCGTCGCGGCCGGCTTGCCCGCCGAGGGCGAACCGACCGACGGGGACGCCACGCCGCCACCACCGCCCCCGGAGACTCCCCCCGCGGACACGCCGGAAACGCCGCCGGCTGAAACCGAGCCACCTCCCCCGGCAGACACGCCGGCCGAGCCGCCGGTGCTGGAGGAGCCGCAAGCGCCGCCGACCCTCGACGTTCCTCCGCTGCCTGAGGAATTGCCACCTCCACTGGAACTGCCGCCGGTCGAATTGCCGCCGGTAGAGCTGCCGCCCCCGCCACCCCCTGCGGAGGTGCCGCCTGCCGAGATACTGCCCGAACCTCCGCTTCCGCCGGCTGCCGAGCAGCCCGCGCCGGAGATGCCCGTCGAGCAGCCTCAGCCCGAGGCCCCTCCTGCGCCGCCACCGCCGCCCGCCGAGGCCTCGCCTGCCGAAACGGGCGAAGCGCCGCCCGCTCCCACCGCCGAGCCGCCACCGCCTCCGGTCGTCGAGCTTCCTCCCGCTGTCGTGGTGGAACCGCCGCCGCCCCCGCCGCCCGCTGCGGTGGAAGGCGAATTCAGCCTGGAGAACTTCGCGGAGCGCCCGAATTTCGGCGCCGAAGCGCCTGCCGCCGCGCCCGCGCCGGCGCTTCCCGCCGCCGCCGAGGAGGTGCGCGAAGGCACGACGCTTGCCGCATCCGATGGCCGCGTTATCGTGAAGAATCAGGGCCAGGTGACGATCGTCCACGACGACACTGGCCGCTTCGTCCGTCGCGGCGACCGCACGCGCACCGAGCGGACGGCGAACGAGACCGAGACGACGACCGTCTCGCGGCCCGAC
>CAZXKZ010000073.1:0-2381 GCA_964641825.1 uncultured Bauldia sp.
ACGCCGGCGAGTACCTGCGGAGGAGCGGCGTGCTCGCGCCCGATCCCCCGTTCCTCGACATCGTGCCCATCCGCTTCGGCATCGCCACGCCCGGCGAGCACTACCACGTGCCTCTTCTCCTTTCGCCCTACGGCTACTCGACGTACCGGGGAAGCTGATGCGCCCCACCGTCCGTTTCATCCGCCGGGGCCGCCTGGTCGAGCTCGTCGACGTGCCGCCGACGCTGATGCTGCTCGACTATCTGCGCGAGAACGAGGGTGCCACCGGCACCAAGGAAGGATGCCGTGAGGGGGATTGCGGTGCCTGCACCGTCGCCATCGGCAGGATGCGTGGCGGCAAGCTGGCCTACGAGCCGGTCAATGCCTGCATCGCGCTCCTCGGCCAGATCGACGGTACCGAGGTCGTCACGGTCGAGGATCTCGTTCAGGGCGACGGCGCGCTCCATCCCGTCCAGCGCGCGCTGGTCGAGAGCCATGGCTCCCAGTGCGGCTTCTGCACGCCCGGCTTCGTCATGTCGCTGTTCACGCTCTGGCAGGCGACGGAGTCGATCGTCACGCGCGATCAGGTGAACGACTGGATCGCCGGCAACCTCTGCCGCTGCACCGGCTATCGCCCGATCGTCGATGCGGCGATTGCGTCGTCCGCCCTCCCGCGGCAGGACCGTTTCCGCAAGGGGGCCGGCGACATGGCCGGCGTGCTCGATTTCCTGGCCGACGGTGAGGATGTGTTCGTCGGCGACGACAACACCTTCTTCGCCGCACCCACCTCCCTCGATCGCCTGGCCGAGCTCTACGAGTCCAATCCCGATGCAACGATCGTCGCCGGCGGCACCGACGTCGGCCTCTGGATCACCAAGCAGATGCGCGACCTGCCGAAGATCATCCACATCGGCAAGGTCGCCGGCCTCGACCATATCGAGGACACCGCCGAGGAGCTGGTCGTCGGCGCTGGCGCTACCTATGCGGCCATCGAGCCACATCTGGCGCGCATGGATTCCGATCTCGCGGAACTGCTGCGGCGCCTCGGCTCGAAACAGGTGCGCGCCGCCGGCACCATGGGCGGCAACATCGCCAACGGTTCGCCTATCGGCGACATGCCGCCGGCGCTGATCGCGCTCGGCGCGCGCATCGAGCTCCGCAAGGGGCGGCAGGTCCGTTCCATGCCCGTCGAGACCTTCTACATCGAGTACGGCAAGCAGCAGCGCGAGCCCGGCGAGCTCGTCACCCGCATCACCATCCCGCACCTGAAGCCTGAGCACCTCTTCCGCTGCTTCAAGGTGTCCAAGCGCTTCGACCAGGACATCTCCTCCGTCATGGGCGCGTTCCGCTTCACCGTCAGCGCCGACGGCACCATCAGCGAGGCGATCTGCGCCTATGGCGGCATGGCCGGGATCCCGAAGCGAGCCGATGGCGCCGAGGCGGTGCTGCTCGGCCAGCAGATCCGCGATTCCAAGGCGTGGGCGCGCGCCTTCGCCGCCCTCAGGGATGATTTCAAGCCGCTCGACGATCACCGTGCCAGCGCCCGCTATCGCGCCGATACGGCACATTCCTTGCTGGGCAAGGCGCTGATCGAGGCGGCCGGCACGCTCAGCCGGCGCACGCGTGTGGTGGGCTTCCGCGAGGCCGAGGCGAATGTCGCCGGTTGATACCGTGACGCAGGTTGGCGCCGACCGTTTTTCGGTCGTCCGGCGCCCGATTGCCCACGACAGCGCCATCAAGCATGTCACTGGCGCGGCGATCTACACCGACGACATCCTGGAGCCGGTCGGCACGCTGCATCTGGCGGTCGGCTACGCCCCCGTCGCCGCGGGGCGGGTGACCTCGATCGACCTCGAGCCGGTGCGCAGCGCGCCGGGCGTGGTGGCGGTGCTGACCGCCGCCGACATACCGGGCAGGAACGACATCAGCCCCAAGGACATCGGCGACGATCCGCTGATCGCTGACGACAAGGTCATGTTCTACGGGCAGGTGCTGTTCGCAGTCGTCGCGGATACCCGCGACAACGCGCGGCGGGCTGCGGCCAGGGCCAAGGTCGGCGCGGCGCCGTCTATGCCGCTGATCGACGTCGAGGATGCGCTCGTCGCGGACAGCAAGGTGCTGCCCGACTACGCCTTCGAGCGCGGCGAGCCCGCCGATGAGATCGGCCGCTCCCCACGGCAGATGACCGGCGAGTTCAAGATCGGCGGGCAGGAGCATTTCTATCTCGAGGGCCAGGTGGCGCTGGCGGTGCCCGGCGAGGATGGCGATATGCTCGTCCATTCCTCCACCCAGCACCCCACCGAGGTGCAGCACGTCGTCGCCCACGTCCTCGGCCTCCACGACAACGCCGTCACAGTCGAGGTTCGCCGTATGGGCGGAGGCTTTGGCGGCAAGGAGAGCCAG
>CAZXKZ010000073.1:2391-2612 GCA_964641825.1 uncultured Bauldia sp.
CGCATGGAAGACCGGGCGTCCCTGCAAGATCAGGCTCGACCGCGACGACGATATGATGCTCACCGGCAAGCGGCACGATTTCCGCGTCGACTATGCCGCCGGCGTCTCCCGCGATGGCACGCTGCGTGCGGTTGATGTCACCTTATCGGCGCGCTGCGGATACTCGGAAGATTTGTCGCTCGGCGTCGTCGACCGTTCCATGTTCCATGCCGACAACGCCT
>CAZXKZ010000073.1:2622-3260 GCA_964641825.1 uncultured Bauldia sp.
CACCAATACCGTGTCCAACACTGCCTTCCGCGGCTTCGGCGGCCCGCAGGGCATGCTGTTTGCCGAACGCATGATGGATCACATCGCCTTCGTCACCGGCAAGGATCCGCTCGACGTGCGCAAGGCCAATTTCTACGGCGGCGTCGGGCGCGACCGGACGCCCTACGGCATGCGCGTCGAAGACAATATCCTCAACGAGATCGTTTCCGATCTCGAATTGACCAGCGGCTATCGCCAGCGCCGTGAGGACATCGCCGACTTCAACGTGACCAGCCCTGTCCTCAAGAAGGGGATCGCACTGACGCCGGTGAAGTTCGGCATCTCGTTCACCCTCATCCATCTCAACCAGGCTGGCGCGCTCGTTCACCTCTACCGCGACGGTTCGATCAGCCTCAATCACGGCGGCACCGAGATGGGGCAGGGGCTGTTCATCAAGGTCGCGCAGGTTGTTGCCGAGGAATTCGGGGTGTCGGTCGAGAAGGTGAAGATCACCGCGACGTCGACGGCCAAGGTGCCCAACACGTCGCCGACCGCGGCGTCCGCCGGCACCGACCTCAACGCGCAGGCCGCGCTCGCCGCCTGCCGCCAGATCAAGGAGCGGCTCTACGGCTTCATCGAGGAGAAGTGGAACGTCACCC
>CAZXKZ010000073.1:3298-11894 GCA_964641825.1 uncultured Bauldia sp.
ATGTCGGCCGCGTCCAGCTTTCCGCGACCGGCTACTACAAGACGCCCAAGATCACCTGGGATCGTGAGAAGGCGAACGGCCGCCCCTTCTATTATTTTGCCTATGGCGCCGCCTGTTCCGAGGTTATCGTCGATACCATGACCGGCGAAATGCGTGTCACGCGCGTCGATATCCTCCATGATGTCGGCAAGTCGCTCAATCCGGCCATCGACATCGGCCAGATCGAGGGCGGCTTCGTTCAGGGCATGGGCTGGCTCACCACCGAGGAGCTGGTCTGGGATTCGGCGGGCCGCCTCCGCACCCACGCGCCGTCGACCTACAAGATACCCACCGCCTCCGATGTGCCGGCCGATTTTCGCGTGGCGCTGTTCGAATCCGGCGGCAATCGCGAGGACTCGATCTTCCGCTCCAAGGCGGTCGGCGAGCCGCCGCTGATGCTGGCTATCTCGGTCTTTTCGGCCATCACCGATGCCATCCTCAGCCTGAAGCCGGCGGCGATGCCGCGTCTCGATGCCCCGGCCACGCCGGAGGCGATCATGCGCGCCATCCGGCCCACGGGAGGCGCCGAGGCATGACCGGTACATGGTCGCGCATCCTCGAGGGGCTCGACCGCCACGGCCGGGTGGCGATGGTGACGATCGCGGCGACGCGCGGCTCGTCGCCCCGCGAGGCGGGCGCCCGGCTAATCGTTCATCCCGACGGAACGTTCGCGGGCACCGTCGGCGGCGGGACCCTCGAATGGAAGGCGATTGCCATGGCGCAGGCTGCCCTCGCCAATCCGAGGGCTGCCAAGGCCGAGACGCGCGGCTTTGCCCTCGGCCCCGAACTTGGCCAGTGCTGCGGCGGCAACGTCGAGCTGGTGCTGGAGGTCATCGAACAGGCGCGCCGCGACGAGATCGCCATCCTTGCGGAAAGGGAATCCGCCGGCGGCGCCATCACTACGCGCGGGCGGCTCGTTTCCGATCGCGGCGTGATCCGTGAAATCGTGGACGACGAAGCGCTGCCGCCGGGCGCTGCCGCCTATGCCGGCGGAGTGCTCACCGAGGGCTTCGGCGACGAGCGGCGGCCGCTCTACCTGTTCGGCGCCGGCCACGTCGGCCGCGCTCTGGTGCTGGCGCTCGCCCCGCTGCCGTTCCGCGTGACGTGGATCGACCCGCGCCCCGATGCATTCCCCGCCTATGTCCCGGCCAACGTCGTCACGCTTTCAGCAGATGATCCGGCGGCCATATTGACCGCTGCGCCGGCGGGCGCTTTCGTCCTTGCGATGACCCATAGCCATCCGCTCGACCTCGCCGTCGTGGCGGCGGCACTGGCGGATGGCCGGTTCCCGTATGTCGGCGTGATCGGCTCCGCGACCAAGCGCGCACGCTTTGTGCGCCAGCTTCGCGACGGCGGCATTCCGCAGTCCCGCATCGCCGGGCTGGTGTGCCCCATCGGCGCCGGTCCGGTTCGCTCGAAGCTGCCGGCGGTGATCGCCGCAACCACCGTTGTGGAGCTATTGGAGCGCGACGAAGCGCTTCACGCCGCCGCGTTGCCCGAAGCCGCGCGGGGAGGCGACGCGGCATGAGCGGCGCGCGGCTTGCCGTTGCCACGGATTTCCGCCGCGTTCCGGGTGAGCCGAGGCTTGAGGCTATCGGCATCACCAAGGATTTCGCGTCGCTTCGCGCCAACGACCACATCGACTTCGCCATCAAGCCGGGCGAGATCCATGCCCTTCTTGGCGAGAACGGGGCCGGCAAGTCGACGTTGGTGAAGATCCTCTACGGCGCGCTCCAGCCGACCGAGGGCGAGATCCGCTGGAAGGGCCAACCCGTCACGATTGCCAATCCGGCGGCGGCCCGGCGTCTGGGCATCGGCATGGTGTTCCAGCACTTCTCCCTGTTCGAGGCGCTGTCGGTCGCGGAGAACATCGCGCTGGCGCTCACCGATCCCCCCGCTATGCCCGAGCTCAAGGCGCGCATCACCAGGGTCTCCGCCGACTATGGCCTGCCGCTCAATCCCGACGCGATCATCGCGGACCTGTCCGTGGGCGAGCGCCAGCGCGTGGAGATCGTGCGCTGCCTGCTGCAGGAGCCGGAGCTCATCATCATGGACGAGCCCACGTCGGTTCTCACCCCGCAGGAGGCCGACGACCTGTTCGTCACCCTGAAGCGCCTGGCGTCGGAAGGCTGCTCGGTCCTCTACATCAGCCACCGCTTGGAGGAGGTGCGGGCGCTCTGCCATCACGCCACCATCCTCCGCCACGGCAAGGTCGTCGCCGAGTGCGACCCGCAGCGGGAGAGCGTCAAGACGCTGGCCAGCCTCATGGTTGGGGCCGAGCTGCGCGAGGTCACCGCGCCGCCGGCCGTCGGCGAAGATGCGCCAGTGCGCCTTGCCATCCGCAACCTGTCGCTGCCGCGCCCGCATGCCTTCGCGGTCGCACTGGAAGATGTGTCGCTAGAGGTCCGCGGCGGCGAGATCGTTTCGATCGCCGGCGTGGCGGGCAACGGTCAGGACGAGCTGTTCGATGCGCTGTCCGGCGAGCGTCTCGGCACCAACCCGGACGCCATCCGGATCGACGGCGTCGCCTGCGGCGCCCGGTCGGTCAACGCCCGCCGCCAGCTTAAGGCCGCGTTCGTGCCGGAGGAGCGTCTCGGCCACGGCGCCGTGCCGCGCTTCCGCCTCTCCGACAACGTGGTCCTCACGCGCCATGCCACGAAAGAGGGCATCGTGCGAAGCGGCATCGTGCGCCTCGCCGCCGCCCGCGATATCGTCGGACGCGTGACCAAGGTCTTCGACGTCCGCAAGGGAACGCCGGATCCGGAGGCAAGCGCGCTGTCCGGCGGCAACCTTCAGAAGTTCGTGGTCGGCCGCGAGTTCGACCGCACGCCGGGCGTATTTGTCGTCTGCCAACCGACGTGGGGCGTGGACGCCGGCGCGGCCACCACCATCCGCCAGGCGCTCATCGACCTCGCAAGGGCTGGCTCTGCGGTCCTGGTCATCAGTCAGGACCTCGACGAGATTCTGGAGATATCCGATCGGGTGGCGGTCATCTCCAAGGGCCGCTTGTCGGAAGCGCGCCCGGCGCATGGCATCACGCGCGAGGAGATCGGCCTGCTCATGGGAGGATCGCACGCGCACTAGCGGGGAAGGGGGACGGGGCATTTGCGTATCGAGCTGATCCGGCGGCCGGAACGGTCCGCGGCATGGGCGCTGCTGTCGCCGCTCGTGGCGGTGGCGCTCACCCTGCTCGCCGGCGCCATCATCTTCGCCGCCAGCGGCATCGATCCGTTCTACGGCCTCTACGTCTATTTCATCGACCCGCTCACGCAGGGTTGGGCGCGCGCAGAGCTGCTGGTGAAGGCGATACCGATCGTCATCATCGCGGTCGGCCTTGCCATCTGCTACCTGTCCAACACGTGGAACATCGGCGCCGAGGGCCAGTTCACCGTCGGCGCCATCGCAGGGTCGCTCGTCCCGATCCTGGCGCCCGGCTTCCAGAACTTCGCCACCCTCCCGCTGATGCTGCTCATGGGCATCGCCGGCGGCATGCTGTATGCGGCGATCCCCGCGCTGCTCAAGATCCGTTTCGGCACCAACGAGATCCTCACCAGCCTGATGCTGGTCTACGTCGCCAGCTACCTGCTCGACTATCTCGTGCGCGGGCCGCTCCGCGATCCGCAGGGCTTCGGCTTCCCAGGCAGCCGCGTGTTCACCGACCACGAGGTGATGCCGGTGCTCATCGCCGGAAGCCGCGTCCACATCGGGCTCGTCATCGCCGTGGTCGTGGTGCTCGCCGGCTGGTTCCTGCTCCGTCGCACGATCACCGGCTTCGAGATCAGCGTGCTCGGGCAGGCGCCGCGTGCCGGCGCCTTTGCCGGCTTCAGCCGCAATCGCATGACGCTGGTCGTGTTCCTGATCTCCGGCGGCCTCGCAGGCCTTGCCGGCATTGGCGAGGTCGCCGGCCCTGTCGGCAAGCTCGACGTGGTGATCTCCCCCGGCTACGGCTTCACCGCCATCATCGTTGCCTTCCTCGGCCGCCTCAATCCGCTGGCCATCCTCGTCGCCGGCCTCGTTCTGGCACTCACCTTCATCGGCGGCGAGCAGGCGCAGATCCTCCTCGGCATGTCGAGCCGCACGGCGCGTGTCTTCCAGGGCATGCTGCTGTTCTTCGTGCTCGCCTGCGACACCTTCATCCTCTACCGCGTGCGCTTCGTGCCGCCGCCGCGCCACCAGCCAGCGAGGGTCGCCGATGGGAGTCGCTGAAGCGATCCTGATTTCGATCGTCGTCGCTTCGACGCCGCTTCTGCTGGCGTCGTTGGGCGAATTGGTGGCCGAGCGGTCGGGCGTCCTCAACCTCGGCGTCGAGGGCATGATGATCATGGGCGCCGTCTGCGGCTTCATCGCCACGGTCGAGAGTGGCAGCCCCTACGTTGGCATTGTCGCCGCCATTCTCGCCGGCATGGCGATGGCCTGCCTGTTCTCGGTGCTCACCCTCGTGCTCGTCGCCAACCAGGTGGCGACAGGGCTGGCGCTGACACTCCTCGGCACCGGCCTCGCCGGGTTGATCGGCGAGCGCTACGCCAGCCTGCCGGGGATCAAGCTGCAGTCGATCTACATTCCCGGCCTCACCGATCTTCCCTTCGTCGGGCGGCTCCTGTTCGGCGAGGATCCGCTGGTCTACCTCACCGTCGCGCTCACCATCGGCGTGTCGTGGTTCCTGTTCCGCACACGGGGCGGCCTTATCCTGCGCTCCGTCGGCGACAGCCACACCTCGGCGCACGCGCTCGGCTATAGCGTGCTCCGCGTCCGTTTCCTGGCCGTGCTGTTCGGTGGCGCCTGCGCCGGGCTCGGCGGCGCGTATCTCGTTCTCGTGTCCACGTCCCAGTGGCTCGACAACATGACCGCAGGGCGCGGCTGGATCGCGCTCGCGCTGGTCGTGTTCGCGACGTGGCTGCCGTGGCGCCTGGCGGCCGGCGCGCTTCTGTTCGGCGCCGTCGGCATCCTCCAGTACCATGCACAGGCTTTGGGCGTCAGCGTGCCGGCCCAGTTCCTGTCGGCCCTGCCGTATCTCACCACCATCGTCGTTCTGGTCATCATCTCGGGCAACCGCATGCTCGCCCGCGCCAACACCCCCGCGATGCTGGGCCAGTCCTTTGTTGCTGATAGATAACGGGAATTCCCCTTAGCCGGGGCGCGTGGCCGTCGCTCGACGGCCCGCCTCTTGCATTGCTACAATGCTACTACTGCGCGTAACCCATGCTTCATCAAAACAGGAGGGGTCAGTATGTTGAAAAGGCTCGTGGCAGCGACTGCCGCGCTGTCGATTGCCTTCGCGTTGGGCAGTGCTGCCCAGGCTCAGGAGAAGTTCAAGGTCGGTTTCGTCAACGTCGGCCCCAAGACCGACGGCGGGTGGACGCAGGGCCACTGGACTGGCGTACAGCAGCTTCAGGAAGCCCTCGGCGACCAGATCGAGGTGACGTTCCTCGAGAACATCCCGGAAGGCCCGGACGCCGAGCGCGCCATCGAAGGTTTGGTGCAGGCCGGCAACCAGCTCATCTTCACCACCTCGTTCGGCTTCATGGATCCCACCATCAAGGTCGCGGCGAAGTACCCGGACGTGAAGTTCGAGCACGCCACCGGCTTCAAGACGGCGCCGAACGTCACCACCTACAACGCTCGCTTCTATCAGGGCCGCTACATCATCGGCCAGATCGCGGCCAAGATGTCGAAGACCGGCACTGCCGGCTACATCGTGTCATTCCCAATTCCTGAAGTGGTCATGGGCATCAACTCGTTCATGCTCGGCGCCCAGTCCATCAACCCCGACTTCAAGCTCAAGATCATCTGGATCAACACCTGGATGAACCCGGCCGAGGAGGGCAAGGCGGCGACCGCGCTGTTCGATCAGGGCGTCGACATTATCGTCCAGCACACGGATTCCACCGAGCCGTTGAAGATCGCGCAGGAGCGTGGGCTGCATGGCTTCGGTCAGGCCCACGACATGTATGACGCCGCTCCGCAGGCGGTCTACACGTCGATCATCGACAACTGGGGTCCATACTACATCGCGCGCGTCAAGGCGGCGATGGACGGCACCTGGGAGTCGCAGGCGAGCTGGGATGGTCTTGCCGAAGGCACCGTGCAGATGGGTGAGTACACCAACCTGCCCGATGATGTCGTGGCCGCCGCCAAGGACATTCAGGCCAAGATCGCCTCGGGCGAGTTCCACCCGTTCACTGGTCCGATCTACAAGCAGGACGGCACCGAAGTCGTCGCGGCCGGCGCCGTGATGGACGATGGCTCGCTCCTCACCATGGACTACTACGTCAAGGGCGTGGACGGCGCGCCCGGCATCAACTAGGCCGACTCGGGTCCGGCGCGCCCATCAGAAAGGCGCGCCGGTTTCCCTCATTGTCATGCCCGCGCGATTGTTGTCACCCTCGCGAAAGCGAGGGGCCAGTAAACTCAGGATTCGCCGTCGTTTACTGGATGCCCGCGTCCGCGGGTACGGCAATCGGGGGGCCGCCTGACCATGTCTTCCTTCATCGTCGACTGGCTGAATCTGGCGGTGCGCTGGGCGCACTTGGTTGTCGGCATCGGCTGGATCGGCACCTCGTTCTATTTCATCGCCCTCGATCTCTCGCTGCGCAAACGCAAGCACATGAACGAGGGCGTCTCCGGCACCGCGTGGGAGGTCCATGGCGGCGGTTTCTATCATGTCGAGAAATACCTGGTGGCGCCGAAGGAGCTGCCGCCCGATCTCGTCTGGTACAAGTGGGAGGCCTACCTCACCTGGGTCACCGGCTTCGCGCTGCTGATCCTCCAGTACTACTGGCACGCCGATGCCTACCTGATCTCGCCCTCGGTGCTGTCGCTCCTGCCGTCGCAGGCAATTATCATCTCCGTCGCCAGCCTTGCCGCAGGCTGGTTCGTATACGATGGCCTTTGCAAGTCGCCTATCGGGCAGAACACGACGCTGCTCGCCGCGGCTGTGTTCCTGCTGATCCTTTTGGCGGCCTGGTTCTACGGCAACGTCTATTCGGGCCGCGGCGCACTCATCCACGTAGGCGCCTTCGTCGGGACGATCATGGCTGTCAACGTGTTCGGCATCATCATCCCGAACCAGAAGAAGATCGTGGCGTCGCTGATGGTGCATGAGCCGCCGGATCCGCGATTGGGCGCGATCGGCAAGCAGCGCTCGGTTCACAACAACTACCTGACGCTGCCGGTGCTCGTGCTCATGGTCAGCAACCACTATCCCATGCTCACCGGTCACGGGCACATCTGGCTGATCGTCGGGCTCATCGTCGTCATCGGCGCGAGCGTCCGCCATTTCCTCAATCGCCATGATGCCGGCGATCCCCTGACGAAGATCGCATGGACGCTGCCGGTGGCTGCTGTCGCCCTCGGCGCCGCGATCTGGTGGACCGCGCCGCGCGCTGATGCGTCGCTGGCTGGCATCGCCGTCAGCGACGGCGAAGCGCTCAACATCGTCGGCAAGCACTGCGTCATGTGCCATTCCGCCCGGCCGACACATGAAGGGTTCGAGGCGCCGCCCAAGGAGGTCGTCCTGACCACAGTCGACGACATTCGCCGCCACGCGGAGGGCATCATGGCGCAGGCGGTCAACGGCGATGCCATGCCGTTGGGCAACGAGACGGCCATGACCCCCGACGAGCGCCGCCTGCTGGGCGCGTATCTGCTGAATCGGTAGCTGTCGCCGGGTCGCCACCGCTGCTCATGCTGGACAGCCTCCAAAAAGCGGGGCATCTGGGGCGCACCATGGCCGGCACACCAGTTCCCATCGACGCGGTCAACCGCATGACGCGAGACGATTTCGTCAAGGCATTCGGCGATGTCGCCGAGCATTCGCCATGGGTGGCGGAGCGGGCGGCCTTGGCGCGCCCGTTCGCGGGCCGCCGCGAGATGATAGGGGCCTTCCTGGACGCGGTTTTCGATGCGGATGCGCCGGCGCAGCTTGCGCTCGTGCGCGCCCACCCCGATCTCGCCGGCCGCGCTGCCGTGGCAGGCGAGCTTATGCCCGACTCGCGCAAGGAGCAGGCCGGCGCCGGCCTCGACAAGCTGACCGGCGATGAGTTCGCGCGCTTCACTGCGCTCAACGAAGCCTATCGCGCGAAGTTCGGCTTTCCGTTCATCCTGGCCGTCAAGGGTGCCGACAAGCATCGGATCCTGCAATCGTTCGAATCGCGCCTCGACAACGATCCAGAGGCGGAGCTTGCGACCGCCATCCGGCAAGTCGCCAACATCATCAACTTTCGCATCGAGGACCGGGTCGCCGGATGATGACGCCGGAAATCCGCGCGGTCGGCGCCCGCGCCGAGGCAATGATCGACGCGCTCGCCGGCATCACCGCCGAACCAGGGAAGCTAACGCGGCTCTATCTCACGCCCGAGCATAAGCGCGCCGCGGATCTCGTGGGCGCCTGGATGCGCCGTGCCGGGCTGATGGTGCGCATGGATGCCGCCGGCACCATGCATGGCCTGCTGCCCGCAACGCTGCCGGGTGAGCGTTCCGGCAAGCGCCTGCTCGTCGGCTCGCACATCGATACGGTCATCGACGCTGGCCGCTACGATGGCACGTTCGGTGTTGTGGC
>CAZXKZ010000074.1:0-9147 GCA_964641825.1 uncultured Bauldia sp.
TGCCCGTTGCCCTTCGCGGCGATGATCGCCAGGAGGTCGACGGTGGACAGGACGGGCGATCGGAGAATGACCGGGGCGGCGACCTCGACCTCGTCGCGCGCAAGCGTGATGACGACGGCGTGCGGCGCGTCAGGGCGTTCGGACAGCCGCTCGCTGACGTACTGCCTGTCGGATGCCGCGGTCTTCGGGAGGTAGTGGAGCGCGAGCTCCTCGAAGCGGAGAAGGTCGGTCTTGTCGTGATCGCCATCGAGGACGAAAAGGTCGACGGTGGCGCGAAGGAGCGCGGTATCTCGCTTCAATTCGTTGGCGCGCGCCTCAGCCGCGATGCTGTCGAGCGGGGTGTCCTGCTTCATGCCGCGCATACTGCGAGGAACACGTTAGCAGTCCGTTAACCTTGGCGACCGCTATATTCGGAATCGAGGACGCAGCCTGCCTGCGCGGGGGACGGATGGGCACGCTATTGCATTTCGACGCTTCGGCACGGAAGCCGGCACGGCCGGCTGCTTCGGGGTCGGTGACCGGAGAGGTCGTCATCTTCCCCGGCGTGCGGATCGAACGGCACGACCTCGATCTCGACCTCGGACATCGCCTCCGCGACACCATCGGCCACCCGGAACTGGGCGGCATGAGTGGCGGCGGGCGGAGGCCCAAGCGCACGTCCTGACCGCGGAAGACCGGCGGGCGCTACAGCGACCCGGCGCAGTTGGCGCCCTGCAACGCCTGCTCCACGCTCGGCAGCAGTGAGGCGTCGGGGACGAATGCGCGCAGCAGCACGAAGCCATCATCGAGCGCCTGCTCCAGAACGATCGCCGTCTCGAGCGAGGCGGGCGGGTTCTGGCGAAGCTGCGCCATCTGCACCGGCGTCAGGATGGCGAGGTCGAGGCGCGAACGCTCGGCTGCGCGGTCGTTGATGCTGAAGATGTTGCGGCCGCGGCGATCGAACACGGCCACCGACCAGAACTCGTCGGGGAGCATCGCACTGACCCGCACCGGGCCTCTGTCCAGCGTGAACCGGCAGACGGCATGCAGCATGCGCGGATCGAGCGAGGCGATCGGCTCCGCGCCGGCCTCGGGCAGGGGCAGGGTGTGGAACACTCCGTCGCGGCCGAAGCGTGTTATCTGTGCCCACGCATCGTTCGGCGCGTAGAGCGGCACCAGAAGCACGATGGCGATGTGGATGATCCCGCCGAGGAGCAATCCGCCGATGACGAAGAGGATGGTCCTGGTCACGGGCAGCGCACCGGCGTGATCCTCGGCATGACGAGATCGGCGATCTGGCTGCCGGTGGCGAGGGGCGTGTCGTAGAGGCGGAGGACGAGGCTGAAACGATCGACCGGCGCAATAGGGAGCCAGTTGCCCGCGCGCACGTCGGACGAGGCCGTGATGACGAACGCGCCATCGAGCTGGCGCACGATCTCGCGCGAATGGAAGCCGGGGCGGCGGGCGACGTTCACCATCAGGCGGCCAGCGGCATCGTACGCGGTCAGCGTCCACATGCGGGCCGGGGGCGTCGAGCCGGCGATGGCATAAACGCAGCGGCCAGAGAGGGGCGCGCCGTCGGAGTCCTTGTCAGCCGTGAAGGACAAACCTTCACCCGCGCCGAGCGGCACCTCGCCGGTGCGCGCCAGCATCGCCAGCGAATAGGGATCGGCGTCAACCGAGCCCTCCTGCGGCCACGCCGTCCAGGCGCCGACGTTGACGGCGCCGAACAGGCGGCCGCGCTCGATGGTGAACCAGGCGCTCGACACACCGACCGCGACCGCGATGACCAGTGCGATGGCGAGATCGATCAGAAACCGCATCGCGTCAGTTGCTGCCGGCGATCTCGACGAGCGCGGTTCCTGCGGGAACCTCCAGGGCGGCCACGGGCTTGTGCTCCGCGGCCTTGCGCAGGAGGCCCTCTAGGATGGTGAGGCGTTCGCTCGTCGCCTCCGACAGGCTCGCCGCGCGGCTGCCGATGGGGTCGAGCGGCTCGGCTTCGGCGACGGCCTGCGCGTTCAGCGCAGGATCCTCGAACGGCTTGTCGATGAAGGGTATGGGCTTCAATTCGACGCCCTGGTGGGCGAACGCCATGAACTGCTTCCACGCCTGCGCCGGCAGGATGCCGCCGGTGAGCCGCCGCGTCGGGGCATAGTTGTCGTTGCCGAACCAGACGGCTGCGACGTAGTTGCCGGTGTAGCCGACAAACCACGCATCACGGTAAGCGGATGTTGTGCCGGTCTTGCCGGCGACGCGGATGCCGTCGAGCTTGGCGCGACGGCCGGTGCCCCATTCCGGCACCTGCACCAGCATGCCGTTCATCGCCGCCACGGTCGTCTCGTCGAGAGCGCGCTCGGCCGGTGGCGCATCGCGGCGGCGGTCGTACAAGATGTCGCCATGGCTGTTGAGGATCTGCGTGAATGCGTAGGGCGGCGCCTTGTAGCCGCCGTTGGCGAAAACCGAATATGAGGCGGCCTGATCGAGGACCGTGACCTCGGAGGCGCCGAGCGGCAGCGAGCGCGTGATCTTGAGCTCATGGGTGAGGCCCATGCGCTGCCCGACGTCAACGATCTTGTCGCGGCCGATGGCCTGGGCAAGGCGGACGGGGATGGTGTTGATCGACTTGACGATCGCGGTCGTGAGCGTGATCGCGCCGGAGTAGCCGCCGGAATAGTTGCGCGGGCACCAGTTGCCGATGCAGATCGGCGCATCGCGCACGATGCTGTCCGGCGTAAAGCCGTTCATCATGGCAGCCGCATAGACGTACGGCTTGAACGACGAGCCGGGCTGGCGCAACGCATCGACCGCGCGGTTGAACTGGCTCTCGCCGTAGTCGCGGCCGCCGACCATGGCGCGGACAGCGCCGTCGGGCTCCATCGCCACCATCGCGGCCTGCTTGACGTTGTAGGAATCGCCGAACTCGCGGAGCGTGGTGAGGATCGACTGTTCGGCAGCGCGCTGCATGCCTACGTCGAGGGTGGTGCGCACTGTCAGCACACGCTCGCCACGGAGCGCCATTTCCTTCACGCGCTCGAAGGCCCAGTCCATGAAGTAGTCGGGCGACCCGGCCACCGCCTCGCGCACGATGATGTCGGCGGGCTGCCGACGCGCGCCGATCACCTGGCCTTCTGTCACGAAGCCCGCCTGCACCATGTTGGACAGCACTTCGTTGGCGCGTGCCCGCGCCGCTGGCAGGTTGATATGCGGCGCGTAGCGGGCAGGGGCCTTGAACAGGCCGGCGAGCAGGGCGGCTTCGGCGAGGTTCACGTCCTTGACCGACTTGCCGAAGTAGAACTCGGACGCCGCCTCGACGCCAAAGGTACCGCCACCCATATAGGCGCGGTCGAGATAGAGCTTGAGAATCTCCTGCTTGGGGAGATTGGCCTCCAGCCACATGGCGAGGAAGGCTTCCTTGATCTTGCGCTCGATGGTGCGCTCGTTCGACAGGAACAGGTTCTTGGCGAGCTGCTGCGAGATGGATGAGCCGCCCTGGACGACGGTATTTGCCCTGAGGTTCTCGGTGAGCGCGCGGAAGGTGCCGAAGAAATCGATGCCGAAATGGGTGAAGAACCGGCGATCCTCGGTGGCGAGCACCGCCTTGATGAGATGGTCCGGCATTTCCTCCAGCGCCACCGCGTCGGACTGCTTGATGCCGCGCTTGCCGATCTCGGCGCCATAGCGATCGAGGAAGGTCACGGCGAGGTCGCCGCGCGTGCGCCAGTCGGTGCGCGTCACCTCCCACGCCGGGATCGCCAGCATCAACATGAACAGGGCGCCGCCGGTGGCCAGCGTCAGTCCGTCGCCGGCGACCTCGACGACGGCGCGCTTGTAGCCGGAGACGCTGAAGCGGCGCATGAACAGGGAAACGGATTCGCCAGCGCGCGCGATCACCCTGCCGGCACGGAAGAGCGAGGAGTCAATCCACGCATCTACCTCGATCAGGCGGAGTCCGCGACGGCGCTTCTGGTTGCTCTGGAAGGGATCGCGCAAGGCTCTGCCGGACTCCAAATCGGGCGGGAACTTTAGCTCAATCTTGCCGGCGAAAGTATGAAGGATCGGCAAGGTAAGGATTTGTGACCGCTGTCACACAAGATTCGAGCGAAGCGGGTTAAAGGGGCGGCGTGGATATGGTAAGATGTACCAATAGAGGCACGCTGCGGCGACAGGCGGCCTAAGAAAATTCAGCGACAACAATAGCTTGTCAGGACCGCGCGAGGCATCGACCGGGAGGTTGCGATGTTTCTGCGTTCTTTTCATCGAATTGGATCGACTCCCGGTCTCGGCGCAGCCGCCGCGATCTTCCTCTTCGGCCAGTCCGCTCTCATCCCTGATGCCGGCGCGCAGACACCCGCGATCTACGCTGCGGGCGACGTGGCAGTCAGCGGCTTCTCCGGCGTCACGCCGCCCGTGCCGCCGTTCCCATCGGGCAACCCGATCGACGAGACGTTCATCAATCTCGACGGGCCGTCGATGCAGATCCAGCGGCCGCAGCCTGCCGGTCCTCCCGCCGGGCAACTGATCGCCGCGCCGACGATCTATGCAGCGCACGCCCGCGATGCCGGCCAGATCTTCGCCATCGCCTACGACGACTGGCCGACGCCGAACATCTTCCTCGGCGCGACCTCTGCCTACGGCCTGCAGATCGTGGCACCCGACTCGGACGGCGACGGCAGGCCCGAGCGCATCACCACCGGACAGCCGGGCGCGCAGTGGATGCCAGGCCAGTGGGGACCCGGCGGCACCGCCGGCTCGATCTGGCGCGTCGATTCGGCGACCGGTGCCATTCAGCTTTTCACCACCATCGGGGCAAACGCGGGGCCGGGCCTCGGAGACATCGTCTACGATCGCGGCAGCCGGCAGTTTTTCGTTTCCGATCTCGATACCGGCCTCATCTATCGCCTCGACTGGACCGGCCTGATCGTCGACACGTTCGATCACGGCTTGAGCGGCCGCCCGATGATGGGCCTGCCGCCTGTGCCCGACGACAACACGTTTCTCAACATCCAGAGCCCCGCCTTCGATGCGCTCAACCCGGCGACGTGGGGCTACACCCCGCCCGAACGGCGCGTGCGTGGCATGGCCGTCTACGGCGGCCGGCTGTTCTATGCGGTCGCGACGGGCGCCAGCGGAACGCCGCAGGTGTGGTCCATCGGCATCCGGCTCGACGGAACGTTCGCCGGCGACGCGCGCTGGGAACTCGACGTCACCGGCTTCGCGTCGAATAACGAAGTCGCCGACATGCTGTTCGACGGGCAGGGGCGGATGATCCTTGCCCAGCGGGGCGAGCAGCGCGCCAGCTACGACTATTCGGTGTTCGCCGATCCGCTGGTGTCGTCGGTGCTGCGCTACCGGCGCGAGGTGCCTGACAATCCGACGACACCGGGAACCTGGGTTCCGGTTCCGGACGAGTACGCCATCGGCTTCCGGCCCGACAGCCGCAACACGACAGGCGGCATCTCCCTCGGCTACGGCTACAATCAGTACGGACACCTGCGCGCCGGCTCCTGCAACGAATACCTGTGGACGACTGGCGAAGCGCTCCGCGACAACGCGGCGCTGGCCGCGATCCTTGCGAGCGGCGGTCCGGCGATCGTCGACGGTTTGCAGGGCAACGACCGCAGGCTCGTCCGTCCGCAGAACGATCCGCCGTGGCAATCCTATTTCACCGACTACGACGGGCAGTTCGCCGATCCAGCACATCAGGGACACGTGGGCGACGTCGAAATCTGGCAGCCGTGCGTCGGCGCGAGCGGCTCCTACTACTATCCGCTGTTCCCACCGTATTTCCCGCCGCCGAACTATGTTCCGTCGGCTGATCCGTTCAACCTGACCCTGTTCAAGGTTGCCACGCCCGATACGTGCATCGAAGGCGGACTGGGCTATATCTGCAATTTCACCGTTCGCGTCACCAATACCGGGCCGAGTTGGTACTGGGGGCCGATCACGGTCCAGGACTGGCTGCCGCAGGATCCCGCCGGCACGGCGGTGACCTTCTCGCCGAGCCCGCCGTGGGCCTGCGTCGGCCTCGGCCCGTCGACCTATTCCTGCGCCTATCCGCCGGTGGTCCTGTGGCCGGGCGAGTCGGTCGACCTCGGGGTTGAGGTGCAACTGCCGAGCGACACGGACTTGTGCTTCTTGCAGAACGTCGCGGCGTTGTCGTGGTGGCCCGGACCGGGCGACGCCAACCCGGCCGACGACTGGGGCTTCGCAAGCGCCAAGGTGCCCAACGAGGACTGCGCGCCGCCCGAGGACGAGGAGGAGGAAACCAACCTCAAGATCGAGAAGGAAATCTTCCCGGGCTATGTCTTCTGCCTGGAGGACTGGTGGTGCACCAGCTACGTGATCACGATCACGAACACCGGGCCGGGCGTCTACACTGACGACATCGTCATCGACGACACGCTCTCCGCCGGTGCACCCATCGACTACGGCCCGTCGCCGCCCTGGAACTGCGTCGGCGGCCCGCCGACCAGCACATGCACCTACCCCGCCGCGAACCTTCCCGACGGCGGAGGCGGCGAACTCCATCCCGGCAACAGTGTCCAGTTCTTCATCCTTGCCGGCGCGCCGATCGCCGAGCTTGCCGAAGGACAGGTCTGCAGCGTCGAGAACACGGTGAAGATCGTCTCTGAGCCGGGTGGCAGCCAGTGGAACATCGATCCGACGGACGACGAGGCCTCGGTTACGAGCTCTCTGGATCACCTGCCGCATTGCCAGCCCGTGGAGCCGCCGCAATCCGACCTCGAGATCTACAAGCGGGCCTTCGGGTGCGACTACATCGTCGACGTTCCAAACGACACGTTGCCGACCAACGGCGCTGCCGCCGGCGGTGGCGGCGCCGCCAACGGTGGCCCACCTGCCGAGGGCTGGGCGTGTTACTTCGGCGTCTGGATCGCCAACCACGGACCGGACGACTTCAACGACGTCCTGTCGTTCGACGACACGCCGATCCCGGCGCTGCCGACATGGGGACCGCCGTCGCTCTGTGCGCCGCGCGTCGGAGGCGGCCTGGATTGCACGACCGCGCCGACGCCGGTGCCGATCGCAGCGGGTGGCATCCGCGGCCCGGTGCCGGTTGTCGTCTTCGTTCCCGACGACGGTTCGGTCTGCGAGATCACCAACACGGCGACGATCCTCCAGCCTCCGGGCGGCAGCTCGCAGAACACCAACCCCGCCAACGACACCGCGCAGGCCACGCTGTCGGTGCCATCGCTGAACTGCGAGGTGGTGCTGGAACAGGTGATCGAGCCAATCTGCCCGATCGAGCGGATTACGCCGGGCGGCGGCTGCTGTCCGGAGGGCGAACGGTGGACCGGGCGCGCGTGCTCGGGCGGCCAACCGCCGCCTCCACCGGAGCCACCTCCGCCTCCGCCTCCGCCTCCACCGCCACCGCCACCGCCACCCCCACCCCCACCGCAGAGCGTGTGCCCGTCGGGGATGACCGGAACGCCCCCGAACTGCACGTGCCCGGGCGGGACCATCTGGAATGGCCAGACCTGCGCGCCGCCACCGGCCCAGCAGTGCCCGCCCAACACGACGGGGCAGTGGCCTAACTGTCAGCCCGTGACGCAGCCGCAATGCCCTGCGGGAACGACGGGCACTCCGCCGAACTGCCGCTGCCTGCCGCCGATGCAGGGAAGCTGGCCGAACTGCCAGCCGATCCAGCAGCAGTGTCCGCCCGGCACCACCGGCACCTGGCCGAACTGCTCGACCGTGCAGCAGCAATGCCCGCCGGGCACATCGGGCACCTGGCCCAACTGCCAGCAGCAGAAGTGCCCCGAGGGCTTCGTCGGCACGCCGCCGCTCTGCGTCCAGGTACAGACGCCGCAGTGCCCGCCGGATTCGGTAGGAACACCGCCGAACTGCCGCTGCCGTCCGGGCTCCCACGGAACCCCCGGCAGGTGCGTGCCCGATCAGACCGGGCCGTCCGGTCCGAACATCCAGGGCGGCACCATCCAGGTGGTCCCGAACCTGAATGTGCAGCCGGTAGAACCGGTTGTGCCGCGGCAGCAGCAGGCGCCGCAGCGCCAGCTCCAGCCGCAGATTCAGATTCAGCCGCAGGGTCCGCCGCCGGCACAGCAATGTCCGCCCGGAACGGTCGGCATCTATCCGCTCTGCCTGCCGGCGCCGTAAGCTGTTGGAGTAACTCGGGAATCAGGTCGTCGTCGTGAGGGCGGACCAGCCACTCCAGATGATCTGGATGCCGATGCACAGAAGGATGAAGGCGGAGAGGCGCACGAGCACGTTGGTGCCGCTATCTCCTAGAATCTTCATGACTTTTTCGGCGTAGCGGTAGCACAGGTAGACGGTGGCGCAGATCGCCATGAGGCCGAGGATCACCGCGATGGACAGGATCACCAGATCGGCCGTATCGGCGGCGCGCGGCCGCTGGCTGCCGATGGTGATGGCGACCGCGATCGATCCGGGCCCGACCGTCAGCGGCAGCGTGAGCGGATAGAACGCGTCCCTGACCGACATCGGCTTTCTGACCTCGCCACCCTGGGCAGGAGCGGCATCGACATCGGCGCCGGAGTGGAGGAGCTGCCAGGCGAAGGCGGTGACAACCAACCCGCCGGCGATGCGCACCACCGGCAGCGTGATGCCGAAGAACTCGAGCAGGTGCGAGCCGACGAACATCGAACCGAGCAGGAGGAAGAAGCCGCCGATGGCGATGCGGAGCGCGATGGCGGCGCGGTCGGCTTCCGTGTTGGCGCGCGTGATGCCGAGGAAGATCGGCGCGCCGCCGACCGGGTTCACGATCGGAAACAAGCCGACGAAAACAAGCAGGATCGTGTTGATAAAGTTGCTCACATCGCCCCGCTGCGCCCGACAGGCCCCGCGAAGCTAGCGCGGGAAACCGGAGCGGGGAAGTGGCCGCGAGGGCGCGTGGCCGGCTACTGCAGGACGACCACCGGCGTGCCGACGCGGACGCGGTCGAACAGGCTGACGATGTCGCGGTTCAGCATGCGGATGCAGCCGTAGGAGACGAAGCCGCCGATCGACTTCGGCCGGTTGGTGCCGTGGATGGCGTAGGTGCCGCCGGCAAGGACGAGCGCCGCAGCGCCCATCGGGTTGTTGGGCGCGCCGCCTTCGATGTAGTTCGGGAGCGCCGGGTTGTCGCGCCTGACGTCGGGCGGCGGTATCCACGCCGGCTTGATGTGCTTGCTG
>CAZXKZ010000074.1:9157-11813 GCA_964641825.1 uncultured Bauldia sp.
CGTCGCACTCGACGCTCGTCTTGCAGCCCGTGGCGCCCCTCCCCATCTTCACCAGCCCGCGATAGCTGCTGCGCCCGCCGTCCTTGCTGATGGACTTGCTGACGATGCGGCTGGTGCCCGCCCACTGCTTGCCCTGCTTGCCGACGCCGACGACATAGCGGAGCGCCTTGCCGTCGCCGAGCACGAGATAGAGGCGGCGCTCGCCCGTCTTCACCACGATGGTGCCGGGCGCGTAACCTGCATCGCGGAAGGCGACGACATCCTGCGCGGCCGCCGGAGCCTGCGGCACGAAGAAGAGCGCCGCGAGGAGCGCGGCGAGGAACGCGGTACGCATGGAACGAGGATAGCGCGAACGGGCGCGGCGCGGGAAGGGTTGGCGGTGGCGTTTCCGTCGCGGGTGGCCTAAAGGACAGCGCCATGCCGCCGAAGGCCGCCCGCAAAGCCGAAGTCCCAGCACCCGACAGCGCACTTCCGTTCTGGAAGACGACGGCGCTCGAGGACATGACGCAGGACCAGTGGGAGTCGCTCTGCGACGGCTGCGCGCGCTGTTGCCTCAACAAGCTCGAGGACGAGGACACGCTCGAAATCTCGTGGACGGACGTCGCCTGCCGGCTTCTCGACGGCGACACCTGCCGCTGCCGCGACTATCCCAACCGCCAGGCGCAGGTGCCCGATTGCGTCGGGCTGACGCCGAACAAGGTGCGCACGCTGTCGTGGCTGCCGCCGACCTGCGCCTACCGCCTCGTGGCCGAGGGCCGCGACCTCTACTGGTGGCACCCGCTCGTCTCGGGCGATCCGGAGACCGTGCATGCCGCGGGCGTCTCGGTGCGCGGCAAGACGGTGAGCGAGGAGGGGATGGGCTTCGATGAATGGGAGACGCGGATCGTGGCGTGGCCGGGGGAAGTGCCGGACCGCGCGCCGCCGCGCCGGCGCGGAATGCGGGCGGGACGATGAGCGGCGCTTCGGCGCGCCCTGTTGTCACCATCACCTACTGCACACAGTGCCGGTGGCTGCTGAGGGCGGCGTGGATGGCGCAGGAGCTGCTCACCACCTTCGAGGCGGAACTCGGCGGCGTGACGCTCGTGCCGGGGACCGGCGGCATCTTCCTGGTGACGATCGGCGGCGATGTGGTCTGGTCGCGGAGGGACGAGGAGCGCTTCCCCGAGATCACCGAGCTGAAGCAGCGGGTGCGCGACCGGATCGCGCCCGGGAAAGCGCTCGGCCACTCCGACAAGAAGCGGGACGGGTAGCGGCTGCCGGTTTCGCCGGCGTGGCGCTGCGCCGTGGCTCCGGAAACAGAAGACGCCGGCGGGGCTAATCCCGCCGACGCCTCCCTGTGCCCACCATCCCCGCGCATCGCGCCGCGCCGTCCCAAAGAGGAACGCCACGCCTGAACGCAACGACGCTGACGGTGACTATGCCGGGCGGCGGGGACCGTTTCGCAACGGCGGCGCCGTTCTCCGGCTGCATTTCCCATGCGCGGCTTCCCGCGCTGCCAATCGTCCGGTACCGCACCGGACGCCCGGTCCGCCTGGCCTGACGACCGGCGTGGCAGGCAGGGCATGGGCCCGGTCGGCTCGCCGCCGGGCAGCGATCAAGGTGGGCCGATTCGGGCGGGGCGTCGAGGCTGGCGGAACCGGCAATGCGTGGTCGGCGTTGACCGGCGGACTTGCAACTTTGCGCGGTTCCGCCAACAAAATGACATCGATTCGGAGCGCGATGGAGGCCCGATGCGATTCTACCTCGTCCTCGCGATCCTGTTCATCCTGGTGATCTGGGACATCGCCCAGAACAACGGGCACTACATCAAGGTCGTCGGCGCGTGGTTCGCGGGCCTGATGCGCGGGCTGGGGTTGTTGTAGGGCTCAGCCGGACACGAGGCTGACGCGCAGCCTGGTGCCGGTTGCCTCGGCGTACTTGCGGAGAGTGGAGAGGGAAGGAGAAACGCCGCCGCCTTCCAGCCGCGCAACAGCGGACTGCGTTGTGCCGATACGTTTCGCCACCTCGCTTTGGGACAACTTCGCCTTCGTCCGGCTTTCTCATATTCCTTGCGAAACTCCGGATCGCGCATCCAGCGCTTCTTGAGATCGGAAATCCTGGTCATCGATTCACCTGCTTCATTCTTTCTCTAGCAGTGGCCAATGCGTTCTTTGGGGTCCGCTGTGCCTTTTTCACAAAGACATGCAGCACGATAACGCGGCGCCCGGTGATCGCCATATAAAGGCCCCGAGCAATGCCTTCGGCAGCTTTGGCGCGCAACTCCCACAGCTTTCCGTCGATATGCTTGACGTGTGGCTCATGCATCCTTTCCAAGCCGACGACCTCGACTGTCTCCATGAGGCGGAGAAGGCGAGCGCGAAGCGATGGCGGCAACGCTTCTATCTCGGCATCGACGACAGGCCCGAGGGTTTCAACTGTCCATCTCATTTACGCTATATAGCATAAAAGATATTAGTGGCAAGTTTCGAATGGTCTGATGTCATCCTCGGCCCCCGGAGGTCGGGCCGAGGGCGCATGCGAGGATAAGTACAACACTGGACCGGCGTCGTTTACTGGGCCCTGCTTTCGCGAGGGTGACAGTGGAGGAAGGCGCGGGTGCAGGGGAGACCCCCCGCAAAGCCGGATCATTCGCACTTAGGCGTAGGAATAAATTCTT
>CAZXKZ010000075.1:0-11662 GCA_964641825.1 uncultured Bauldia sp.
CCACGAGGGCGTTCGCGGCGTCCATTTCGCGGTATGGGCCCCGAACGCACGGCGCGCTTCCGTAGTTGGAGATTTCAACGGCTGGGATGGCCGCCGCCACGTCATGCGCCATCGCAGCTCATCCGGTATGTGGGAAATTTTCCTGCCGGAACTTGGGCCGGGGCTGGTCTACAAGTACGAGATCGTCGGTGTGGACGGGACGCTCCTGCCGCTGAAGGCCGATCCGTTCGCCTTCGCCTCGGAACTCAGGCCGAAAACCGCGTCGGTTGTCACCGATCCTGCGCCCCTCGCCTGGAACGACAATGACTACCTCTGGTATCGCGGCCAGCGCGACTGGCAACGTGCGCCGATTGCGATCTACGAAGTTCACCTCGGCTCATGGAAGCGGAACGCCGGCGGCAACTTTCTCACGTACGACGCGTTTGCGGACCAGCTCATTCCCTATGTCGCCGACCTCGGCTTTACCCACATCGAGCTGCTGCCGATCACCGAGCATCCGCTCGATGAATCCTGGGGCTACCAACCTACCGGCCTTTTCGCACCGACCGCGCGCTTTGGCGATCCCGCTGGCTTCGCCCGCTTTGTCGACCGCGCCCATGCGGCCGGCCTAAGCGTCATCCTTGACTGGGTGCCGGCGCATTTCCCGACCGACCCCCATGGCCTGTCGCATTTCGACGGCACCGCGCTCTACGAGCATGCTGACCCGCGCCGCGGATTCCACCCTGACTGGAACACGGCCATCTACAACTACGGCCGGAAGGAGGTCGCCGGGTTCCTCGTCAACAGCGCCCTCTTCTGGCTGGAGCGGTTCCATCTCGACGGGCTGCGTGTCGATGCCGTCGCCTCGATGCTCTACCTCGACTATTCCCGCCGCGAAGGCGAATGGCTGCCCAACCGGGAGGGAGGCAATGAGAACCTCGAAGCGGTCGCGTTCCTGCGCCGGGTCAACGCCGCAACTTACGGGCAGCACCCCGGGACCGTGACGATTGCGGAGGAGTCTACGGCCTGGCCGAGCGTGTCGCAGCCGGTTTACGCCGGCGGGCTCGGTTTCGGGTTCAAGTGGAACATGGGTTTCATGCACGACACGCTGCGATACCTCTCGCGCGATGCCGTGCACCGGCAATACCATCACCAGGAAATCACTTTCGGCCTGCTCTACGCCTTCTCGGAGAATTTCGTGCTGCCGCTCTCCCATGACGAGGTCGTCCACGGCAAGGGCTCGCTGCTTCGCAAGATGTCGGGCGACGACTGGCAGAAGTTTGCGACGCTGCGCGCTTACTACGCCTTCATGTGGGGCTATCCCGGCAAGAAGCTGCTGTTCATGGGCCAGGAGCTGGCGCCCTGGGATGAGTGGAGTGCCGACCGCGGGCTCGACTGGGGACTTGCCGACAGCGCGGCGCATAGCGGCGTCCGTTCGCTCATCCGCGACCTCAACCGCGCCTACCGCGACCTACCCGCCCTCCATGCACGCGACTGCGAGGGCCACGGCTTCGAATGGCTGATCGTTGACGACACAGCCAACTCGGTCTTCGCGTGGCTCAGAATGTCGGGCGGCAACGAGCCCCCGGTAGCGGTCGTCTCAAACTTCACCCCGGTGCTGCGCCAGCACTACGTTCTGCCGCTGCCGCGCGCCGGGCGCTGGCGCGAAGTCATCAATACCGACGCGAGCGACTACGGCGGGAGCGGCGCCGGGAACTTCGGCGCCATCGCCGCCGCGAACTATGCAGTGCGCGGGAAGCCTGCGAGCGCCGAGATCACGTTGCCGCCGTTGGCGACACTCATGTTCGTGTTGGACGGGTAAGGGGGAGCGATGGCCGACACGGACAAGTACGCACCGCTGGCGCGCGACGCGATGGCCTATGTGCTGGCCGGCGGCCGTGGGACGCGCCTGATGGAACTGACCGACAAGCGCGCCAAGCCGGCGGTCTTCTTTGGAGGCAAGACGCGCATCATCGATTTCGCGCTGTCGAATGCGCTGAACTCCGGCATCCGCCGCTTTTGTGTGGCAACGCAGTACAAGGCGCACAGCCTGATCCGCCACATGGGACGCGCGTGGAACTTCCTCCGCCCCGAACGCAATGAGAGTTTTGACGTACTGCCGGCGAGCCAGCGGCTCAGGGAGGATGCCTGGTACGAGGGCACCACCGACGCCGTCTACCAGAACATGGACATCATCCGGAGCTACGGGCCGACCTACATCATCGTGCTTGCCGGCGATCACATTTACAAGATGGACTACGAGTTGATGCTCCAGCAGCATGTCGACTCCGGGGCTGATGTGACGATCGGCTGCCTCGAGGTGCCGCGCATGGAGGCGACCGGCTTCGGCGTCATGCACGTCGACAAGGACGACTGCATCGTCTCGTTCCTCGAAAAGCCGAAGGATCCGCCGGGCATACCCGGAAACCCGGAAATGGCGCTCGCCTCCATGGGCATCTACGTCTTCGAGACGAAACTTCTCTTCGACCAGCTCAACCGGGACGCAGCCGATCCGAACTCCAGCCGCGACTTCGGCAAGGATCTGATCCCCTACCTGGTGAAGAACGGCAAGGCGGTCGCCCATCGTTTCACCAAGTCGTGCGTGCGACCGGCCGGCGAGACCGAGGCTTATTGGCGCGATGTCGGCACCATCGACGCCTATTGGCAAGCGAACATCGACCTTACCGACGTGGTTCCGGCCCTCGACCTCTACGACAGAAGCTGGCCGATCTGGACGTACGCGGAGCTCAATGCGCCGGCGAAGTTCGTGCACGACGTCGAGGGGCGGCGCGGCCACGCCGTCAGCTCTCTGGTGTCTGGCGGATGCATCGTCTCAGGCTCGTTCCTGAAACGCACGCTCCTGTTCAGCGGCGTCCACGTCCACTCTTACTCTACGATAGAGGATGCGGTGATCCTGCCTTACGTCGAAATCGGCCAAGGTGTGCGGCTGAAAAAGGTCGTGGTCGACCGCGGCGTGCATATCCCGCCCGGCCTCGTGGTCGGCGAGGACCCGGAGGCGGACGCCAAGCGCTTCCGCCGCACCGAGAGCGGCATCTGCCTGATCACGCAGCGCATGATCAACGGGGTGGCCGAAGCCAAATGACGCGCGTCCTAGCCGTTGCCTCGGAGGTCTTCCCGTTGGTCAAGACGGGTGGACTTGCGGATGTTGTCGGCGCGCTGCCGGCAGCGGTCAGTGGCCACGGTGTCGAGATGCGGGTGCTCGTGCCGGGATATCCGGCGGTCTTGGCAGCGCTGGAGCATCCGGCGGAGGTGAATCGCGCGGCCGATCTCTTCGGGGGCGCAGCCCGGCTGCTGGCTGGTAAGGCCGCCGGACTCGATCTCCTCGTCCTCGACGCGCCGCACCTCTTCGACCGGCCCGGCAATCCGTATCTCGGACCCGATGGCAAGGACTGGCCCGACAATTGGAGGCGCTTCGGGGCGCTCAGCTTCATCGCCGGCGAAATCGGCCGCGGTGCCCTGCCCGCGTTCGTGCCCGACATCGTCCACGCGCACGACTGGCAAGCGGCACTCGCTGCCGTTTACCTTCGGGCCGGTGCCGGCCGTCGCGCCAGGGTGATCGTCACCATCCATAACCTCGCGTTCCAGGGCAACTTTCCGGCGGCGGTCTTCGCCAGTCTGCGCCTGCCTGCCGGCACCTTCGGCATTGATGGCGTGGAATACTACGGCGGCGTCAGCTTCCTCAAAGGCGGCATCCAGTTCGCCGACGCCCTCACGACCGTCAGCCCGACCTATGCAGCCGAAATCTGTACGCCTGATGGCGGTATGGGGCTCGACGGGTTACTGCGCGCCCGCCGCGGAGTGCTCACCGGCATCGTCAACGGCGTGGACACTGACATCTGGAATCCGGAGACTGATCCCAGCATCCCGGCTACCTATTCCGGCCGCAGGTTGGCGGCACGCACCGCCAACAAGCGCGCGATCGAAGAGCGCATGAGTCTCGAGCCCGGCGACGGGATCCTCTTTTGCGTCATCAGCAGGCTGACGTGGCAGAAGGGCATGGACATCGTCGGCGCTTGTATCGACGAGCTGGTGGCGGGTGGAGCGCGGCTCGCCGTGCTGGGTTCCGGGGATACCGCGCTGGAGGGCATGTTTCGTGCCGCCACCGCGCGTCACCGCGGTCGCGTCGGCGTGGTAACGAGCTACGACGAGGGCTTGGCGCATCTCCTCCAATCGGGTGCGGATGCCATCCTCATCCCGTCCCGCTTCGAGCCGTGCGGGCTCACCCAGTTCTATGGGCTCCGCTACGGCTGTGTGCCGGTAGTCTCGCGCGTCGGCGGTCTCGCCGACACGATCATTGACGCCAACGATGCCGCGCTCACCGCCGGCGTGGCGACGGGAATCCAGTTCCTTCCCGTCGATGCCGAGACGCTCAAAGGCGCGATCACCCGCACGACTGTCCTGTTCCATGACACCAAGGAATGGCGACAGATGCAGCGCCGCGGCATGCGCTCCGAAGTGTCGTGGCGCAAGAGCGCGGACCGCTATGCGGACCTTTACCGGACACTGGCCGGCCGAGCCGAATGAACCGCATGGCCGCGAGGCGATAGGTTTGACCACGCTCGCGCCAATCGCCATCTCGTCCGGATTGCCAGCGCCGCTCGGCGTGACGCCGCGCGATGGCGGCATTAATGTTGCCGTCTTCTCCTGCAATGCGGTGCACATTGATGTCTGCCTGTTCGACGATGAGGACCGGGAGACCGCGCGCCTGACGCTGCCCGGCCGTGACGGCGACATCCATCACGGTTTCATCGCCACCGTTGGGCCGGGGGCACGCTACGGTCTCCGCGCCGACGGACCTTACCATCCGGAACTCGGCCATCGCTTCGACCCGGCGAAGCTGTTGGTCGATCCCTATGCCCGCCGGATCGACAGGCCGTTCACTTTGCACGCCGCGCTGGCCGCACCGCGACCTGTCGCCACCGATACGGCGCGCCTTGTCCCGAAGGCTCTCGTGACCACCGCCGGCGACGTTGACTCCCTGCGTCCATCCCGATTGCCGGTGTCCGGTTTCATCTACGAGGTTTCGGTCAAGGCATATTCGATGACCGACTTGGCCATCCCCGCTCCACTCCGTGGGACTGTCGCCGCGCTTGGGCACCCCGTCACAATCGAGCGGCTCGTCAGGCTCGGCGTGGACACGGTCGAACTTATGCCGCTTGCCGCATGGATCGACGAGCGTCACCTGCCGCCGCTGGGGCTCACCAATGCGTGGGGCTATAACCCGGTGACGTTCATGGCTCCCGATCCGCGGCTGGCGCCGGGAGGCCTTGCGGCGATCCGGGATACCGTCTCCGCCCTGCATGCGGCCGGCATCGCGGTCATCCTCGACATCGTCTACAACCATACTGGCGAAAGCGATGCGCTCGGACCAACACTGTCACTCCGTGGTCTCGACAACGCATACTACTATCGCCATGCTGCGGAGGACCCCGGCCTGCTGGTCAACGACACGGGCACGGGCAACACGCTCGCCACCGACCGCCCCTCGGTGATCGCACTCGTGGTCGACTCCATGCGCCACTGGGCGGCGGCAACCGGGGTCGATGGCTTCCGACTCGACCTTGCCGCTGCGCTCGGCAGGTCGGCGCATGGCTTCACCGCCTACGCACCGCTTTTCCGTGCCATCGAGGCAGATCCTATCCTCGGCGCTCTCACCATCGTCGCGGAGCCGTGGGATGTCGGTCCCGACGGATACCAGCTCGGACGTTTTCCGCCGCGCTGGCGCGAATGGAACGATCGCTACCGCGACGACGTCCGCCGTTTCTGGCGCGGCGATTCCGGTTCGCTCGGCCCGCTCGCCACGCGCCTCGCCGGATCGTCGGACATTTTCCAAGGCCGCTCGCCCGCCGCGAGCGTCAATTTCGTCGCCGCGCACGACGGCTTCACGCTGGCCGATCTTGTCGCCTACGGCAGCAAGAGCAACTACGCCAACGGCGAGGACAATCGCGACGGCGCCGACGAGAACTTCTCGTGGAACAACGGCGTCGAAGGCGCGACCGGCGATCCTGCCCTGCTGGCGGCCCGCCGTGGCGATATCCGTGCGCTGCTCGCAACGCTGTTCGCCTCGCGTGGCACTGTGATGCTGACGGCCGGCGACGAGTTCGGCCGCACGCAGAACGGCAACAACAATGCATACGCTCAGGACAACTCAACGACATGGCTGGACTGGACAACAGCCAACATGGCGCTGGCTGGTTTCACGGCCCGTCTCGCCGCGTTCCGCAAGCGCCACCCCTCGCTCTCGGCCAACGCATTCCTGACCGGCGACACGATCGATGAATCCGGCATCCGCGATGCTGTCTGGCTGAAGCCAGGCGGCAACGAAATGACCACCGGCGACTGGAACGCGGATGCCCGCGTTGTGGGTCTCGCGCGCTACATGCCGGCGTCACCCGCCGTGGCGGCCGATCGCACGGTCGTCTGGATCAACGGCGGCTCCAGTCCAGCCCTCGCGTGGCTGCCGCCGCCGCACAGCGGATTTGCGTGGGCGGTCGCCATCGACAGCGCGTGGCCCGAGGAGCACGGCCGCAAAGCGGTCGCTGGAGACTATTCACTGGCGCCACGCTCGGTCGTCCTGTTCGAGGAACTGCCGCTTGTACCCGCGTGACCATCACGCTACCGCCAATAATCGGCAGCGAACGAACGTTCCGCCCTCCCCCTGATCCTAGGAAAATCTTGCCGCTGCACCCGCTGAAATTGGGCCGGGCATCCTTCGGCATTCCCAAATCTCTAGTAACTTCGTCGTGTATAGCGGCAGCCGGGACCTCGAATGTCGGATTTCGGCCATCTCGAAGCCTTCGTCCCAAGGAGAGCCACCGGGCCGGCGAAGGTCATCTCCCTTACGCGACCCGCCAACCGCGCGGTCCCGCCGACCATCCGGGCGACCGCGATGGTCTTCGAGGATCCGGTCTCGCTGGCGATCCGGTCTGATCTCGACCGGCTGGCGCCAAGCGACGCCAATCTCGTCATCGTCGGCGAGACGGGCACCGGCAAGGAGCTCGTCGCCCGCTATGTGCACGACCACAGCACCCGCAGCGGCGGCCCGTTCGTCGCCGTTAACTGCGGCGCGCTGGTCGAGTCGCTCGTGGAAGCCGAACTCTTCGGGTACGAGAAGGGCGCGTTCACCGGCGCCATCAAGTCGCAGATGGGCTGGTTCGAGGCAGCGAACGGCGGCACGTTGCTGCTGGACGAAATCGGCGACCTGCCGCTTGTGCTGCAGGTGAAGCTCCTGCGGGTGCTTCAGGAGCGCGAGATCGTACGCCTCGGGGCGCGCACACCGGTGGCGGTCGATGTCAGGGTCATCGCCGCCACTAACGTCGATCTGGAGGCGGCGGTCGCCGCCGGACAGTTCCGGCAGGATCTCTATTTCCGCCTGAACGTCGCTTCGGTCACGCTGCCGCCGCTACGGGAACGTCCGGGCGACATCCCTCACCTGTCGGCGCATTTCCTGGAACTCTATCGCGACAAAATGGGTCGCAGCGAATTGACGCTGAGCAGCGCCGCGCTTGACGCGCTGGCAGGCAACACCTGGCCTGGCAACATTCGCGAATTGGAGAACGTCGTTCACAACGCAGTCCTGCTTGCCGCCGGACCCGAGATTCAGCCCTCGGACCTCCGGCTCAACCGGCAGGACCAGAGAACACAGTCCATCGTCGGTGGCACGATGGAGGCCGACCTGCGCGCGATCTTCACCCGCTGCCTCGCCAGCGGCGAGCCGGATCTCTTCGCTCGCGCTAGCGGCACGCTCGTCGCGACCGCCTTCGACCTCAGCAACGCCAACCAGATTCGCGCCGCAAAGAGTCTCGGCCTCAGCCGCAACGCCATGCGTACCCAACTCGCGCGGCTCGGCCTGATCGCGGGCCGTCCGAGCCGACACACCGGTGAGGCCTAGCCGTTCCCCCGCAGGCGCCGAGCGGCGGCGCTGTTCCCGGCAAGCTCGCCGACGATTTTTTCGGCCACCGAGGCGCATTGCTCCCGAATGTCCGGCACGGCCGTGATCTCCAGAAACGTTCCAGCGGTCGGAGGCCCGAGCGCGAAGAGCCCCGGCACCGGCGCGCCGCGTCCGTCGACGGGGGCGCTATCGCGATTGACTTCAATCCCTCGCCCGAGGTGATCCGGTTGCGCGAAGCGTCGGCTGAAGATGCGCGCGAGAAGCGGATCGTCGCGATCCTGCGACATGCCCGAGCAGTTGATGATCCAGTCAAACGGCTGAAGCTCCACCGTACCCACACTCCGCCGCCTGATGGCGGCGCTGACGTGGGTGCCCGCCTGCCTGACCGCCACGACCCGTCCGGCGACAACCGACAGCCTTCCCTCCTCCCTCAACGAGGCAATACGCGCCGCGATCGCCGGCGCCATGCGGTGACGGTGAACCGACCAGAACGATTCGACGTGACGCACGAAACGTTTTCGGTCGGCGTTGCCAAGGCGGGACCACAGATCAGCCGTGACCGGCCGCAACCCATCAACGATCGCACGCCAGTCCCTGCCGGCGCGGGTTTCCGCGCGGGCGGCCGCAACGACTGTGCGAACCAGTGCGGAAAGCCCCGCCGCGCCGTCGGGCAGCGGAATCGCCTGCGGCTCGGTGCGGCGCGGCAGATGCGCCATCGGCAAAAAGCCATGGCGCGAAACAGCGACAATTGGACCCCGATGCCCTGCTTCGGCGAGCGTCAGGACCTGATCGATCATGGTCAGCCCGGTGCCGATCATCAGGATCCGTGCGTCCGGCGCGATCGTCGTCATGCGATAGTCGGTGAATGGTTCCGCGATCATGTGGCGGCGCGCGGCGGGTGCGACCTGAGTCGGGCGCAGCGGAAATGCCGCCGGCCGATGGCCGAGGCAGAGCGCGACGAACCGCGTGGCATATTGCTTGCCGCTTGCCGTGCGCACGGCAAAGCCCGGCGGCTGCGATCGCAGATCGACAGCCGTGTCCTCGACAACCTCGACGTCGATCCGATGCCGCATGTCGGCAATCGTCCCGAACAGCGTCTCGCGAATATAGCGGCCGTATTCCGACCGCGGCACATACTCGTCTGCGATTCCGTCGATGCCCTCGCCGTCAGCCTTCTGCCGGTCGAGCCAGCGCACGAAATGCCCCGCATCGCCGGCGATCATGCTCATACGTCCGGCACGAACATTGAGGAGATGATCCGGCGTCGTGGTGCGATAGGCCAGCCCGTGGCCGGTCGCGTTCGGCTCGCCGATCATCATGATACGCGCGCCCTGCGGCAGGCGGCGCAGCAGTTCGACCGCAAGCGCCGAGCCGGTGAAGCCGGCGCCAACGATCAGAACATCGTGCATCTGTTCGGACATCACTGCCTCCCGTATCGATGTCGTTGCGGGCGGTAGTCGCACCTTTGCCGAACGCCGCGTGGTGGCGGTCGGTTCCTGTCAGAATTTCCCCTTCCAGGGCGTCAGCCGTTTCTCAAGCCAACGCATGCCGAACTCCATCGCGAAGGCTATTGCCGCGATCGTCACGATACCGACGATAACAACATCGGTGACCAGAAAGTTCGACGCGGTCTGGATCATGAAACCGAGGCCGCGTGTGGCTGCCACCAGCTCCGCGGCCACCAGCGTCGACCAGCCGACGCTCAGCCCGATGCGCGCGCCGACGAGAATCTCGGGAAGCGCATTCGGGAGAAAAACCTCGCGGAGCAGTTGCACCCGGCTCGCGCCGAGGGTGCGGGCTGCGTTGATGCGTTCGACGGGCACGCTCCGGATACCCGAAGCTGTCGAGAGTGCGACCGCCGGCACGATCGCGAGGAAGATAAGCAGCACCTTGGAGAATTCGCCGATGCCGAACCAGATGACGACGAGCGGCAGGTAGGCAAGCGGCGGGATCGGCCGGTATGCCTCGATGATCGGGTCGAAGACACCACGCAACACCGGCGACAGGGCCATTCCGACACCTACGGGCACCGCGATCGCCAGCGCTGCCAGGAGCGCGGCGCCGACGCGGAGAAGGCTCGCCGCGACATGCTCGGCGAGCGTGGCATCCGCAAATCCGGATTGAATCGTCATGGCCAGGCGGCTCGCGACTGCCGCCGGCGACGGCAGAAACAAGGACGGCACAGCCTCCATTGCAGCGGCGAGCCACCAGAGCGCGAGCCAGAAGACCGCGGAGCCGGCGAAGAAGACAGCGATCGGTACCGCGCGCGGCTTCCGCCTCGGCGGAGACGTCGCGTTCACGGGCGCCGCCACAGCCGTCACGCCCGGCCCCTGACCGAAAACGATGACGTCCATCACGACGCCAGCTCCAGCACCCTTGCGCTGGCCTGCGAACGCCGGTGCATGAAGGCGCGGAGCTCCGCCTTGACCGCGGCGAACTCAGGCTCGGAGCGGATGCGGGCGGCATCCTCGCCCGCAGCGATGCGGCGCGAGAACGACAGCTCGAGCCGCCCGATAATCGTGCCGGGCCGCTCGGAGAGCACGACGAGATGGGTGGCGAGGAAGGCGGCCTCCTCGATATCGTGCGTGATCAGCAGCGCGGTCTTTCCCGAGCCGGCCCAAAGGTCCAGCAGGACGCGCTGCATGTCCTCGCGCGTGATCGCGTCGAGCGCACCGAACGGCTCGTCGAGAAGCAGGACCGCCGGATCGGCTGCGAGAGCGCGGGCGAGGCCGACACGCTGCTGCATGCCGCCCGACAACGTCCACACCGGATGCGTGGCGACATCGGCCAGGCCGACCCTGAGCAGCAGCGGCATGATGAGCTGGCGGCGGTGGGTGCGCTCGTATCCCCTGATCTTGAGCGGGAAGGCGACATTGTCGGCGACGTCCAGCCAAGGGAACAGCGCGTGGCGCTGGAAGACGACCGCGCGATCGACCGATGGAGCGGCGATCGGCGCGCCGCGAAAATATGCTTCCCCCGAGGTCGGTCTGACGAAACCGGCGAACGCATTGAGCAGCGTCGTCTTGCCCGACCCCGACGGCCCCAGCACGGCGACAAAGGCTCCGCGCTGAACAGTTAGGTCGATCCCCCGCAATGCCGGCGACGAACCGCGCCGTGTCTCGTACTCGACAGAGAGATGTCTTGCTTCGAGTTCCGGAGTGGCGGTCATGGTGTTGTCTCCTCGGTTCGGGCGCGACCCGGCCAGGGAGGAGCCGGGCCGCGCCACCTGACAGGGTCTAGTTAGTCGCCGCGCCCTGCCTGGCGTATTCCGGGTTCACATACGGCCCGTAGTCGGCCAGCACTTCGGTGATCTTGCCCTGCTCCTTCAGGAATTCCGCCGTGGCAACGATCGCCTTGATCGTGTCGCCACCGAGATAGGCGGAGGACACCTGCTCATCGAGGTTGGGGAAGACATATCCGGCAAGCACAACCGGCACATCTTCCGGCTTGGCGCCGGTAAGATTCACGACCTTGTCGATGTTGGCCTGGTCGGCGACCCATGCCTGCGGATCGGAGACGTAGTCGACGTAGGCCTCGCCGGTCACGCGCGCGAACGCAGCGACGGCATCGGCATTCTTGTCGGCAAAATCGTTCCGCACGATCCAGGCGTCGAAGGTCGGCGCGCCCCACTTGCCGACATCCACCGACGACACCAGCACGGTGCCCGAAGACTTGACGGCGCCTAGCGCGGGATCCCAGACATAGGCACCGTCGATGTCGCCGCGCTCCCAAGCCGCCACGATTTCCGGCGGACGCGAGTTGATGATGTTG
>CAZXKZ010000076.1:0-11334 GCA_964641825.1 uncultured Bauldia sp.
GCGCGCCCGGCGCATGCGGCATGGTGCCGTTGTCCACGAGGAAGACCACGTCGGCCTCCAGCCCCTTGGCGCCATGCACGGTCATCACCCGCACCTCGTCGCGGAACACGTCGGGGTCGCGCTTGATCTCGGCGTCGCCTGCATCGAGCCAGTCCAGGAAGCCCTGCAGCGTGGGCACGTTGGTCTTTTCGAACGCAAGCGCCTGCGCCAGGAACTCGTCGAGCACGTCCTCGGCCTCGGCACCGAGACGGCGATAGAATGCCTCGCGACCCTTTCCGGGACCGAGGATGCGCGCAAAGAAGGCGTGCGGGTCGCGCCAGTCAGCCTCCGCCCGCCAGCCGGCGATGAGATCCCAGGCGTGCCGGTACTCGGCGTTCGTGGCGGATTTTGCTGACAGCGAATCCCATAGTGTTCCCTTGCGTCCGTATGCCAGTTCGTAGAGTGCGTCCTCGTCGAGGCTGACGAGCGGACTCTTCAGGAGTGCCGCCAGCGACAGGTCGTCCTCGGGCAGGAGCGCGACACGGCCGAGCGCCATCAGGTCCATGATGGCGATATGTTCGGTGAGCGTCAGCCGGTCGGCGCCAGCGATGGGCACGCTGCGCGTCTTCAGTTCGCGGATGATCGCATCGGTGAGGGCGCCACGCGAGCGTACGAGGATGAGGATGCCGCCGGGCGTGATCGGCCGCGGCTTTCCATCCCTGTCCGGCGTGTCGAGGGTCTCGCCGGAATCGAGCCAGCCGCGCACGGTCGCTGCGATCCGCTTTGCCAGCACCACCTCCGGGCTCTCCTGCCCGAGGTAGTCGACCGGCTTGATCCAGTCTTTCGTGTCCGGCTTTTCGGGCGGCTCAATCGCCGGCCAGAGGATCACCCGCCCGGGCTCGTTGCGGCGGAAGGCGCCGTGCTGTGTCGGCTGCGGCTCGGCAGTTAGGCCGGTATACGCCACCGGATTCGCGAACACCGCGTCCACCGCCTCCAGCACGATGGGGGTCGACCGGAATGACAGGTGCAGTTCGAGGTCCTGCCAGACGTAGTTTCCGTCTCGGGCGGCGCTGCCGATCTGCTTCCGGACGAGGCTGAACCACGCCGGCATCGCGCCCTGGAAAGAGAAGATCGACTGTTTCTCGTCGCCGACCGCGAAGAGCGTGCGGACCGCTTCGCTCGCTCCCTCGCCTGCAAAGAACTCCTGTGCCAGCGCCCGCACCACCTGCCACTGGCGGGGGCTGGTGTCCTGCGCCTCGTCGACGAGGATATGGTCGAGGCCGCGGTCGAGCTTGTAGTGGACCCACGCGGAAGCATCAGCGCGGGCAAGGAGTGCCACCGTCTTCACCACGAGGTCCTCGAAGTCGAGGGCGCCGCGCGCACGCTTCAGCCGCTCGTATTCGGCGATCGCCGCCTCGGTCAGCCGCAGCATGGCGACCGTCGTCTCGAAGACGTCTGCGGTGCGGATGCGATTGACGAGAGCGACGAGGCGTGCGTGTTCGTCCACAATCTTTGCCGCGAGGTCGGGTCTTTTGTCTGCGCTTTTCCTCGTCATCAGCGAGTCGGCCTTGCGGAACTCGCCATTGCCCTTCCGGTAGAAATCGAGATAGGCGTCGATCCTGATCTCGGGATCGTCCGCGGTGGCGAATCGTGCCAGCCGGTCGGCTGCTGCCCGATCGTTCGTGCTGCTGGCCGCGAGCAGGTCGACAAGCTCGCGGGCTTCCTCACCATCGAACGAGGCCGCGTCGATCACCTGACGCCTGAGCGTTGCAACCGTCTCGTTCGGTCCAAGCGCGAGTTTTTCCCTCAGATTGGCAATCGCACGGTCGACATCCCCGGTGACGCGAATCCATGCGCCGATCTGGTCGCGCTTCCCGACGAACTCCGACACCGAGTCCCGGTGCGTGCGGTCGCTGGTCGCCGCCAGTATCGTCTGCAGTGCCTGGCCGAGATGCCCGGCGGGCTCTGCGGCGGCGCGCGCCAGCACCACCCGCTGCGCTTCCTCGGCCAGCGCCCGCTCGCCGCGTTCGTCCAGCACCTCGAAGTGGCCGGCGACGTTCGCCTCCAGCGGAAACTGGTGCAGGAGCCGCTCGCAGAAGGCGTGGATGGTCTGCACCTTCAATCCGCCCGGCGTATCGAGAGCGCGGGCAAACAGGCGGCGGGCCTCCGCAACCAGTTCGGCCGATGGCCGCTTGCCTTCGAGCTTTTCGATCTCCGCTGCGAGATCGGCGTCCGGCAGCGTTGTCCATTTGCCGAGATCGGCAAACACGCGCTTCGCCATCTCGGCCGCGGCGGCCTTGGTGAAGGTCAGACAGAGGATACGCGCGGGGTCGATGCCCGCCAGCAGCAGGCGGATCACCCGACGCGACAGCACGAAGGTCTTGCCCGAGCCCGCATTCGCCGACACCCACGCCGAGCCCGACGGGTCGGTCGCTTCGGCCTGTGTCTTTGCCGTTTGCGGATCGACCGCGGTCATCCGGTGGCCTCCGGCTCGCTCTCGATCAGCGACCACTCGCGCACGCGCGCGAGATGATCGTAGTCGCCGAGGTAGCGGGCGCCGCTCATCAGCGGGCGGGCGCGGGAGAGGTAGCCGTGATCCGCCGTGTCGAAAGCCGCGACGAGCGCAGCGAACATCTCAAGGGCACGATCGGCGAGGTCGTTCGGATCCTCCTTCCTTATGACGGCCGACTGATAGACCTCGTCGCGGCCGGCCTTGCCGACGGCGAGCCATGCAAGTTCGCTCACCTCCGCACCGGTCAGCGGACCTCGTCCCTGTTTCGCCAGCTCCGCGTCAAAGCCGCCGGCGCGCACCATCGCCGCTTCCAGCGTCATCTGGGGCGTCAGACCGGCGAAGACGCTGCGCTCGCTCTGCGGGGTGCCGGTCTTGAAGTCATAGATTTCCACCCGGCCGTCGTCCATCACGTCGACCCGGTCGGCACGGCCCCGCAGGGTGAACACCCCGTCGGCTACCGGCAGGGCAAAACTGCCACTCAATTCGGCATTCCGGAGGGCTACCCGACCCTCGCGGCCGGCCTCCCAGCGGGTGTACCAGCGTGCGATCGCGGCGAAGCGGATCGACCAAACCGCATAGGTATCCGGGTATTCGCGGATCATCTCGAGGGCTTCATTGCCGATTCTGATGAGTTCCGCCTCGGCAGCCGCATCGAAATCGCCGGCCCATGCGTCGGCAAACTTGCCGAGCGCCTCATGAATCAGCGTGCCACGGAGTGCAGCGTCCGGCTCGCGTCCGAGCGGTTCGAGCGGCTCCAGTTTCAACACATGCCTCGCATAGACCGCGTAGGGGTCGCGGATCAGCTTTTCGATTTCGGTGATCGACAGCGTCTTCGGTCTTACCGCCAACGGCGGTATCGGACGCGGCCTGCCAACCGGCTTCACGTCCTCCTTCCGCACACGGTCGATCTCGCGCGCAAGCGCCACGTAGCGTGCGCCGCGGGCCTCTACGCGCGCCATGTCGTCCTTGCCGGCAAGCGCTCTCAACCTCTGAAGCCAGCGCGACTCCACAGTCGGCGCGCCGCCACGCTTCTCAGCGCGCGTGACGATCACGCGCGGCGCGCTCATGCCCTCGATAAAATCATGCGCCGAAAGCCCGATCCTTCGTTCCGGCGGCGGCAGGCCTATCTCGGCGCGCATCGCCCGCGACAGCCACGGATCGGTGCGCGTCGCAGCGGGCCACACACCTTCGTCGAGCCCGCCAAGGATGACGAGGCTGGCCGACTGGAGACGTGCCTCGAGCGTACCCCAGATATGGATGCGCGGATCAGCGCCCGGCGGCCGCTGGACAGCGACGCCGGCCATCAGCGTCTGCAGGAACCACGGATAATCCGCCGGCGGCAGCATAAGCGCGCCTGCCTCGGCGTCTTCCGCAAGCTCGGAGAGCAGACGGGCCAGCGCCTCGCCGCCCGGCCCTTCCCGCAGCTTGGCGTTGCTACCCTTGTCGTCGGTGGCTGAGGCGGCCAACGCAGTGGCCAGCAGCTTCGTCGCGGTGGCCGCCGATATCTCTGCGGCCTCGCTGAACGCTACCTCGAGCGGACCGAGGCAAGAAATAACTCGCTCGACAAACTGCCCGGCGAGTTCCCAGTCGTTGTCCCTCAGGCGGCGGCGCGCGGCCGGCGCATCGCGATCGCCGTTGTCGACCCTGGCGCGCGATGCCGACAGGGCCGCAACGAGACCGCTGATGCCGCCGGTCGTGCGGCGACCGCGAAACAGCGCCAGTTCGATCTTGCGCGCTCCGCGCCGGCACATATCCCGCGACATGCCGAAGGCGGCGAGCGGATGCTTGAGCAGCGCCAGCAGAACCACCGGATCGGCCCCGGAAATCACCGCCTCAACCAGCAGGCGCGCAAAAATACCCGCTGGCTCGCGGTCGAGCGGAGCGCCGGCCGAATCGTCTACCGTGATCCCCCAGCGGCTGAGTTCCATCGCGACCCGGCGTGCGATCGTCCGGTCAGGTGTCACCAGCGCAGCGGTCGCGTCTGGTGCTTCGATGGCCTCGCGCAGCGCGAGCGCGATTGCTGTCGCCTCTTCCTGCTCATTCCGAGCCACGATGAGATCGACGCCAGCCAGCGCTTCCGGCGGCGCCTTGTAGTCTGCCCAGGCCTCCGCGGTTTCGGCGGGACGCATCGCTTCGGACAGAAGCTTTGTCCGGGCTCCGGTGCTGTCGGGCGGGATCCCGAGCGGGACAACGTCTTCGCGAGCAATACCGATGTCGGCGATGAGTTGCTTCAGGCCGTACTGTGGATGAGCGGCGGCCTTGGGCTCGTCGCCATCGGCCATTCCGATCGCATACCATCCAGCGCTGTCGAGATGGCCGTCGAGTGCGGGAAGGACGACGGCTCCGCCATCCTTGTGCGCGATCGCTTTCAGGAGCGCGGCGGTTGCCGGGATCGAGCCGGTCGAGCCGGCAGCGATGATCGGTCCTTCCTTCGCCACTCTCTCCGCCCGTGCATGGATAAGGCGGTCGCGCCGGACGGACGGATCCAGGCGATCGATGCCGCGCAGGTAATCCGGCCAGTGTTTCGCGACAATCTCGAGAAAGCTCAGGGTCAGCCGGAAGTATTCGGAATGATCTTCCGGCACCAGCGTCTCCACCCGCTCGAAAGGCACACCGGCCGTTTCGAGATCATCGATTAGGCGGGCGAGATCGCCGGCAAGCTTCGCCGCGTCGGCGGCGGTCCCCGGTATCAGCAGCGGTTCGTCCGGGCGTTGCCCGAGCGGATGACGGCGAAGGCCGCGCGCCCAGTGCAGCGTCAGCCGCGTCAACGCGAGGCGGCGCGTCAGTGGCGAAATCGAAGACGGAAGCACCAGACGATCCGCCGCCTCCTCCGGCGCCACACCCAGAAGGTGCTCCTCTTCGTCGATGTCGCCGATCGAGCGGATTGCCGGGAGGATCGCAGTCTTTCCCCCGAGGCGGGCTACCAGCACGTCGCGAAAGGCACGCACCGCGCGCCGTGTCGGCAGCAAGACCGTGACGCCGGCAAGATCGATCGGATCGCTACCGAAGGCAACGAGTTCACGTGCGAGCAGCGCATCGGCAAGTATGGGGAGGAACGGCGCGCCGGCCGGAATGCTGAAAACGTGAGGGGCTCGCCGAAGCTCCGCCATCACCGTCAGGCGGCGCTGTCGGCTATCATCGCCTCGGCTTCGCCGATCGCGTCGGGCGTACCGATGTGCAGCCACAATCCGTCGAGGCGCACGCCGAACAGCCGTTCCTCTTCTGCCGCCCTGTCGAACAGGCGGTTCAGCGAGAAAGCCCCGGACGGCGCACCGTCAAACAGGCGCGGATGCAGGATAGCGGCGCCGGCGTAAACGAAGGGCGCGACCTCGCGCTCACTCCGCCGCAGCAGGCGGCCTGCCGGATCCATGCGGTAGTCGCCGCGCCCGCTGTAGCCGACAGACCGGACTGTGGCGGCGCACAGGAGCAGCGCGTCCATATCGCGGTTGTGCCAGGCGGAGGCCAGCCAGTCGAGGTTCGGCCGTGCGCCCTCGATCCAGAACGAATCGGAGTTGAGCAGATAGAACGCGTCGTTCCCGAGCGACGGCAAGGCCCGCGCAACCCCGCCGCCTGTATCGAGCAGCGCGCGGCGCTCGTCGGAGATCACGATCTCCGGCCGCCGCCTGCGGGCGAGATGAGACTGCACCTGATCGGCCAGATAATGGACGTTGACCACCACCTGCTCAACGCCAGCCCGCTCCAGCGCGTCGAGCCCGTAGTCGATCAGTGTCCGGCCCCCAACCTCGACCAACGGCTTCGGTGTGGTTGCGGTGATCGGCCGCATGCGCTTGCCGATCCCCGCGGCCAGCATCATTGCGTGTCGCGGTCGCACGAGCCCGTGCCGTGCCGGACGAGGTCGGGCGGACATCTCGACGTTCATGGGACGCCTTGTTCAGGAGGACAGATTGTCCTCATACCAGACCGCGAGCGACGAAAGAACCGGCTCGGCCAGAACCCTTGCAAGATATTCACGCGATCTTGGCAGGTGGTTGATATAATTTGACTTTCCCTGCGCAATCAGGCGGGAAAACGCCCCGAGATTTTTGACGATCCGCGATGCGGCAGAGATTGCGTAGGCTTGGCGGAACGCGGCCGGGTCGAAGGCCGGGTCGGACTCCCGGCGACGCTGGACATAGCGGCCGCGAAGGGCAGCTTCCAGCGCGGGCGGGATCGTGACGCGCGCGTCGAGGCAAAGGCTCGCAACGTCATAGGCTGCCGGGCCCAGGAACATGTCCTGAAAATCAATCAATCCAATCCTTGCAATGCCGTCGCGACCTTCCAGCCAGAAGAGATTTGCCGACTGGACATCGAACAGAACCCAATTCTGCTCCACTCCGGCGAGTCTTGCTGAAAGATCGGACCAGATCGCCCTGAACGCTTCCTCCGCTGCCTCCGGCAGCCGCTTCCCTACGATCGCCGGCACAAACCACTCGAGAAAGCTGACGATCTCGGCCATCAGCGCGGCCTGCGACAATGTCGGCACGCGATGAACGCCGCCATCGACCGGCAATTCCGCGGGCCGCGGTCGGGCGTGGATCTCCGCCAGCATGTCGATTGCGGCCTCATAGCGCCCCGGATCAGGACGGCCCGCGATGACCAGACCCTCCCCTCCGAAATCTTCCATCAGGACGAAACCGAGATTTCTGTCCGCGCCGTAGATCTGTGGCGCCGACAGTCCTGCCGCGCGCAATGCGCCATCGGTTGCGATGAAGGCATCGACGGTGTGGGTGCGAAACTGGGTGCGCGGATCGCCTTCGGAAAGCTGACTGCCAGGCGGCCAGTCCATCAGGACGGCGCTGTGATTGTCCTTGCCGATGCGTTCGAAACGGCGGGTGGATGCGTCGCCCACGAGATGCCGGCGCGCGGCGTGCTCCCAGCCTGAGCGATCGAGGAACCCACGGATTGCCATACTTCTCTCGACTCTGGCAGCAAGCGGTCCCCGGCATGAGAGCTGCGCAATGCGGCCGGCTCCGTCTATCTCGAACGCGATCGAAAGTGCCTCGGCGGGTATCCTGTCGCCAGCGCGTTCGGGCCACTCGACCAGAACCGCTCCTTCATCCAGCGCCTCGCTGAAGCCGGTCTCGTCGACATCCTCAGGTCCGGACAAGCGGTAGAAATCGAAATGCGCCACCTTCAGCCGGTCGGTCTCGTAGGACTGGACCAGTGTGAACGTGGGGCTAGGGACCTCCAGCCCCGGATCGTCGGCGATTGCCCGCAGCAGCGCCCGTGCAAAGGTCGTCTTACCTGCACCGAGGCCTCCCCGAAGGGCCACCGTATCCCCTGCCCCAAGGCAGACGGCGATATCTTCGCCAAGGCGCGCGGTAGCGGCCTCGTCAGGCAGCGCGATCATCAGGAAGGGCGGGCTCTGGTCGGCGGCGTTGGTCACGCCGGACAAAAACCCATCAGGCGGCAGCAACGTCAAGCGCCGGACGGATCGGAAGGCGGACGCGCACGGTGGTTCCCCATCCCTCCTCGGACGCAATTTCGACGGTCCCCCCATGGAGGCCCACGAAGCTCTTGACGATGGACAGGCCGAGCCCGACGCCGCCTCGCGCTGCCCCGCGCGGCATGGCCGAGAAACGGTCGAAGGCCGAATCAACAAAGTGCCCCGGGATTCCGGCGCCGCGGTCGGCGACCGCGATCTCGACCACATCGCCATCACGGCGTGCAGAAAGGCTGACGGTGCTGCCCTCGGGCGAGAACGCAACCGCATTCGAAAGCAGATTGTGGACGATCTGCCGGATGCGTTTCTCGTCGGCAATGATCCTGCCGGCGTCCGGTGCGACATCGACCTTGAGCTTCACCTTCGCGGTGCGCATGCGGTCGGCAACTCCCTCGGCAGCAAGGGCGAGGGCAGCAGCAACATCGACCTCCGCGAGGTCGAGGCCCATGATGCCGGCATCGATGCTGGAAAGGTCGAGGATGTCGTTGACGATGGTGAGGAGCGTTGCACTCGACGACATGATGTAGCCGATGTACTCGCGTTGCCGCTCGTTCAATGCCCCGATACGGGCATCAGACAGCATCTGGGCGAAACCGATGATGTTGGTGAGCGGCGAGCGCACTTCATACGAAACGTGGTGGATGAAGGCGTTCTTCAAGGTGTCGGCTGCTTCGAGCGCTTCGTTGCGCTCGCGGAGGGCCCGTTCCACCTGAATGGAATCGGTGACGTCGACGAAGGTCACCATGGTCTGGCCGTCGGGCAGCGGCACAGTGGCATAGTCGATGATGCGGCCATCGCGGCGCTCCATGCGCCCGGAGATCGAAGCGCGCGTCTCCTCAAGCCCGGCGACGCAGGACGTGAACCGCCGCCACATGGCCTCGTCGTCGCCGGGCCGGCGACAGGCGGCAACAATTGCCGACACGTGCGGGCGGCCTGACAGAAGCCCGCGATCGAGCGACCAGATTCCGGCGAAGGAGGGATTGTGCAGACGCAGACGGCCGTCCGACCCGAACACGGCGACACCTTCGGTGAGGTGATCGAGCGTCTCGCCCTGAACGCTGACAAGCGCGTTGTAGCGGCTTTCGAGATCGAGCCGCTCGGTGACGTTCTCGTAGATCCACGTCGCGCCACCTTGCGGATGTGGGTTGGCGATGACACGCAGCGTCTGGCCATCCGGCATGTGCCACCACTGCTCGCGCGCCTCGGTGCCGCGGTATGCGGAAAGCAGGTCCGCGCGCCACGAGCGAAAGTCGGCCTGTTCGGGCAATTTCCGCCCGGCGCGGAGGCGGTCGAGGATGGTCGCTTCGTCGGGCGATGAATCGAGGAACGCCGATTCGAGCTCGAAGAGCGCGCGGTAGGCGGCGTTGTAAGAGCGAAGTCGCCGATCGGGTCCGAAGATCGCCACGGCGGTCTGCAACTGATCGAGCGTGCGCGCGTTGAAATCGACCTCGCGGCGCAACGCCGCCTGTGCCGCTTCGACTTCGGTAACGTCGACCGCGATGCCGGCGCTGCCGGCATCAGAACTGATGTCGGCGACGTCGAAGATGCGGCGCGTGCCGGCGACGATCGCGGAGAGGCGCTTGGTGAACACCCGCGTCTCAAGATGTGCGGTGTCGATCAATCGCCGCGCATCGCTGTCGAGGAGCTCCAGCTTGTGCGCGATGGCTTCGGCATCGTCCTTCGCCTCGACCGCAGCCGCGTAGGCGTGGTTGACCCACACCAGCGCGCCACCCTGATCACGCAGCCAGATCGGCATCGGGGCGGATGCGAGCATCGCGCGCATCGTATCCACTTCCGCCGCGAGCAGATCATGCCGCGCCTCGATCTCCGCGCGCGCAAGCCGCTCGCCGGTGAGATCGCGGAAGCGCACGACCGCTGAGCCGCCGACAGTGCGGCCGCGAACTTCGATCATGCGGCCGTTGGCGCTCGCCACAACTTGTTGGAAATGCTCGCCTTTCTCGCGGAGACGCGCAATCAGCTTCTCCAGGCGGCCGGCGGAGTCCGGTTTCAGCCAGCGACCAAAGGCGAGAAACTCGGAGCGGTCGGACGGTGCATTCGTGGCGTCTGGAAGCGCGCCCGCGACAAGCGGCGGCTCACCGGGCGCACCCCATGCGACCAGACGCTGGCTCTCGTCGTTGACCAGGGTTTCAGCACGATCGATCGCCGCACTGAGTTCGCCGACGCGAAGCCGCAGCCGAGCGTTCTCATCGACAACGCGATCACGTTCCTGCACGAGCTGCATCGTTGCAAGGATGGTGAAGATGACTGCACCGAGCAGTCCGGCGAGAAGCACAACACGCGCGGTGTCAAGCCCACCTTCGATGAAAGGAATGTCGATCGTCTGCGCGAACGCGCTCGACGAAAAAGTCGTGACGGTTGAAGCGACGACTAAAGCAACGAGGACGGAGTATCCGTCCGGACGAATCGAGATCGTGTTCCTGCAATGCCAACGCACGCAGAGACCCCCTTCCGCCGTATCCCGATACTCGTGGATTTGGCCGCGACTAAATCGCGATCGCGCTCGCCCCGATGCGCCCCATGCGAATCAGCACCATGTATAGCGCTTCGGGGAATCGCGACAAAAGGGGGTGAGGCCAATTCGGCGTGGCGATTGTGCCTATGGGGTCACAAAATCAATACCTGTAGTGGTCCGGCTTGTAGGGACCGGCCGGAGAAACGTCGATATAGACCGCCTGACGCTCGCTGAGCTCGGTCAGGCGCACACCGATCTTGGCGAGATGGAGTCGCGCCACCTTCTCGTCGAGACTCTTGGGGAGCGTGTAGACCTGACGCTGATAGCGGTCGGGATTTGTCCAGAGCTCGATTTGCGCAAGCGTCTGGTTGGTGAAGCTTGCCGACATCACGAAGCTCGGATGACCCATCGCGTTGCCGAGATTGACGAGCCGTCCCTCCGACAGGAGCACGATGCGCTTGCCATCGGGAAACTCGATCTCGTCGACCTGCGGCTTGACGTTGTGCCAACGGTAATTGCGAAGCGCACCGACCTGGATCTCGGAATCGAAGTGACCGATGTTGCAGACGATGGCGCGATGCTTCATCGCACGCATGTGTTCGATGGTGATGACATCTACGTTGCCGGTGGCGGTGACGAAGATGTCGGCGCGCGGAGCGGCCTCATCCATCGTCGTGACTTCGTAACCTTCCATCGCCGCCTGCAGCGCACAGATCGGATCGATCTCGGACACCAGCACGCGGCATCCCGCCTGACGCAGCGAGGCCGCCGAACCCTTGCCGACGTCGCCGAAGCCGCAGACCATGGCGGTCTTGCCCGACATCATCACGTCAGTGCCGCGGCGGATGCCGTCGACGAGCGACTCGCGGCATCCGTAGAGGTTGTCGAACTTCGACTTGGTCACCGAGTCGTTGACGTTGATCGCCG
>CAZXKZ010000077.1:0-11097 GCA_964641825.1 uncultured Bauldia sp.
GGCGCCATCTCCATGATCTCGATCCGGTTGCCGTCTGGATCCTCGATCCACATGCCGCGGTTGTTGTCGACGCCGCGGGTGTTCCTGCGCGGCTGCGACAGCGGGATGCCGACTTTTTCGAGATGGGCTGCGGTCTCATCGAGATTGTCGACTGTCAGCGACAGGTGATTGACGCCGGTGCCTTCCGGGCCGGGGACGCGGTCGTGCCCACCGGGGAAGAGCTCGAGGTAGAGGTTGTCCTCGAAGCGCATGTAGACGATCCACGGTGTCCCGTCCTCTTCGAGGAGGCGGAGGAACTCCGGGAAGCCGAGCTTGGTATAGAAGTCGATGGACGCCTGAAGGTCGCGCACCTTGAGCGCGATGTGACCGAGGCTGTTGAACGCCGGCATTTCCGTCCTCCCGGAACAAGTCGTCAGGATGCAGTAGTCGCCCGGCCCCGCGGCGCGGAGCAAGCCGTCTGTTCAAATCAGGGTTCGACGGCGGCTTCTGCCGATTTCCTCTGGCAGGCCACGAGAGTGCCTCCTACATGCCTCGACGGCGACACGGACAGGAGGTGTGTGACATGGACGGAAACGACCGCCACGCGATCGAGGATCTGTTTCAGCGCCTTTCGGAGGCCGAGCGGCGCTTGCCTGAGCGCGATCCCGAGGCCGAAACTCTGATCCGCTCGGAGATCCAGCGCAATCCCGCCGCGCCCTACTACATGGCGCAGACTATCGTTGTGCAGCAGCAGGCTCTTGCCAACGCGCAGGACCGCATCGCGGAGCTCGAAGCCCGTGGCAGCGGTAGCCTGTTCGGCGGGTTGTTCGGAGATGCCGGCGGAGGCCGTCGCGGAGCGCGTCCGGCCGAGATGCGGCGTGGCTACGACGTTGCAAATCGCTCGCCGTGGGGCAACCCTGGCGGCGGCGGATTCCTTGCTGGTGCGGCGCAGACCGCCATGGGCGTTGCCGGCGGTGTCCTTCTCGGCAACATGCTCAGCGGCGCGCTCTTCGGTGGGTCGGAAGCGAACGCGAACGAGCCGCCGCCCGATGCTGGCGATGGCGATATCGGCGGAGATTTCGACGCCGGCGATTTTGGCGATTTCTAGCGGGCTGGTCAGGCGCGTTCCAGCACCATGGCGACGCCCTGGCCGACGCCCACGCACATGGTGATGAGCGCGCGATGCGCGCTCGTCCGCTGAAGTTCCAGCGCGGCGTCCGCCGCCAGCCGCGCGCCGGACATGCCGAGCGGATGGCCGAAGGCGATGGCGCCGCCGTTCGGATTCACGAAATCCGCATCGTCGGCGATGCCGAGCTGGCGCAGGCACGCCAGCGCCTGGCTGGCGAAGGCTTCGTTGAGCTCGACCAGGTCGAAGTCGCCGATACCAAGGCCAAGCCGCGCCATCAGCTTCTCCGTCGCCGGCACTGGCCCGATCCCCATGATGCGCGGTGGCACGCCGGCGCTCGCCATGCCGGCGATGCGCGCGATCGGCGTCAGGCCGTGGCGTTCCGCCGCTTCGGCGGAGGCGACGATCAGCGCCTGCGCGCCGTCGTTGACGCCGGAGGCGTTGCCGGCCGTCACGGTTCCGCCCGGCCGCACGATCGGCTTCAGCTTCGCCAGCGCCTCCAGCGTCGTATCGTGACGCGGGTGCTCGTCGGCGGTCACCGCCTTCGAGCCGGCCTTTCCGTCCGGCACCTCCGCCGGCGCGATGCGCCCGGCTAGGACGCCGCTGTCATGCGCCCGCTTCGCACGCTCCTGCGAGCGGAGCGCAAAGGCGTCCTGATCGGCGCGGCTCACCTGGAATTCCTCGGCGACGTTCTCGCCGGTTTCCGGCATGGAATCGACGCCGTACTGAGCCTTCATCAGCGGGTTGATGAAGCGCCAGCCGATGGTGGTGTCGTAGATGTCGGCGTTCCTCTGGAACGGCGCTTCCGCCTTGCCCATCACCAGCGGCGCACGCGTCATCGATTCCACCCCGCCGGCGATGACGAGGTCGAGTTCGCCGGCGCGGATGGCGCGGGCGGCCGTGCCGACGGCATCGAGACCGGAGGCGCAGAGCTGGTTCATCGTCGTGCCCGGCACGCTGTCGGGGAGTCCGGCGAGCAGAGCCGCCATGCGCGTCACGTTGCGATTGTCCTCACCGGCCTGGTTGGCGCAGCCGAGGATCACCTCGTCGACGTGCGCCGCAAGGCCTGGATGACGCGCCTGCAGCGCGCGGATGGGGATTGCCGCAAGGTCGTCCGCGCGCACTTTCGCCAGCGCGCCGCCATAGCGGCCGATCGGCGTGCGGATCGCGTCGCAGATGTAAGCGTCGCGGCTCATGTGTCCCCCTTGTGTGCCCGCGCTGTCCGCTCCTGCAGGTCGCGGAGCACGCCGAGTTCCTCGGCCGAGGGCGGCGGCGTCTCGGCGACTGCGTTGGCGAAGCGGAGTGGCCAGCCGCTTTCCGCCTGTACCTGCTCGCGGCTAACGCCGGGATGGAGCGAGACCACGGTCAGCTCGCAGGTCGCCGCGTCCGGCTCCATGACGCAGAGGTCGGTCACCACCCGCGTCGGCCCCTTAGTGGTCACGCCGAGATTTGCACGGCTTCCCGGCCCGGTTCCGTGGCCGAGCGAGGTAACGAAGTCGAGCTTCTCCACGAAGCCGCGCTTCGACATCGGCATGGTGATGAAGATTTCGCCGCAGCTCGTGGCGATCTCCGGCGCCCCGCCGCCGCCCGGCAGGCGCACCTTAGGGTTGTCGTAGGGGCCGACGACCGTGGTGTTGAGGTTGGCGTAGCGGTCGATCTGCGCGCCGCCGAGGAAACCGACCGTGATCCGCCCGCCCTGCAGCCAGTAGCGGAACAACTCCGGCACCGAGACCGTGGTGAGCGCGGTGTCGCAGAGTTCGCCGTCTCCGATTGAGAGCGGCAGCGCGTCCGGCTTAGTGTCGATGGTGCCCGACTCGTAGATGAGCGTGATGCCGGGGGCGTGGGTGAGGCGGGCAACGTTGCAGGCCGCCGAGGGCGCGCCGATGCCGACGAAGCAGACATCGTCGTTGCGCAGCGCGCGCGCCGCCGCCACGGTCATGATCTCGGTTGGGGTGTAGGATTGCGTCACGCCGCCCTCCTGCCGACGTGGCCGGCGAAGTCGGCCGGGGTCTTCTCCAGAACGTTCTCCTTCATCCACGCGCGGAACGTGTCGCGGTCCTTCGAGATCTCGTCCCATGCCTTGTAGAAGTAATTGGCGCGCTTGTAGTAGCCATGGGCGTAAGAGGGGAACGCGCCGCCCGGCACCTCGGCGATCGCCGTCACCGTCCACGACGGCAGGATGACCGCGTTGCGGTGCGTCGCGCCGAAGCCGTCGACGATCTCCTCGACCGTAACCACTGCGCGCTTCGCCGCCAGCACCGCTTCCTTCTGCACGCCGATGATCCCTTCCAGCAGCACGTTGCCATCGCGGTCGGCGCGGAGAGCATGGATCACCGTCACGTCCGGGCGGATCGCCGGAACCGTCGCCAGCACCTCGCCGGTGTAGGGGCAGGTGATGCAGCGGATGGCCGGGTTGACGCGCGGCAGGTCGGCGCCGCGATAGCCGCGGAAGACGGCGAAGGGCAGGTTGGCGGCGCCGGCGTCGTAGGCGTTGGCAAGCGCAGCGTGCGAGTGTTCCTCGATCTCCAGCGGACGGGGCCAGCCGTTCTCGACCGCGTCGCGGAGGCGATGGAGCGAGCCGACGCCGGGGTTGCCGCCCCACGAGAACGTCAGCTTGTCGGCAGCGCCCATGCCGATGAACTGATCGTAGATGATGTCCGTCGTCATGCGGACGAGCTTCAGGTGCTTCTGCCCCTGCCGGATGACCTCGTGGCCGGCGGCGAAGGGGATGAGATGCGTGAAGCCCTCCATCGCCACCGTGTCGCCGTCGTGCACGTTCGCCGCGACGGCATCGTGAAGCGACATGAACGCGGCCACGGCTAGTCCGTGCGGGGCTGGCGGTCGAGAAATGCCGCGAGGTACGCGGTCACCGCGTCGGCGCGCTCCACCGAGATGATGTGCGAGGCGCCGGAAATCACCACCATCTCGGCGCCTGGAATGTGTTGGCGGAGTTCCTCCGCCATTGCCGGCGGGGTTGCCGGATCCTCCGAGCCGACGATGATGAGGGCAGGGGCCTTGGTCGCCCCGATCCGCTCGCGGTGGTCCCATGCTGCGATCGCCTCGCAGCATCTGGCATAGCCCTGCGGGTCGGTCTGGTTGAACCGGCGGCGGAAGCCGGCAATTACCTCCGGGTGCCGCGCCCGGTACGGTTCGGTGAACCAGCGCGGCAGGACGAGGTCGGCAGCGGCGCCGATGCCGCTGGTGCGGACGAGCGCGGCGCGGTCGTGCCAGAACTGCGCCGGCGGCAGGTGTGCGGAGGTGGCGATCAGCGCGAGGCTGCGCACGCGTTCCGGCGACTTTGCTGCGAAGGCCTGCGCCACCATCCCGCCAATGGAGAGTCCTGCGACGTGGGCCTTTGCCACGCCGAGCGCATCGAGGAGGGCGGCTTGGTCGGTGGCGAGGTCCGCGATCGTGACGGGCTGGTTGAACGCTGCCGAGCGTCCGTGGCCGCGGAGATCGTAGCGGATGGTCCGGTAGCGATCGCCGAGTGCCGCCACCTGGGCGTCGAAGATGCTGTGGTCGGTTCCGATCGAATGGGCGAAGACGATCACCGGTGCGTCGGCCGGTCCCGACGCCTCGTAGAACAGTTCGATGCCATTGACCGCGACCGTCGCCATTCCCCACTCTCCAGCCCCGTCGTAGGACGAGCGCCGCCCCTTGACCCGCACATCGTTATGGTGTTCGTTTATCGAACATATGTTCGTTATCCGGCCATCTTCGTAAGGGAAGGACGCGGTGTCAACGTTTCAGCGTGCGTCGGACCCCGGCCATATAACAACCAGCGCCGCTGGTGCCGACAAGGAGTTCATGGCGACGCTCGCCAAGGGGCTCGCGGTGCTCGCCTCGTTCGGCGAGCACCGGCCGACCATGACGCTGTCGCAGGCGGCCGCAGCAGCGCACCTGTCGCGGGCGACCGCCCGCCGCGTACTGTTGACGCTGTCGGAGCTCGGCTACGTCACGCGCTCAGGGCGGGATTTCATGCTCGCGCCCCGCATCCTTGAGCTGGGTTTCGCCTACCTGTCGACCCAGTCGTGGATCGACCGCGCGGAACCGCTGATGAAGGAGGTCAGCCACACGCTGAAGGAATCCTGCTCGGCGGCGATCCTCCAGGACACCGAGATCGTCTATGTCGCGCGCATGCCGGCACCGCACCGCATCCTCTCTACCGCCATCGCGGTGGGATCGCGCCTGCCGGCGTTCTACACCTCGCTCGGCCGCGTCCAGCTCGGCTATCTGGCCGAGGCCGATCTCGCGGAGCGGATGAGCCGCGCCGGCCTCGTGCGGCACACGCCGCGCACCATCGTCGATCCTGTGGCGCTGACCGAGCGGATCAGGTCCGACCACGCGCAAGGCTACTCCATCGTGGACGAGGAGCTGGAGCAGGGGCTCCGTTCGCTCGCCGTGCCGATCGTTACCAGAAGCGGCGCGAACGTCGGTGCGATCAACATGTCGGCGCACGCAAGCCGGCTGTCGCCGGCCGATCTTCGCGAAAGGTTCCTGCCGCGCCTTGGCGCAATCGCCGCCGAAATCTCGCGCTCCCTGGCGTAGGCGGTTGCGGCGACCATGCAGATCAGGCCGTACGACATCGCGATCATCGGCGGCGGGCTCACCGGCGCGGCGATCGCCCGCGATGCCGCCGGCCGCGGGCTCAGCGTGTTCCTCTGTGATCAGGCCGATCTTGGCGGCGGTGCATCCTCGGCGTCGAACAAGCTGATCCATGGCGCCCTTGCGCTGCTCGATGGCATGCACCTCGGCGGCATGCGCGAGGCGGTGCGCGAGCGTGAGATCGCGATGCGGTCTGCGCCGCACCTCGTGCGTCCGCTTCGCTTCGTCATTCCGCACCACGCGCGTCAATGGTCGAAGACAGCCTTTCGCGTCGGCCTGTTCGCGTTCGACCATGCCGCGCGCCATTCGCTGCCGCCGGCGGGCCGCATCACACTTGGCGGCGATGATGCCTATGCCGCCCTGCAGGATCACTTCACCCTCGGCTTCGCCTACTCCGACTGCGTCGCCGACGATGCGCGTCTGGTCATCCTGAATGCGCTCGACGCACGCGATCGCGGGGCCGCCGTCTATCCGCGCCTGCGCTGCACCGTCGCCGAGCGCGAGGGCGGACACTGGCGCCTGTCGCTGGAATCGACCGTCAGCGGTGAGCAGTCCGTGGTGCGCGCTGCGCTGCTGGTCAACGCGGCCGGGCCGTCTGCGGCCGATGTCCACAATCATGTCGTCCATTCGAGCCGGCCGCTTGCGGTCCGCTACCACCGGATCTCGTCCATCGTCGTGAAGCGCGACGAGATCGATCCGGTCGGCTACGCGCTCCCCAATGCCGATGGTCGCGTCGTCTTCGTGTTCCCGTGGCACGCCGGCACGCTCCTCATCGGCTCGGCCGAGCGCGATGTAGCTGCGGCTGCGCCGCAGGCGGCGGTCGATGCTGCCGACACCGCCTACCTCCTTGATGTCGTGCGGCAGTATTTCCATACGCCGGCGTGGCGGCAGGACATCGTGCTCGGCTTTAACGCCTTCTGGGCGCAGCCGGAAGGCCGTGACGACGCCATCGTCATCGATGCGCCGCCCCACGTCCCGCCGCTGGTCACGGTCCTCGGCGTGCCGCTCACCGGCCATCGCCGGTTCGCCGAGCGGGTCGTCGGCATGCTGTCTCGGCAGCGGAAGATACCGCCCGCCTGGACGGCGCGCGCTGTCCTTCCCGGCGGCGGATTTCCCGCCAAGGGCGGCGGCGATCTCGTCCGCGCCCTCCGCGCCGCCTATCCGTTCCTCGCGGAGCGCCACGCGGCTCGGCTGGTGCGCGCCTACGGCACGCGGGCGAGCATGATCCTCACCGGCGCGCGTTCGGCGGACGAGCTCGGCGCCCGTTTCGGCGCGGACCTCACCGAGGCGGAGGTCCGCTACCTGGTGAACGAGGAATGGGCGGCGACCGCCGAAGATGTGCTGTGGCGGCGGAGCAAGCTCGGGCTGGTACTGTCCGGGGATGAGCAGCGTGCCCTTGCCGGCTGGATGGCAGCGCGGCCTGCGGTGCCGGCCATGCCGCTCTGACCTAGCCTTGATCCGCCTTTTCGCCGCCGGAATCCCATGCTACCAGCGCTCCTCGTGACCTCTCTGAAACTCAACGAATTCCATGGTTCTCCGACCCATACGTAATGCACGAATCGGCCTTTTTGCCTGCCTCGGACTGGCGCTCATGGCCACGCCCGCCGCGGCCGAGAAGATCGCCAACCCCGTCGCCGAGTTTGCCGGGCTGGACAAGATCACCGGCCGGATCATCTCGTTCGATGTCTACATCGACGAGACGGTCCAGTTCGGTGCACTGCAGGTCACGCCGCGCGTCTGCTACAACCGCCCGCCGACCGAGGAGCCGCAGACCGATGCCTTCGTCGAGGTCGATGAGATCGGGCTGAACCGCACCGTCAGGCGTATTTTCAACGGCTGGATGTTTGCCTCCAGCCCGGGCCTCAATGCCATCGATAACGCCGTCTATGACGTCTGGCTCACCGACTGCAAGACGACGTCTGACGTGGCCCCTCCGGGCAGCCGGTAGAAGTCGGCGCGGGCCGCGATGGCGGCCTCCAGCATCTCCTGATAGACACGCCGGTCGACATCGATCGCGCCGAACCGCTTGAGGTGGTTGGTGGTAAACTGCGTATCGAGGAGCCGGAAACCCCCGGCCTTCAGCCGCGCCACCAGATGCACGAGAGCGACCTTGGATGCGTCACGCTCGCGCGCGAACATGCTCTCGCCGAAGAAAGCCCCGCCGAGCACCACGCCGTAGAGGCCGCCGACAAGCCGGCCGTCGCGCCACGCCTCGACCGTATGGCAGGCGCCCATGTCGAACAGTTCGCCATAGAGCTTGCGGATGCGTGCGTTGATCCACGTCTTCGGCCGCGCCGGCGTCGCCGCCGCGCAGCCGTCGATCACGGGGCCGAAGTCGTGATCGATCCGGATGTCGAAGCGTTCCGAGGCCACGGTGCGCTGCAATCGCCGCGGCAGGTGGAAGCGTTCGAGCGGGATGATGCCGCGCAGCTCCGGCTCGATCCAGAACAGGCCCGGATCGTCCGCCGACTCCGCCATCGGGAAGATGCCGACCGCATACGCCTTCAGCAGCACCTGCGGCGTGATCTCGAGCAGGATGTCGTCGCGGGCGGTCATGGTGGCGGTGATTCTAGAGCAAGCAGTGTCGGATCGAAACTCGTTGTCATGCTCGCGAAAGCGAGCATCCAGTAAACGGCGCCGCCTCTTGTGTTGCCGGCCTAGCCCGTCGCCAGATGCTTCTCTAGCCAGTGGATGTCGTAGTTGCCGCTGGCGATGTCGTCGTTGACGATAAGGTCGCGGAACAGCGGGATCGTCGTCTTGATCCCGTCGACGACGAATTCGTCGAGCGCGCGCCCGAGCCGCATCAGGCATTCGCGCCGGTCGCGCGCGTGCACGATCAGCTTGCCGATCAGGCTGTCGTAGTAGGGCGGGATGACGTAGCCCTGATAGACGCCGGAATCGACGCGAACGCCGAGGCCGCCGGGCGGATGGTAGTAGGCGATCTTGCCGGGCGAGGCCGCGAACGTCTTCGGGTCCTCCGCGTTGATGCGGCACTCGATGGCATGGCCGCGGAAGACTACGTCGGCCTGCTCGAATGACAGCCCGAAGCCGCTCGCCACGCGGATCTGCTCGTTGACGAGGTCGATGCCGGTGATCGCCTCGGTCACCGGATGCTCGACCTGCAGGCGCGTGTTCATCTCGATGAAGTAGAACTCGCCGTTCTCGTAGAGGAACTCCACCGTGCCCGCGCCGGAATAGCCGAGGTTTGCCATGGCGTCGGCCACGATGCCGCCGATGCGTGCACGCTGCTCGGCGTTGATGGCAGGCGAGGGGGATTCCTCGAGGATCTTCTGGTGGCGGCGTTGGAGCGAGCAGTCGCGCTCGCCGAGATGGACGGCCTTGCCGCGGCCGTCGCCCAGCACCTGCACCTCGATGTGGCGCGGGGTGCCGAGATATTTCTCGATGTACACGGCATCGTCGCCGAAGGCCGCGCGCGCTTCGGCCCGGGCGGTCGAGAGCGCGTTCTGGAGTTCGTCGGGCGTGCGCGCCACCTTCATGCCGCGCCCGCCGCCGCCGGCCGATGCCTTGATCAGCACCGGGAAACCGATCTCGCCGGCGATGCGGCGCGCATCGGCGTCGTTGCTGACGGCGCCTTCCGATCCGGGCACGACCGGGATGCCGAGCCGCTTGGCCGTCTTCTTGGCCTCGATCTTGTCGCCCATGATGCGGATGTGCTCGGCCTTCGGGCCGATGAACGTGACGCCGTGGGCGGCGAGGATCTCGGCGAAGCGCGCGTTCTCCGACAGGAAGCCGTAGCCGGGGTGGACGGCGTCGGCGCCGGTGATCTCGCAGGCCGCCAGGATTTGCGGAATGTTGAGGTAGGAGTCGCGCGCCGGCGGCGGCCCGATGCACACGCTCTCGTCGGCGAGGCGGACGTGCATGGCGTCCGCGTCGGCGGTGGAATGGATGGCGACGGTGGAGATGCCGAGTTCCTGGCAGGCGCGCAGCACGCGAAGGGCGATCTCGCCTCGGTTCGCGATCAGGATCTTGTTGAACAGGCGCGGCGTGGTCATTCGATGATCAGGAGCGGCTCACCGAATTCCACCGGCTGAGCGTCCTCGACGAGAATCCTGATTACCTTGCCCGATTTCGGCGCCGGGATCTGGTTCATCGTCTTCATGGCCTCGACGATCAGCAGCGTGTCGCCCTGGCGCACCTGGCTGCCCACGTCGATGTAGGGCTTCTCGCCCGGCGCTGGCGAGAGATACGCCGTGCCTACCATCGGCGAGTGGACCGTGCCGGGGTGCGCGGGCTCCGTGGCTGCCGCCGGCGCGTGCGTGGCTGGCATGCTCGCTGCGGGCATGGCCGGGACGGCGACATTGGCCACCGTGACGTTCCGCGCGACGCGGATGCGGCTGTCCTCGTCCTCGATCTCGATCTCGCTCAGGCCGGTCTCGGTGAGCAGCTCGGCGAGCTGCCGGATCATCGCCTGATCGATCTTCGATTTCTTGTCAGCCATCAGGGACCCTTTCGGCTTCGCGCCGCAGGCTTCTTCGCGGCCTTGGGCGTTGCATCGAAAAGCGCGCGCAAGGCTTCGAGCGCCAGCGTGTATCCGGCCGGGCCCAGCCCGCAAATCACGCCTTTCGCCACTGGCGAAACATAGGAGTGATGGCGGAAGGGTTCGCGGGCGAAGATGTTGGACAGATGCACCTCGATCACCGGCAGGCCCGTCCCGCGGATGGCGTCGTGCAGCGCGACCGACGTATGGGTGTAGGCGCCCGGGTTGAGGACGACGCCCTTGGCCTTCTCCGCCGCCTCGTGGATCCAGTCGACGAGCACGCCTTCGATGTTGGTCTGGCGGAAATCGACCGTGAGGCCGAGCGCCTTGCCGCGGGCCCGGCATGCGCCCTCGATATCGGCAAGCGTTCCCTTGCCGTAGAGGGCCGGTTCGCGTTTGCCGAGCAGGTTGAGGTTTGGGCCGTTCAGTACGAAGACCGGGATAGCCATGAAACCCGACTGTTTCCGCCGCCTGCGGCGCGCGTCAAGGGGCGCGCCAGAAAGTCGGTGGGTTATAGGGATTCGGCCCGCGGAGGGAAAGCCCCGACCGGCCTCATTCCCCGCCGATCTGCCGTCAGCAGGTGGCCTGGCCGGCGCAGGCGCGGACCTTGTCGATCTCGGCCTTCAGGGCCTCGAAGCCGACCGCGCCCACGATCACCTGCCGCTCCGTGACGTAGGAGGGCGTGCCCGTCAGCTCGAGCTGCTGGGCCAGTGCGTGGGATTCGGAGATGCCGGCCCTCACCTCGTCCGACTCGGCCTTGGCCGAGAGCACCGCCGTGTCGAGGCCCATCTCCTCGGCGACCGCGAGCGCGCGGGCGCCGTCCACCGAGCCGGGCTCGGTCAGCAGCGTGTCGTGAAACTCCTGGTACTTGTCCGGCGCTGTCAGCAGG
>CAZXKZ010000078.1:0-8822 GCA_964641825.1 uncultured Bauldia sp.
CGTGCCAGCGCCTACGGAACGTTGCTCGATGCAGGCGACAGGGAGGGCCTTGCCGCTGCCATGGAGCGCAACGTCTACGGGAAGCCCTCGCCGGAGGCCCGTCTGCTGGCGGACTACGTGCTTGCCGCCTTCCGCTCGCTGAAGGGAACCGGCCTCGCGGCCCTGCTCGCCGGCACGGTGAACCTTCCCGACCCTGCGGCGTTCGCCCCGGCGGAGGCATGATCCCGGTGAACGGCAACGCCATCATCAGCCGCCCGGTCGACGTGGCGCGCCTGCCAGCGCACCCGGTGGAGATCGTCGCCACGGCGGAGGAGCGGGCGAGGCTCGCCGCCGCATACGACCTCCAGGCGGTCAAGGACCTGCAGGCGACGGTGGAGCTTTTTCCAGGACCGCGCGGCTCGGTGCGGGTCGAGGGGAGGGTGGTGGCCGATATCGTGCAGACCTGCGTCGTCAGCCTCGTGCCCGTCGACGCGCACATCGACGAGACGTTCACGCTACGCTTCGTGCGTCCCGAGGACGCGCCGGCGCCGCCAAAGGCAGGCGCAGAGATTCTCGTCGATGCCGACCGTCCCGATCCGCCCGAGGTCATCGAGGGGCCGGCCATCGACATCGGCGCGGTCGCCGAGGAAGCCTTCGTGCTCGCCATCGACCCCTATCCGCGCGCGCCCGGCGCCACGCTGCCGCAAGAGCCTGACGCGGAGGCCGGAGCAGCCGCCGATTCGCCGTTCGCGGTTCTGGCCGGGCTGCGAAAACCGTCATCCGAAGGCCGCTAAGTGCACAAGAATCCGGCAGGAAAGCCTTTGTCCGGCTACGTGAAGCCTGTAATCTCCGCCTTCCTTTGCAGCCTCGGGGACGGGCATTTCCGCCTGCCGCGACGTTCGGACCGGAACTAGATGGCGGCTACGGTCACTGCTTCGCTCGACGTGATGGGCGGCGACAAGGGCGCCGATATCGTCATCCCCGGAGCCGAGCTTGCGCTTTCGCGCTTTCCCGATCTGGCCTTTCGCCTGTTCGGCGACCGGGCGGTGGTCGAACCCATCCTGGCCCGCCATCCGCGCCTGGCGGCGGTTTCCACCTTCGAGCATTGCGAAATCTCGGTGAAGATGGACGACAAGCCGAGTCAGGCGCTGCGGCGCGGGCGCTGGCGCTCCAGCATGTGGCGAGCCATCGATGCGGTGAAGGAGGGCACGGCCGACTACGCCGTGTCGGCCGGCAACACCGGCGCGCTGATGGCGATGGCGAAGTTCTGCCTGCGCGGCTCCAGCGAGATCGACCGGCCCGCGATTGCGGGCCTGTGGCCCACATTGAAGGGCGAGAGCATCCTGCTCGACTGCGGCGCGACGATTGGCGCCGACGCCGAGGTGCTGTTCGAGTTCGCCGTGATGGGCGCGGCGATGGCGCGGGCGCTGTTCGACAAGGAGCGGCCCACGGTCGGCCTCCTCAACGTCGGCGTCGAGGAGGTGAAAGGGCTGGAGGAAATCCGCATCGCCGGCCAGATGCTGCGTGAGGCGGCGCTGCCGCACCTCGAATATGTCGGCTTCATCGAGGGCAGCGACATCGGCAAGGGCGCCGCCGACGTGGTGGTCACCGAAGGCTTCGCCGGCAACATCGCGCTCAAGGCGGCGGAAGGCACGGCCCGTCAGATAACCGGCTATATCCGCGAGGCGGTCGAAAATTCACTGCTCGCCAAGATCGGTTTCTTCCTTGCTTCCGGAGCCTTCAAGCAACTCCGCACCAGGCTCGACACGCGCCGCACCAACGGCGGCGTCTTCCTCGGGCTGAACGGCATCGTCATCAAGAGCCACGGCGGCGCCGACGCGGAAGGGTTCTCGGCGGCCATCGAGATCGGACGCAGCGTCGCCATGAGCCGCATCGTCGAGAAGATCAACAACGACCTCTCGCGCTATCGCGAGACACGTCTCATGGAAATGGATGGCAGGGTGGCGAAGACGGGTGCGATGTGACGGGCGTGCGTTCTGTTGTGCTCGGCGCCGGCGGCTACCTGCCGGACAAGGTCCTCACCAACGACGACCTCGCCGCCATGGTCGACACCTCCGACGAATGGATCCAGCAGCGGACCGGCATCCGGCAGCGGCATATCGCGGCTGACGGCGAGCTGACCTCCGACCTCGCCGTGAACGCGGCGCGGCGGGCGCTCGCCAGCGCGCGGGTATCGGCCGACGACATCGACCTCATCGTCATGGCGACGGCGACCCCCGACAACACCTTCCCGGCCGCCGCCGTGACGGTGCAGGAGAAGCTCGGGATCACCGGCGGCGCCGCCTACGACGTGCAGGCGGTCTGCTCCGGTTTCGTCTTCGCCCTGACGACCGCCGACGCCATGCTGCGCGCCAGCCACGGCGCCACGGCGCTGGTGATCGGCGCCGAGACCTTCTCCCGCATCCTCGACTGGACCGACCGCTCGACCTGCGTGCTGTTCGGCGACGGCGCCGGCGCGGTGGTGCTTGCCCGCGATGCAACCCAGGCCGGCGACGGCAGCGACCGCGGCCTGCTCACCTCGCACATCCGTTCCGATGGGCGCTACAAGGACAAGCTGTTCGTGGACGGCGGCCCCTCATCGACCGGCACCGTCGGCCACCTGCGCATGGAAGGGCGCGAGGTCTACAAGCACGCCGTCGCCAAGATCGGCGACGTGATCGAGCAGGCCTTCGCCAGTACCGGCTTCTCGCCGGCCGACATCGACTGGTTCGTGCCCCACCAGGCCAACGTGCGCATCATCGACTCGACGGCGAAGAAGTACGGAATCCCCTACGACAAGGTGATCCGCACCGTCGATCGCCACGGCAACACCTCCGCCGCGTCGATCCCGCTGGCGCTGGCCGAGGCGAGCGCCGACGGGCGCATCAAGAAGGGTGACCTGCTGCTGCTCGAATCGATGGGCGGCGGTTTCACCTGGGGATCAGCGATCCTGCGCTGGTAGTTTCCGCCGGGCGTTGCCCGCATGCAACGCGGGCATCAATGAATCCAGATCGGTTGATTCTCCGGGAGGGAGGACATAGGCTCTATCATATTGGGGATAAGAAAGAATTCCGCATTGCGGCAGCATCCGGAAACAGGGGCATGAGCGGCAGGACGGTGACGCGCGCCGATCTCAGCGAAGCCGTCTACCAGACGGTGGGCCTGTCGCGCACCGAGTCTGCCGATCTCGTGGAGCTGTTCATTGACGAAATCTGCTCCTGCATCGAGCGCGGCGAGGCCGTGAAGCTCTCCTCGTTCGGCTCCTTCATCGTGCGGAAGAAGGGCGAGCGCGTCGGCCGCAATCCGAAGACCGGCGAGGAAGTCCCGATCTCTCCGCGGCGCGTGATGGTCTTCAAGCCGAGCAACGTGCTGAAGCAGAGAATCAACGAGAAGATGATCAACGGCACCGGCGCGGTGGCAGACGCCGAACCGGCCGTCGCGGAGGCGGACAGGGAGTAGCGCCGTCGGGGGCGGCGTGCGACGCCGCCCGTGAACGGCACCGGGTGGCAAGGATGGCGTCCAAAGGCCCCGAAGCGTTCAGGACGATCAGCGAGGTCGCCGGCGACCTCGACCTGCCGCAGCACGTGCTGCGGTTCTGGGAAACCCGGTTCACCCAGATCAGGCCCATGAAGCGCGGTGGCGGCCGGCGCTATTACCGGCCGGACGACGTCGAGCTCCTGCGCGGCATCCGCTACCTGCTCTACAGCGAAGGCTACACCATCCGCGGCGTCCAGCGCCTGCTGAAGGAGGAGGGGCCGCGCTTCGTGACCGCTGCGGGCCGTGGCGACCTGCCGGGGCTGAAGGCTGCGCCGCGCGCCGATGCGGACGAGGAGCCGGAGGCCTTCGAGCCAGAGGACGACGACATCGAGGCCGACGCCGACGAGCCGGCGGTGGAATCCCCGGCCGTGGCCTTCGATTCGGGCGAGTTCCGTTCGGCACGCGCGGCGCCACCGAACGGGGCAGGGCGGAGCCCGGTGGGCGCGCTCTCCGGCGACGACATCCGCCGGCTGCAGGGAACGCTCGCCGACCTGCTCGAGCTGAAGCGGCTTCTCGACCAGGCGCGGGGGTAGAGGCGCCCCGGTGGCGCGGGGTCAGGCGTGTGCGCCTGTCTCGCCGCGCTCGAAGGGCGTCGTCTCCGCGAGGTAGCGGTCGTAGCCGAGGCGGCCGCGCGTCAGCACGATGATCAGCACGGCGGCGGTCCCGAACCCGACGAAGCCGAACACTTGGCTCGATGCCTGCGCCGGAAACATCTGCACGACGTAGACCGAGCCGGCGTTGATCGATGCGTGCGTGAGGATTGCGAGGAGCAGGCTGCCGCGGGTGTGGTTGAACACCCAGGTCAAGATGACCGTGAGCGGGATCACGGAGAGCGTGTAGATGAGAACGCTCATCGGCGTGAAGCCGCCGTTCTGTGCCGCCCAGTCCGGCATCATGTACTGCGGGTAGTGCCAGGCCGCCCAGAGGACGCCGAGGATGAGGGTTCCCACCAGCGGACCGAACTTGTGCTGGAGCCGCGGCATCGCGAAGCCGCGCCAGCCCGGCTCCTCGAAGAACGGACCGCCGAGGAAGGTCACGAGAAAGAACAGCCACGGATAGCCGAGCCACGTGGCGGCCGTCAGCGGATCGAAGGAGGCGATGGCACCCGGCAGCGGCAGCATGCCGAGGATCATGATGACGGGAATGCCGAGGAGCGCGACGACATACCAGAGAACCGGAACGCGCCAGTAGATCAGCCGCTCAAGCAGTTTGCGTACGCCCGCGGCGCCCTGCGTGATGCCGGTCATGATAAGCGAAGCGACCGAGGGGCCGAGCGTGATGAAGACGATCGTCCAGAACGTGACAGGCCACGCGAAGCCGACCCAGATCGCCACCACGACCCAGGAGAAGGCCAGCGCGATCAGGAAATACGCGGTGAGCGGATAGCGCGCGAGGAATGCGACAGGTCCTGACCCGGCTGTCGTCGTCGGTGCTGACATCGGTGCGCCCCCCCTCCAGCTCCCAATGACGGGAGCGCGGACGTTATACCGGGGTTCGAGTCCTGAGAAGGTGTATCCCGCTCGCAACACCGCTCCGTATGTTGGTCACGGCCGGGTTGACCAGATGGACTTCACGGCTTCAGATACAGAGTCGCTGCCGAAGGAGGCGAATGATGACACGTCTCGTAACGTTGCTCGATCTCGCCGAGAGCCTCGCTGTCACAGGCGAACACGACTCCGTTTGTGTCGGAGCAGACCTGTCGCAGGACAGCATTGATGCCCCGGTTGCCGCCGATCTCTCGCCCGCCGTCGGAGCCGACCTCGGCCCCGGTCCGGGAGACGATGACATCACCCTGTCACTCGAGCGTTAGCGGCTTTCCAAAAAGGCCTCTGTCCATTCGAAGATGCCAGCCGGTCAGGCCGGCACCAATTGCACGCCTGCAAGCCGACCCCTATAGTCCGGCCCGCGTCGGAGCGTGGCGCAGCCTGGTAGCGCACTTGACTGGGGGTCAAGGGGTCGCAGGTTCAAATCCTGTCGCTCCGACCACTCACGATGCACACGCTGTCCGCCGGATAGCCGGTGTGCCTGTTTCACTCTGAGCTGTGATCGGTATCGCGGTCCCCTGCCGGGAACACGGCTCCATTTGTCATGCCCGCCCCGGGGGTCGGCGCTTCGAGCGGCCCGCGGACAGGCTCCGGCGGGCATCCAGTAAACGACGCGGGGAGTTGCGTTTACTGGATCCTCGCTTGCGCGAGGATGACAGACGGGGGCGCTGGCGGCAGGGGATCGACTTGGCCATATGCCGGAAAGGCGCGGCAAAGCGGGTTCGCGGCGGCCATTAACCATGTGATTACCATGACCCCGGATCATCGCGACCCAAGCATCGATCCCCGAGTCGCGTTATGAGCCATCGAGACGTACCCGACAGCGACGTCGAAGCCGACGTCCGCTCGTCGTTCGGCGCGCTTCTTCGCAAGCTCCCGTTCGCCGTCCTGTTCGCCGCGATCGTTGCCGGCGGGACGTACCTCGTGCTGAGCCGGATGGACCCCGTCTACCGGGCGGGCGCGACCGTCCTCATCGTGCCGGGACAGACCGACGCCGCAGGCGATGCGGCATCATCCGCAGGCGTCGACAGCGAGACCATCGGCGGCCAGGTGCAACTCGTCCGCTCGCGCGATCTCGCGAAAGCGGTGGCCGACAAGATCGGCCTTGCGGCCTATCCGGAGTTCGATCCGCGCCGGCCGCCGACGTGGTTCGGCGCGCTGCTTGCCACTATCGGCTTCCACGCGGCGGAGCCCGCCAGCGAGGAGCGCGTGCTCGCCGCCTACTACGATCGGCTTTCGGTATATCCAGTCGACAATTCGCGCGTCATCGGCGTCGACTTTGCCTCGATCGACCCGGAACTCGCTGCACTCGTCGCCAACACGGTCGTCGACGAATACATCGGGCTCCTCCGGGCCGCGCGCCAGAACTCGGCCGCCGAGACGACTGCGTGGCTCGCCGCGCAGATCGCAAAGCTCCGCGTCGAAGTGCAGGCGGCGGAGGCCGGGGTCGAACGCTACCGCACCGAGCACGACCTGTTCCTCAGCGCGGGCGCCGTGCCGGTCACGCTGTCGCAGCAGCAGCTTTCCGACCTGAACGCGGAACTCGCGACCGCGCGTGCGGCGCGCGCCGATGCCGAAGCGCGGATGGCGCAGATCAGGAGCGGGACAGGGCCAGAGGCGGGCTCGAACCTGCCGGACGTCGTCAATGCGCCGCTGATCCAGCGCCTGATCGAGCGGCGGGGTGCGGCCCGCTCCGAGCATGCCCAGCTCAGCGCCACGCTGCCGCCGCTGCATCCGCGGCTGCAGGCGGTCACGGCCCAGATCGCCGAGTTCGACCGCCAGATCACGGCGGAGACGGCGCGCGTGCTGCGCTCGGTGGAGGCCGAGGCGGGGCTGGCGCGCGACCGCGAGGCCGAGATCGAGCGCCGGCTGACGGCGCTGAAGGCGGCCGCCGCCGAGGCGAATGACGCGGCCGTCGGGCTGCGCGCGCTCGAGCGCGAGGCGGCGGCACAGCGCGAGCTTCTCGACACCTACCTTGCGCGCCAGCGAGAAGCGATGTCTCGCGTCGAATCCGAGTACCTGCCCGCCGACGCGCGCGTGGTCTCGCGGGCGGGCGTGCCGATCGAGCCAGATTTTCCGCGTGTCGTGCCCATGACGATCACCGCGGCGGTGGGTGCGTTCCTCCTGGCGCGGGCCTTCCTCGCGTTCCGCGAACTCGCTATCGCCCGTCCTGTGGTGCGCCGCCGCGCGGTCGCCATGCCGACACCGGAACAGTTGCGCGCCGAGCCGTGCCTGCCGGACCCGAAGGCGCGCTGGGCCGACGACAAGGCCGTGCGCCGCATGATGCCGAAGGAGCCGACGCTCGTGCCGGAAATGGTGTCCGGCGCTGAGCAGAGCCTCGCCGCGATCGCCGGGGACATCGTGCGGAGCGGCCACAAGCGCATCCTGGTAACGCTCGCCGAAGGCTCCGACGCGGAAGGGCGCCCGCTCGGCGCGGTGGCTCTGGCGCGCGCGCTGGCGCGGACCGACGCCCGCGTCGTGCTGGTCGATTTCCGCTCAGACGGCGCGAACGCGGCCTCGATGGGCGAGGGGAGCAACGTTCCCGGCTTCTCCGACCTGTTCGAGGGCGATGCGTCGTTCGCGCAGGTGATCTTCCGCGATCGCCGGTCGCGCGTACATTTCATCCCGGCCGGGCGTCGGCCGCTGGCGCCGGCGCTCATCGACCCGGAGCAGATGGAGACGATCCTGTCGGCGCTCACGCTGACATACGACTACGTGCTGCTCGATGCCGGCGACGACATGATCGCCGTGGTCGGCCCGGCCTGCGGCGCCGCGGTGGTGGTCAGCGAGCACGACACGGCGGACAGGCGCACAGCGGCCGCGGTGGAGCGGATCAAGGCGGCATCCTCCGCCACGGTGCTGCTGCTGTTCGTCGATCCGGCCGCCGACCAGGCGGGCGATGTGCGCGGCGCGGCGGCATAGGGTGCGCTGCCGGCAGCAGGCAATCACACCAGCCGGCGTCGCCTCCAGCTAGCCTTCCGGCCGGGGCCGGAGCATCCAGCGGATGATGAGCCCCGCGGGGATCACCCAGAGCAGTCCCGTGATCGCGAAGAAGAGCGTGTGGGTGAGGATGGAGGTGCCGGGGAGCCGCGCCACCGCTACGGTGACCGTCACGATGGCATAAGCGGGGATGAAGACGAGGAGCAGGACCCCTCCGATCAGCTTCCGGACCCTGGCGTTCATCGCCCTCAAAATCCCACGGTTCCGCGCGACCCTCGGCCGCGATTGGCCCCGGCCCGCAGCGGGCTATAACGGGGCCGGCAGGGAGTTGGAAGAGGCATGGCAAGCATTGCCGGAACAGGGCCAGTCGTGGCGCGGAACGTGGTCCGCGACAGGGCTCTCGTCCGCTCCTGGCTCTATCTCGTGGCCCTCCTGATCGTGGCCATGGTGGTGGTGGGCGGCGCCACGCGCCTCACCGGCTCCGGCCTCTCGATCACGGAATGGAAGCCGATCCACGGCGTCATCCCGCCGCTGAACGAACGCGAATGGCAGGAGGAGTTCGCCAAGTACAGGGAGATCCCGCAGTTCGTCATCGTGAATCCCGGCATGACGCTGGCGGAGTTCCAGACGATCTTCTGGTGGGAATGGGCGCACAGGTTGCTCGGACGCGTGATCGGCGTGGCGGTCATCGTTCCGCTCGCCTTCTTCTGGCTCACCGGCCGGCTCGATCCGCCGCTGAAACCTCGGCTCGTGGCGCTGTTCCTGCTCGGCGGCCTGCAGGGGGCGATCGGCTGGTGGATGGTGGCTTCGGGCCTGGTGGAG
>CAZXKZ010000078.1:8832-10954 GCA_964641825.1 uncultured Bauldia sp.
GCGTGGTCTTCCTGCTGCCGTTTCTCTACTTCCTGCTGCGAGGCCATATCGAACGAGCCCTGGTGCCGAAACTGGTCGGCATCTTCATCCTCGGCGGGCTGCAGGGCGCCATGGGCTGGTACATGGTGAAAAGCGGGCTGGTCGACGATCCCCGCGTCAGCCAGTACCGCCTGACCGTCCATCTCACGCTTGCCTGCATCATCCTCGCCTACACGGTCTGGCTCGCGCGCGCGATCGCGCCGACGTGGATTCCCTCGGCGGGCGCGCTTCGCCGTTCGGCAGCCGTCGTTGTGGCGCTGGTCTTCCTCCAGATCGTGCTCGGCGGGCTGGTCGCCGGCCTCCACGCCGGCATGACGTTCAACACATGGCCGCTGATGGACGGACGGCTGATCCCCGGCGGCCTGTTCATCATCGATCCGTGGTGGGCAAACTTCGGCGAGAACGTGATGACGGTGCAGTTCGTGCACCGGCTCGGCGCCTACGCCCTTTTCGCCGCGGCTCTCGTCCACGCGATCATGGCGCGCGGATCGGACGCCGCAACCGGCGCGGGGATGCTGTTCACGTTGGTCACGGCGCAGGCGGCGATCGGGATCCTGACGCTGGTGAACGTGGTGCCGCTCTGGCTGGCGCTGCTCCACCAGCTCGGCGCCGTGATCGTGCTGTGGGCCGCCGTCGTCCACCTCCGCGCAATGCTGCCGCCGTTGGTGGCGCGTCACCATCAGGCCGCCTAAAGCAGGCCAAGGCTCTGGGCGAGCATCACGACCCGGCGGCCCGGGTGGACATTGTTTAGATGATTAGCTAATCATCTAAACATGAGCGAGGTTTTCCGAGCGCTGTCCGACCCTACGCGTCGGCGTGTCCTGCAGCTCCTGAAGGCGGGGCCGATGAGCGCGGGCGAACTCTGGCAACACTTCGACGTCTCCAAGCCAACGATGTCGGCGCACTTTGCAGTGCTGAAAGAGGCCGACCTGGTTCATGCAGAAAAGGCCGGGAAGTCCGTCATCTATCACCTCAAGCTTTCGGTGCTCGAGGAGGCGCTGCTGGGCTTTGCGCATTCGCTCGGCCTCGGCACGGAGACGGCGACGGGCGCGTGGGAGGCGGCGCGATGAGCCCGGAACACCATGTGGCCCGGGCCAGAAAGGAGCTCATGACTGCTCTGGCCTGGGGCGGCGGCCTCGTGGTGCTGGCGCTCGGCGCGAGGTTGGCCCGGGAGCAGGGCTACATCGATCAGGAGACAGTGCTGCGCATCGTCGTCGGCATGACCGGGCTGATGGTTGCCTACTACGGCAATCGCATGCCCAAGGCAGTTGCTCCGACCGCACAAGCCCGGCAGCTGTCGCGCGTCGCCGGCTGGTCGCTTGCGCTCAGCGGCGTCGTCTATGCCGGACTATGGGCCTTCGCGCCGATACCGGTTGCGACGACGATCGGAACCGGCGCCGTGGCAGCCGGGGTGATCGTCACACTGAGCTATTTGTTGTGGTTGCGCACGCGAGCGCAGCCGGACGAGAAGCCGCGGGGGTAGCCCGAACGTCGGAGCCGATGCGCCTCACCGGTTCCGGAACGGGACAGGCAATCAAGAGTCGCGCGGTCATCCTAATCGAGGCCGGCCGCTTCCTCGAGGCCGAGCATCAGGTTGAGGTTCTGCACCGCCTGGCCTGAGGCGCCCTTGCCGAGGTTGTCTAGCTGGGCGACCAGCACCGCCTGGCGGTGCTCCGGATTGCCGAACACGAACAGCCGCATGCGGTTGGTGTCGTTGAGCGCCTCGGGCTCCGGGTTGCGCGGATCGAGCGAGGATGCCCTGCCGATGGCGAGGGATTCCTCCAGCGGCACGACCTCGACGAAGTGCTCGCCCTCGTAGTGGGCAGCGAGCGCGCCATGGAGGTCTTCCAGTGCCGGTTTCTTCTCCATCGCCCAGAGCTGCAGCGGGACCGAGACGAGCATGCCCTGCGCGAAGCGGCCGACGCTCGGGATGAACAGCGGCCGCCCCGCGAGCTCCGAATAGACCCTGATCTCGTCGATGTGCTTCTGCACGACGCCCATGGCGTAGAGGCGGAAGTTGTCGGGCGTGGCGTCCTTCGCGTTCGGATCCTCGAAGGCGGCGATCAGCGACTTGCCGCCGCCG
>CAZXKZ010000079.1:0-10644 GCA_964641825.1 uncultured Bauldia sp.
GCGATCGGCATCCGCATCCGCCGCTGGGTCACGTTCCACGGCGTATCGCTCAACGTCGATCCGATGCTCGATCATTTCTCGGGCATCGTTCCCTGCGGCGTGAAGACGGAAGGCGTCACCAGCCTCGCCGACCTCGGCATCGTCGTCTCGATGCCGGAGGTCGACACGGCGCTGCGCAGCGAGTTCGAGCGCGTCTTTGACGCGCCGACCGTCACACGGTCGCAAGCACCGCAAATCCCGTAAAGGGCGGCCCCGAATAATCATCCACGCTGACGCCGGTGACCGTCGCCGGCGGAGGACCGATGTGGCAGGCGGCGATCATGGCCTCCACCGCCGAAGCCTCGCCGGCGAAAACCGCCTCGACGGTCCCGTCCCGCCGGTTGCGGACCATGCCCGCAAGGCCGCGGCGCGGCGCCTCGCGGGCGACCCATGCGCGATAACCAACGCCCTGCACGCTGCCAGCAATGGTGAGATGGCGGGCGACGGAAGCCATCGGCCGATCGCTCATTCCGACCACGGCATCGCGAGCGCCACGAGCGCACCGGCCCCCACGGATGCCGCGCTGACGGCGCCATAGGCGAGGCCGAAACGTCGCCCGCCTGCGCCGGCGGCGAGCACGGTCTTGGAGGCGGCGTTCACGACGACGGCAACCAGAATGGCGAGCGCCGCCGTCGCCGCAGTGAGCCCACCAGGCGCCCGCGTCATCGACAGCGTGATGGCGTCGACATCGTTGATGCCGGCGAGCGCCGCCACGACCATGACACCACTCGCGCCGAAGGCCTCCGACGCCACAGTCGACAAGAGCGTGACCGCTGCGAGCAGCGCACCCACGAACAGGACGGTCTTGAGCTCGAACGGATTGGTGAAGCGTGAACCCTCCGGCCCGTCCTCCTCACCGTCCTGCCACGAGCGGTTGATCGCCAGGGCCGCGCCCGCCGTGACGACGACGGCCGCGCCGAGCGGCCAGCCGACGCGCGGCAGAAGATGGGGGCCGAAGGCGGCAACGATGACAGCGACGCGAACGTACATGACCGCCGAGGCGGCGAGCGCGGCCGCCAGAAACGACCACGTACGCTGGGGCATCGTTGCGGCCCGCCGCGCCATGTCGATGGTGGTGATGGTCGACGAGACGGTGCCGCCGGCGACGCCGGCGATGAGCGGTCCGTGGCGCGAGCCCGCAACCCTGACCGCCACGTAGCCGATGAACGAGACGCCGGCGATGGCGATGGTCATCAACCATAAACTGCGCGGGTTGAGGGCCTCGTAAGGCCCGTATCCGCGATCGGGCAGCACCGGCAGCACCACGAACGTCATGGCGGAGAGGATCAGCGCCGAGCGAAGCTCTTCCCACGTCAGCGCCCGGAGCCACGCATGGAGCCAGCCCTTGGCGGCGAGGATGGCGGCCGTGGCGACGGCGGCAGCAGCTGCGGCCGTCATGTCGCCCGCGACGGCGTAGGCGCCGAGGCCGAACGTCAGGAACGCGACCACCACCGTGGTGGCGCCGAAGCCGCCCTCGCGCTCGGACTCGCGCCAGCGGAACAGCGTGACGGCGACGGCGACGGCGAGGAAGCCGGCGGCGAACGCCATCTCGCCGAGCTCCTGCCCGAGCAGGCCGAAGACGCCGCCGGTTAGGCCGATGAGGGTGAACGTCCTGAGGCCGGCGGTGCGGTTGCCCTCCCCGGCATCGCGCTCGCGCCAGCCGCGCTCGACGCCGATCAGGAAGCCGATGGCGAGCGCAAGCGCAAGGCGCGGCAGGAGCTCGCCGATCATGCACGAGCGGAGAACGGATGGCTCATCCGGCGGAGACTAGCCGATCCGCCGGACGCAATCGAACGAAAGGGAGAAGGAGAGAATGTCGAGGCGGCGCACCGGCAAGCGGCCGGCCGCCGCCTCGCCTAGCCGGCCCTCGAAGCTTTTACAGCATCGATGGCCTCGGCCAACCCGTCGACGCTGAGGCCGAAAGTCAGCCCCTCGCCGTTGACCGTATAGACGGTTGCCGCCGCCTTCGTGGCGCTTGTCAAAGTATCGATAAAATCCGGAGCGAGGTTCGCGACCGCCTCACAACGCCCGGTCACGCAGGCTGTGAAGGGGACAGCGATCGGGCGCTGAACGCCAACATCGACAGTGACGCCACGGTTCACGAGGACGCCGGTCGGGGTCTGCCATACGGCCACGAACCCGCCATTGCCGTCGTCGCCAATCAGCCACGTAAAAACAACGGACTGAGTGCGCTTATCCGTGATTTGCTGTGCGATGGTGCATTGCTTTCTGGACGTCTGCGGATTCGTCCCGCAGTTGAATATCCAGTCGCCAATCGGCTGCCCCTGCAGCACCGTGACCGTGGGCGTCCCAGCCGCGTTCTGCGCGGACGGCTCCTCCGAAGCCGCCGCCGACTGGGATGCCCATGGCATCGGAAAACTCAGGGACCACGAACCTTGCTCTGCGGTCGACGAAAAAGCGACTGCGACTCCGGAGATAATGATTGCGAGAACAAAAAGGAGACTAACCCAGTAACGCACGTACGATGACTCCTGCCCGCGGAAATGCGGGCCGAAACAAAACTCAGATTCTCTTGCCATTCCGCAGTCCGATCCCGGCGTGACGGAGCCGGCCGGCGGCCGCTCCGCGTGGCGACGGGAAAGCTCGTCTGGGCGCGCCCTGGCGGCTGCGCTTGAAGATGGCGGCGTCTGGAGCCTTTGAAAAACAGGTGTGCCCCCCGGTTACGCAAAACCAGTTACCGAAGGTGATCCAGACGCCGCCGTCTCCTGCGGCAACGGAGACGTCGTGGTCGAAGGCCAGAGGCCCGACTCCGCTGCCGAAACTCGTTCGATTTCTGGGGGAGATCGCGCGCGGCGCCGCACCCGGCCGAAACGCCGGACGCCTGAACGCGCCTGCTACCTGGTGCTCACGGCCCGCCAACGCAACACACCCCACCGCGCCCGCGCATCCCAAGGATACGCGAACGGCGACGCCGTGCCGCAAACGGCGACTGATGCCACCGGATGCAGGCGCGGGCCTCTACGCACTCCGCACAGGTGACGGATCGATAGTAGCCGCGGTTTGCCTTGTGTCCACAGGGCGGCGCACGGAGGCCGCAGCGCCGGAATCGGCGTCCGCCGGCGAATCAACCAAGGGAATCAACGGCGAGCGCGAGAGGCGCGACGGGTTCTGAACAGCCGGTCAACAACTTTTCCACCGGCATGTTGCAAACCGGCAACGCCGAGCCGGAGGGGGCGGCGGAAGCGCCCGAGGCGCCTCAGCAGCCCTTCTCGCGCTCGACGGCGACGATCCGGTCGATGTTGGTGCGCTCATAGGCGTTGAAGGGGACGAGCGCGCCGTTGGTGATGAAGCAGCCCTCGTTGGAGAACACGGCCTGCGCCTTGGCGGTCTGGAAGCAGTAACCCTGCTCGTCGTACATGAAGTTGCGCACCGTCCAGAGCGCGTCGCACGACAGCGTGCGCAAGAGCTCCACCTGCATGACCTGATCGTTGGTGCAGCCGACGACCTCGAAGCAGGCCGCGGCAGCGGGCGTGGTGGCAGCGAGCGACACGAAGCCGCCGCCGGTCACGGCCGCCGCGCCGATCCCGGCCGCGGCTGCGAGCGCACGAATGCGTCCGGGCCACATGCTCATGGAATCCTCCTCGTGCAGTATGCGTGGGTCGGCAGATAGCACGGTGTACAGGGCGGGAAAGTGACGGTCGTCACAGCGCCCGATTGCGGGCGCGGGCGGCCATGATCAGCCCGGCGGCATCCATCTCGCGGCGACGGCGCGCGCGGGTGGCGAGCGCGGTTTCATCGGCGCCCCACTGGCGCATCTGCCAATCCTCGTCGACATGGGCGACCGCCCACGCATCGTCGATGGAAAGCCGGCCGTGCAGCACAGCGAGCGCGATGATGGCGGAGCCGGTGAGCGTCGTCGCCGTATGGACGGCGGCAAGCGCCAGCGCACCGAGCGGCTCCAGCGCCCGATCGACAGCGGCGAGCACCGACTCGTCCTGCTTCACATGAACGATGCCGGCTGCGAGTTGCAGCCGCGCGCCGAGCGCCTCGCGCGCCCAGGCAACGAGAGGATCCCATGCTGCCGACTGTGCCTCAACCAGCGACTGCGGCTCCTCTGCCCGGTAGCAGATGAGGTCGCTGCCGGAATACCTGACGATCTCGGCGCGCACCGCCGCCATTTCGCCGGCGACGCCGTCGATCGCCGCATTGACGATGCGCGTGAGCGGCATGGTCGCCGGATCGAGACGCTCGCCCTGCGCCTGCCATTCCGCCGCGAGCGCCTCGGCGAGGCCGTGATCGGGAACGGCGAGCGCATTGCGCGACGGGGTCTTGGCGACCTTGCCGTCGAGCAGGACCGCAAAGCCGTCCAGGTAGGGGCCAGCGGACGCTGTCTTATAGAAGCGGCGCGGCGGCTCCTGCTTCGCCAGCCGCTGCGCGACCGCGATCGGGTTCGGCCTGTCGGTCACAGCTCGAGCATCGGGCTGGTTTCGGTGACGATCGCGTACCAGTCCTGCCGGTCCATAACGGTGTTCACCGCCCTGATGGCGCCGTCCACACGCTCGCGCTTGCCGGAGCCGACGATCGGCACGCCTTTCACGGGATGGCGGGCGACGAAGGCGATGGCCGCGTCGCCCGGTCCGTCGAGGCCGGTGCGCACGGCGATATCCGTGAGGAGCGCGCGGATCTTCCGCGTGCGCTCGTCGTCGCCCCTGAGCAGCGCACCGCCACCGACCGGCGACCAGATCATCGGGCGGTAGTGGTTGCGGATGGCGTGGTCGAAGCGGCCGTTGGAAATCGGCTCGAGGAACAGCGGCGAGAACTCGATCTGGTTCGTCACCAGAGGCGATTTCATGCGCGCGGCGAGGAGGTCGTAGCGCGAGGCGGAGAAGTTGGAGACGCCGACATACTTCGCGCGGCCGGACGAGATGAGGCCCTCCAGTGCGCCGGCCGTCTCGTCCGGGTCCATCAGGTAGTCGGGGCGATGGAGCAGGATGACATCCGCCTGCTCGATGCCGAGCTTCTCCAGCGAGCGATTGACCGAACGGTTGATCTCCTTCTCGCTGAAATCGAAATGGCGGATGCGGTTCTCCGTCCGATGGGGCGAGACGCGCTGGATGCCGCACTTGGTGACGATCTCGAACCGGTCGCGACCCACCTCGGCGACGGCTTTGCCGAGAAACTCCTCCGTCGTGTAGGCCTCGGGAATGCCGTAGGTGTTGGCGGTGTCGAGCGTGGTGATGCCGCGGTCGAGGAGAAAGCGAAGGAACTCGGCGAGCTCCAACGGCGAGCGGAACTGCTCCTCGGAGCGCATGGAACCCCAGACGACGCCCGAGAACTCGGGGCCGGCAGGATGCATCTTCACGCGCGCCACGGCGCCGGGGCTGTTGGCCATCACTCATCCTCTCCGGTTTCGGAACCATCCCCGCTGGCTGCGTCGAACCCGAGCAGGTTCCACGTCTGCTGCATATGCGGCGGGAGCGGCGCCGTCACGTCCAGCGTTCCACCCGCGGGATGGGGAATGACGATCCGGCGGGCATGGAGGTGGAGCTTCTTCTGGATGCCGCCCGGAAAATCCCAACTGTCCTCGGCGGTGAAATACTTGGGGTCGCCGATGATGGGATGGCCGATATGGGCGGCATGGGCGCGGAGCTGGTGTGTGCGGCCCGTGACCGGCCGCATGGAGAGCCATGCGAGCTTCTGTCCGGCCGTCTCGACGACCGAGTAGAGAGAAACGGCGTGGCTGGCATCGTCCGTTCCGTGGCGCGCCACGCGCATGCGGTCGCCCTCCGGCGTGCCCTCCTTGGCGAGCCACGTCGAGACGCGGCCCTGTCGCGGCTTCGGCACGCCCTTGACCAGCGCCCAATAGATCTTGCGGGTGGTGCGCGCCCGGAAGGCCTCGGCGAGCTTCTGCGCGGCGAGCCGCGTGCGCGCGACGACGAGCACGCCGGAAGTATCGCGATCGAGGCGATGGACGAGCCGCGGCTTCTGTCCCTTGCGGTCGCGGAAGGCCTCCAGCATGCCGTCGACATGGCGGGTGAGCCCTGAGCCGCCCTGCACGGCCAGCCCTGCTGGCTTGTTGAAGACGAACACCTCGTCGTCCTCATGCAGGAGGATCGAGCGGAGGAAGTCGGCGTCATTGACCGCGCCACGGGGGCGGCGTCCCTCTCCCTGAAAGGAGGAGGTGGTCGCCGAAGCCGGCCGGAGGGGCTCGACCCGCGTTTCCCCACCCACCGCCCTACGGGCGGTCCCCCCTTCCCGTTCCGGGGAGGGATTCACCGCGCTCGGTGCAGACAGCGGCGGGACGCGCACCGCCTGCCCCGGTTCCAGCCGCGTGTTGGTCTTCGCGCGGCCGCCGTCGACCCGCACCTGGCCGGAGCGGATGAGCTTCTGGAGGTGGCCGAAGGACAGCGCCGGATAGTGTGCCTTGAACCAACGGTCGAGGCGCATGCCGGCTTCGTCCGGACCGACGGTTCTGGTTTCGATGCTGGCCATGAGCGGGTGCCGAGTGACGGCGCAGCCTATAGCACCAGACTACGGCGCTGACGACCCGCAGCAATGGCTACGCCCCCGTTGACCGGCCAGCGGACGGGCAATAGCCTTTGCAGCGATGGGGATGGAGTCCCCCGAAAATGGCCTTGAGTGGCTGATGACTCCTGCTGCGAGGGCCGTGGAGGCCCGCCGCTGCGGGGGCCGGTTAATCCGCCGCAAGGCGGGTTTTTGTTGCCCGATCGACCGAGGGTAACGCCATGGCTCCGACATCCGCCGCCCGCCGAATCCCCGCCGCGATCTGGGTGCTCGGCCTTGTGTCGCTTCTCATGGATGTCTCTTCAGAGATGGTCCATGCATTGCTGCCGATCTACCTCGTCACGGTTCTCGGCGCGTCGGCAGCAACCGTCGGCGTGATCGAGGGTATCGCGGAGGCAACCGCGGCGATCACCAAGGTCTTCTCCGGCGCACTCTCAGACTGGCTGGGCAAACGCAAATTCCTCGCGGCGCTCGGATATGGCCTTGCCGCGCTCACGAAACCAATCTTTCCAATGGCGCATTCGGTTAGCTGGCTGTTCGCGGCCCGTTTCATCGACCGGATCGGCAAAGGCATCCGCGGCGCACCGCGGGACGCGCTGGTCGCCGACATAGCGCCTCCGGAGGTGCGCGGCGCGAGCTTCGGTCTCCGGCAGGCTCTGGACACCGTCGGCGCATTCCTCGGGCCGCTGATCGCCATTGGGCTGATGTGGCTGACCACCGACAACTTCACTGCCGTTTTCTGGATCGCGGTGATACCGGCGTTCGCAGCCTTCGCACTTATTACCCTGGCCGTCCGAGAACCGGATCGGCCCTCCGACCTTCGCAGGGTTCACGCTCCTCTCAGCCGCGCCGAACTCGGCCGGCTTGGCAGCGCCTACTGGGCAGTGGTGGCGGTGGCGGCCGTCTTCACGCTGGCCCGCTTCAGCGAAGCATTCCTGATCCTGCGCGCACTCTCGGTCGATTTGCCGATCTTCCTCGCGCCCGCAGTGATGGTCGTGATGAACGTCTTCTATTCACTGGCCGCCTATCCTGCCGGGATTCTGTCCGACCGGACCAACCGGGTGACGGTGCTGGCTGTCGGCCTCATCTTCCTGGTTGCCGCGGACCTCGTGCTCGGTCTCGTCGGGAACATTTTCGGCATCGCGGTCGGCGTCATTCTGTGGGGGTTGCACATGGGCTTCACCCAAGGACTACTCGCGACATTCGTTGCCGACACCGCGCCGGCCGACCTCAGGGGCATGGCATTCGGCATGTTCAATCTGGTCAGCGGCAGCGTTCTGCTGGCCGCCAGCGTGATCGCCGGAGTGCTGTGGGACATCGCAGGCCCGGAAGCCACGTTTCTCGTTGGGGCTGCATTTGCCGTCGCGGCACTGGCCGGATTGATGGCAGTCCGCCATCACCTTGCGCCTGGCCGCCGCCTCGATCGGAGGCATGGGTGAGCCACGCTATAACCGCCCACCCCGCGACGCTTTGGCCCGCCGGAAACGGCCGGCCGGTGTCCTATATGAACCCGCAAGAAGCACCAGAGGGAGGCTTCCTTGGCTGGCATCAGCATCAAGCGCATCTACGAGCCCGCCGCCCGCGCCGACGGCACGCGCATCCTGGTCGACCGCATCTGGCCGCGCGGCATCAGCAAGGACGATGCACATCTCGCGCTCTGGCTGAAGGACATCGCGCCGAGCACGGAGCTGCGTAAATGGTTCGGGCATGACCCGGAACGCTGGACGGAGTTTCGCCGGCGCTACAGGAGCGAGCTGGCACGCAATCCCGCAGCGGTGAAGCTGCTCAAGGAGCACGTCAGGAAGGGCACCGTCACCCTCGTCTATGCCGCGCGCGACAGCGAGCACAACAACGCCCGTGTCATAGCAGAGGTCGTGGGCGGCAAGAGATGAGCGAGACGATCCACTCCGCCAACGCGCGCCGCGCGGAGATCACCGCGGCGATCCGCGCCAAGACCGGAATCGACGACGCCATGATCCGGCGTCTCGTCCACGCCTTCTATGCCCGCGTGCGGACCGACGACCTCATCGGGCCGGTCTTCAACGAGCGCATCAGGGACTGGACGCCGCACCTCGCGCAGATGTGTGCATTCTGGTCGTCGGTGGCACTGATGACCGGCGCCTATCACGGGCAGCCGATGCGCAAGCACCTGCCGCTGCCGGTCGATGCGCACCACTTCGACCGCTGGCTGGCGCTGTTCGCCGAGACAGCGCACGAGGTGTGCCCGCCGGCCGCAGCGGAGCACTTCATCGAGCGGGCGCAGCGCATCGCCGAAAGCCTGGAGATGGGCATCGCCAGCGCCAACGGCGTCATGCTGCGCAAGGGCGAGCGCTACCGGCGGACCGGGCACGACGACGCGGGCAGGCCGGCCCCTGCCTGACGCGAACTACGTTATCGTCCTGACGACCCATAGGCCGGCAAACAGTCCCAAGACCGACAGCACGACGGAGGCCGCGACGTAGCCCGCGGCGAGCCCGGCGGCGTTCCGCTCCCACAGGAGCGCAACATCGAGCGAGAAGGCGGAGAAGGTGGTGAAGCCGCCGAGGACGCCGGTCGCCAGGAACAGGCGCGCGTGCTGCGTGAGCCCGGCATCGGCGCGGAGCGCGAACCAGCCGGCCAGCAGGCCCATCACCGTCGAACCGACGATGTTGACGATGAGCGTCCCCCACGGGAACGAGATCCCCAGGGCGCGGGCGGCGGCGATATTGACCCCATGCCGGAGCGCGGCACCGATGCCGCCACCGAGGAAGACCAGAAACGTGCCGATCATGTCGCTTCTCCGTCCGGAAACGAAAAACCCGCCATCGCGGCGGGTTCCGGACAGACTCCCGCCGCAGGCATGCGGCAGGAGTCATCAGCTCCATGGGAGCGGTTGAAGGGAGACTCCATTCCCTCGGGGCATGTTGTGGCAGCGGCGGACCGGCCCGTCAACGGCCGGCCGCGAGGCGTCAGGCGGCGGCCTGTTGCGGCGGAAGCTCGGGAGGCGGCGGCAACTGCGGGGCGACCGGGATGTGCCCGGCGAGCTTCACCATGTGCGACTTCGGCAGCCCGCATTCCGCCGCAGAGGCGACGAGGTAGCCGATGTACTGCGGCGTCGGCAGGCCGGGGTTCTCGCTGGGAACCGCGATATAGACCTCCGCCGACACCGTGCGCTCGTCGGAGGTCTCCACCTGCACCGTCTGGCGATAGCGCGTGTTCTTCGCGTGCTCGCGCCGCGGATTGAACCCCTCGCGCTCATCGAGGCGCTTCATATCGCGGTCCTCGATCTCGTAGAGGGCGCCCCACACCGACTCGCCCACCTCGGGCTCGATGCTGATCACCGCGCAATCGCGCACGAACGATCTTCGGGGAAAACAGATCTTGTATCCATCCAGCCGCGCCGTCGAAACGAACTGCGCATCGGGACATTTCAGTTGCATCTGCATCAGGTCGAGATTCGACCCGTACGCGAAATAGAACATGGCCGCCGCATCTCCTGCGTCGACCGGATCATGCGTGGAGATATCCCCCGGCGCACCGGAGAAATTTTGCGTTTTAACAAGCTGTGGATGATTGTGGGGATAACTACGCGGTGCGCACGCGCTCGAGCGCCGCGATGTAGGCCTTCGGCAGCCCGTGATAGAGCGCGCCGTCGATGATGGTGTTCATGTACGCCACCGAAGGCGGCGACGTCGTCCCGTCGGGAATGGCGAAATAAGTCATCGCCTTGACCGGCTCGGAGCCGCCGATACGGAGCACGGTGACCTCCTTCAGCACATGCCGGTTCTGCGCAGGCGGCCCCTTCGGGTCGTAGCCCTCGTGGTAGTTGAGCACCGTCATGTCCGCCTCGGGGACATCGTAGAGCACGCCCCACACCGCGTTGCCGGGCCGTGGCTCGATCCCGGCCGAGGCGCAGCGCCGCGAGGCCGACATGCGCGGGAAGCAGAGGCAATAGTCCACCAGCCGCGCCACGCCGATGGTGCGCGCCTCCGGACAGCGCTCAGCCATCTGGCCGGGATTCATATTGGAGCCGTAGGCGAAGTAGATCATCGCCCGCCCCGCTCGCGCCGGAGCTTGGCCCAGTAGTCGAGCCGCTTCCTGATCTCGCGCTCGAAGCCGCGGTCGGGCGGATCGTAGAAG